>NZ_VBTO01000012.1:0-175978 GCF_013277615.1 Pseudomonas sp. MS19 | reverse complement strand
CTCGTCGACGGCATGAGTGCCGTAAAAGCCGGGCTTTGACTGCTCCAAGAGGTGCCAAAGCGCTTCATACGCGCTTTGAAGCGTTACCGGCGCTGGTCGTGGTAAATAATCGGGAAATCGCCACGCCCAGGAGCAATGGGCTGTGGCACGCACTATAAGAAAGTGTTTTTACACACTCTGTGTCGATACGCGCCTTTGGCGGCTGTTCATCTTTGCCGATGTTTACGGTTTCGCGGCCTTGCGGCGCATCGAGCGCAACAATCTCGGCGTCGAACCGACCTTCGCTCATGGCCTTTTGCGCGCGGGTCAGCGATGTAATGGCGAAGTTATCCTGCTCTTCGCGGCTAAAGCCATAAGCCTCAGCGCAGTCTTCGGCGAAGGTGCCCATCAGCCGGCCCTTGTCATAAGCATCTTCAAGGCCATCGAGGAACATGTGATCCAGCACCTGACCGTGGCCCATGCGATAACCGCCACGTGCCTTGTCGAGCAGATATGGCGCATTCGACATGCTCTCCATGCCGCCAGCAATCACTACATTAGCGCTGCCGGCAAGCAGGCCATCGTGGCCGAGCATGACTGCTTTCATGCCTGAGCCGCACATTTTATTGATGGTCGAACATACGGTGCTTTGCGCTAAACCCGCACCGAGCGCCGCTTGTCGTGCTGGCGCTTGGCCTTGCCCGGCTTGCAGAACGCAGCCCATCAGCACCTCATCAATCGCATCGGCGCCGACGCCTGTACGCGCCAGGGTTGCCTTGATTGCAGCGGCGCTCAACTGGGCAGCAGACAACGACTTGAAGTCGCCCATAAAGCCGCCCATTGCGGTACGGGCAGCGCTGACAATTACAATCGGGTCGTTCATCATCAGTCTCCTTATTTTGCGGCCATGCGCAGCGCGCCATCGAGGCGAATCACTTCACCATTGAGCATGCTGTTTTCAATAATGTGCAGGGCCAGCGCGGCGTATTCATCGGGTTTGCCCAAGCGCGGTGGGAACGGCACATTGGCCGCCAGAGAATCGCGCACCTCTTGCGGCATGCCGGCCATCATCGGCGTCTCGAAAATGCCGGGAGCAATGCACATCACGCGGATGCCCGAACGTGCCAGTTCGCGGGCCAAGGGCAAGGTCAGCCCGACCACCGCGCTCTTCGAGGCGGCATACGCAGCCTGGCCAATTTGCCCGTCGAAGGCCGCGACCGAGGCAGTATTGATAATCACGCCACGCTCACCGCCAGCGTCGGGCTGGCCATTAGCGATGGCTTCGGCAGCCAGGCGCAGCATGTTGAACGTACCGTTGACGTTGATATCCATCACCCGCTTGAAGCTCTCAAGCGCATGCACGCCTTTGCGCCCTAGGAGTTTTTCGGCAGGGGCAACGCCGGCGCAGTTAATCAGACCATTCACCTTACCGAAGGCCTGCAGCGCTGCACTGATGGCATCCGCGGCTTGCGCCTCATCGGTAATATCCACCGCCACAAAGCGCACAGCGTCGCCCAACTCATGGGCCAGCGCAGCACCCGCGTCGGCATTGATGTCGGCCATTAATACCTTGGCGCCACGCGCAACCAAGGCGCGACTGGTGGCCAGACCCAATCCTGAACATGCGCCGGTAACGACAAAAACCTGCTGGCTAATCTGCATAACCTACTTCCTGCTTTAACTTGGAAACGAGTGGCCATTGCCGCCCGTAATTGTTGCCTTATGCCGACAGCGCCGTCTGCGCTTTAGCGATTTCCTGATTGCGCAGCAAGAACCGTTGAATCTTGCCGCTGGGGGTTTTCGGCAACTCACTGACAAATTCAATTTCACGCGGGTAAGCATGGGCAGACAGGCGTTTGCGCACGTACTGCTGCAACTCTTCACCCAACGCGACATCCGCCCGGTATTGCGCATGCAACACGACAAACGCCTTAACTACCTCTGTTCGTTCAGGATCGGGCTTGCCGATTACCGCCGCTTCGATAACGGCCGGGTGCTCGATCAGCGCGCTCTCGACATCAAACGGCCCCACGCGATAACCCGACGTGGTGATCACATCATCGGCGCGCCCCACAAAACTGATGCTGCCATCGTCATTAAGCTCGACGGTGTCGCCACTTAAGTAGTATTTGCCGGCAAATGCCTTGGTGTTCATGCCTTGATAACCCGGGAACCAGAACAGCGGCGACTGACTCATGTCCACCGCCAGATTGCCGGGCTGACCAACCGGTAACTCGTTGCATGCCTCATCCACGACGACCACGCGATGGCCCGGCACTGCGTAACCGGCGGCGCCAATGCGCACCGGATGCTCATAACCGTGGTGATTGCACAGCACCATGCCCAGCTCGGTCTGCCCGTAGTGATCATGGATGGTGGTTTGCAAACCGTCGGCAAACCAGCGGATCACTTCCGGCGTCAGCGGCTCGCCCGCGCTGCTCACTGCACGCAAACGGCCTTTGAGCAGCGGCTCGACCTCGGCCTTGGCAGCCAGCAATAAGCGGTAGGCAGTTGGCGAGCCGGCCAGATTGGTAATGCGGTATTTGCGGATGACCCGACACGTGCTCTCGACGGTAAATGCGCCTTCGTAGAACAAAGTCGGATGGCCCATCGCCAACGGCCCGGTAACGGCGTAGTAAAGGCCATAAGCCCAGCCCGGATCGGCGACGTTCCAGAATGCGTCTTCGGCGCGCAAACCCACGGCGTCGCGCATGTAATGTGTAAACGCGAGAATCGCCTTGAGTGGCACCGGCACGGGCTTGGCAAGGCCGGTGGTACCCGAGGTGAACATCATCAGGAACGGGTCTTCAGCGGTGCGCATAACGGGCGCGAATGTATCGGGCTGGCGCTCAAGCTCAGCCCAGAAACTGAAGTCGCCCTGCGCAATGCCCACACCTTTGGGGCCGGACACCGTGATGCACTGCGCAGCCGACTCAACCTCATCGAGTTTGCTGCGATTGGCGGCATCGGTGACTATAAATTTGGAGCCGGCGGTATTAACCCGGTGCTCGATAGCCTTGGGCCCGAATGCAGTGAACAGGGGCTGATAAACCGCTCCCAAGCGCCAGGTGCCAAGAATGGTGATAAGCAACTCGACATTGCGCGGCAACATGCCCGAGACGCAATCTCCGGCTGTCACGCCCTGGCTGTGCAGGAAATTGGCAAACCGGGCAGCCTGCTCCTGCAGGTAATCGAAGGTGTAACTGGCACTGCTGCCATCGCGGCCTTCCCAGAACAGCGCAATCCGCCCCGGCAATGCGTGGCGATCGCAGCATTCAATGCAGGCATTTAGGCTGTCTGGCGTACCGGCCAGCGACTGTTCGGCGGCGCGGCGAAAATCAAAACTTTTGGCAGCAGCAAAGTAATCGACCATCGGGCAACTCCTGAATGATTGTTGTTGGAGTGACTCGATAGTCGCGCTCGCCGTGGCTTTCGGCAATGTCCTGCGGGATCAATCTCGCTGAGCAGATTGGACAATCAGCTCAGCGGTTTTAGCCGTGTTCACCGCTGCCAAAAACCATCGCGCAATACTGGCCGGGCGTGGTGCCGGTCCATTTTTTGAAGGCCTTGTAGAATGCGCTGCTGTCGGCATAACCCAGCGCGTAAGCCAACTCTGCGTAATTCTGTTCACCCTTATTCAGGTGGCTTATGGCCAGATCGCGGCGCACATGATCTTTAAGGCTCTGGAACGATTGCCCTTCGTGCGCGAGCTTGCGCCGCAAAGTGGCGGGCGAGATGAAGAAATGCGCAGCCACCGCTTCAATATCGGGCCAGCGATCGGGCCTCTGCCCGCGCAAGTAAGCTTTGATCCGTGCGGCGTAGCTCTGGGAGTCGCGGTAGCGCACCAGAATCCCCTGCGGCGATGTGTGCAAAAACTCGCTCAATTCCTCGGGCGTACGGCGGATGGCAAAGTCCAGGCAATCGGTGTTCAGCAGCAAGCGCGAACGAGGCTGGTTGAAACGCAGGTTGTCGCTGAACATCACCCGATAATCTTCGATGTAATCGGGTTTGGCACACTGCAAGTCAATCGCAATAATTGCGATGCGCCGGCCCACCAGCCAACACATTAAACCGTGCACGATCATCCATAGCGTGAAGTAGGTAAACGCCCGGCGCGGGGGCTTACCTGCCGTGGCAACACTCAACTCAAGCATGCCGCCGCTAATTTGTGTCTCAACCTTGAAGTCATCCATCACCAGGCGTAAGAACCGCACAATTTCTCTGAGCGCACCTTCAAGGGTGGGCTCTTTAACTGCTGTGCGCGCCAGGAAAGCAAAGCTGCCAACCTTCATGCGCCGCGGGTTCATGCCAAAGAATTCGTCATCCATCTCCTGCGCCAGCGCCAGCCACAATTGCGCGTATTGCTTGGCCGTGACCCTGCTAAAAGGTTTATCCAGCAGTTCACTGGCAATCCCCGCCCGCTCGAGCAGCGCCGTGACCGGATGGCCAGCGGTTTGCCATTCGTACAGCGCCTCATTTACCAGGCGAATGGAAATAGTGCCTTTGCTGATACTCATGGCGTGGAGCCGGTCCCTGGGCGGTTGGTCATATGCCTATTATTAGCACGAACACAGGCGTTGATTGCCCCTGCCATCGTCGTAATCAAATCACTGAATAATTCGCCTGCTTGCGCTTGACAGGATACAGATGCAGCTTTACGTTAACGTAAAGGTAAACAAGAGAGCTGCATCAATGCCGACTTACTCTATTTCCGAGCTGGCCCGCGAACTGGACATCACCACCCGCGCCATTCGTTTTTATGAAGAGCAGTCGATGCTCAGCCCGGAGCGTCGGGGCCAGGAGCGTATTTACAGCAGCAAGGACAAGGTCACGCTCAAGCTGATTTTGCGCGGCAAGCGCATCGGTTTTTCACTGGCCGAGTGCAAAGAGCTGATCGAGCTTTACGATCCCGGTCAGGGCAATCGCAAACAACTGCAAACATTCATGAGCAAGATTGCCGAACGCCGTGCACAGCTCGAGCAACAGTTGCTGGATATCCAGCAGATGCAGCTAGAACTCGACACGGCCGAAGAGCGCTGCCAGCTCGCGATGGCAGAACTTGATAAGAAACAGACTGTTAATCCTTAAACCTAAACAAAATTGTTAATAGAGGCTGACCTCGCGTTGCCTCCACAACAGACAAAAACAAGGTGATCCCATGAGCTATCCGTCCCTGAACTTTGCACTCGGCGAAACCCTCGACATGTTGCGTGACCAGACCCGCGCATTTGTCGCCTCTGAGTTGGCACCACGCGCCGCCGCCATCGACAGCGAAAACCTGTTCCCTGCCGACATGTGGAAGAAATTCGGAGACATGGGCCTGCTGGGCATCACCGTCAGCGAAGAATACGGCGGCGCCGGTCTGGGTTATCTGGCCCACGTAATCGCCATCGAAGAGATCAGCCGGGGCTCGGCATCGGTTGGTTTGTCTTATGGCGCCCACTCCAACCTGTGCGTTAACCAGATCAACCGCAACGGCACCGCCGAGCAGAAGGCCAAGTACCTGCCGAAGTTGATCTCGGGCGAGCATATCGGCGCACTGGCCATGAGTGAGCCGAATGCCGGTTCCGACGTGGTCTCGATGAAGCTGCGCGCCGATCGTCGCGGTGATCACTTCGTGCTGAACGGCAGCAAGACCTGGATCACCAATGGGCCGGATGCCAATACCTACGTGATCTACGCCAAGACCGATCTGGAAAAAGGCCCGCACGGCATTACCGCGTTTATTGTTGAGCGTGACTGGAAAGGCTTTAGCCGCGGTAACAAGTTCGACAAGCTTGGCATGCGCGGCTCCAACACTTGCGAGCTGTTCTTTGATGACGTCGAAGTGCCGGCCGAGAACGTACTGGGTGCGGTAAACGGCGGCGTAAAAGTGCTCATGAGCGGGCTCGATTATGAGCGCGTGGTGCTCGCGGGCGGCCCAGTCGGCATCATGCAAGCCTGCATGGATGTGATTGTTCCCTATATCCATGACCGCAAGCAGTTCGGCCAGAGCATCGGCGAGTTCCAGCTGATCCAGGGCAAAGTGGCAGACATGTACACCCAACTCAATGCCAGCCGCGCCTATCTCTACGCGGTTGCACAGGCCTGCGACCGTGGCGAGACCACCCGTAAAGACGCTGCCGGGGTGATTCTCTACAGCGCCGAGCGTGCCACCCAAATGGCCCTGGATACTATCCAGATCCTCGGCGGCAACGGTTACATCAACGAGTTCCCGGCAGGCCGCTTGCTGCGTGACGCCAAGCTTTACGAGATCGGCGCGGGCACCAGTGAAATCCGCCGCATGCTGATCGGTCGCGAGTTGTTCAACGAGACCAAGTAAGCGCATGTACCCGCGCCCTGTGTTTCGGGGCGCTTTACCTGCGACATGTTCACGCCAGACTTCACGGAGTGCGCCAGATGGCCATCCTGCACACCCAGATCAATACCCGCTCACCGGAATTTGCCAGCAATAGCGCGGCAATGACCGAGCAAGTCGAGAACCTCAAGCGCCTGCTCGCCAGCATTCATCAGGGCGGCGGCGCCAAAGCGCAAGAGCGCCACACCTCACGCGGCAAATTGCTGCCTCGCGAGCGGATCAACCGCCTGCTCGATCTCGGCTCGCCGTTTCTCGAAATCAGCCAGCTGGCGGCGTATCAGGTTTACGCCGAAGACGTTCCCGCTGCTGGCGTGATCGCCGGCATCGGCCGCGTTGAAGGTGTCGAGTGCATGATTGTGGCCAACGATGCCACGGTAAAAGGTGGCAGCTATTACCCGCTCACCGTGAAGAAGCACTTACGCGCCCAGGCCATCGCTCGCGAGAACCGCCTGCCGTGTATTTATCTGGTCGACTCCGGCGGCGCCAACCTGCCCCGTCAGGATGAAGTATTCCCGGACCGCGAACACTTCGGCCGGATCTTTTTCAATCAAGCCAACATGAGCGCCGTGGGCATTCCGCAGATCGCTGTGGTGATGGGCTCGTGTACCGCAGGCGGCGCCTATGTGCCGGCGATGAGCGACGAAACCATCATGGTGCGCAATCAGGCGACCATCTTCCTCGCAGGCCCGCCACTGGTTAAAGCGGCTACCGGTGAAGTGGTCAGCGCCGAAGACCTCGGTGGCGCCGATGTGCACTGCAAGACGTCCGGCGTGGCCGACCACTATGCCGAAGACGATGCCCACGCCCTCGCCCTCGCTCGTCGTACTATCGCCAACCTCAATTGGCGCAAGCAAGGCGTTATCAATACGCGTCAGCCAATCAAACCGCTGTACGCCGCTGATGAGCTGTATGGCGTGATTCCCGCCGATGCCAAGCAACCGTTTGATGTGCGCGAAGTGATTGCACGTATCAGCGACGGTTCAGAGTTTGATGAATACAAGGCGCTGTTCGGCAGTACGCTGGTGTGCGGCTTCGCGCATATCCACGGCTATCCGGTGGCGATCCTCGCCAATAACGGGATCCTCTTTGCTGAATCGGCGCAAAAAGGCGCCAACTTCATCGAGCTGGCGTGCCAGCGCGGCATTCCGTTGTTATTCCTGCAGAACATCACCGGTTTCATGGTCGGCCAGAAGTACGAGGCAGGCGGTATCGCCAAGCACGGCGCCAAACTGGTAAATGCCGTGGCGTGCGCCAAGGTGCCGAAATTTACTGTGATCATTGGCGGCAGCTTCGGCGCTGGCAACTATGGCATGTGCGGTCGCGCCTATGATCCGCGCTTCCTGTGGATGTGGCCGAATGCGCGGATTGGCGTGATGGGCGCCGAACAGGCCGCCGGTGTACTCGCTCAGGTTAAACGCGAGCAGGCTCAGCGTGCCGGTGAAACCTTCACCGACGAGCAGGAGCGCGCACTCAAGCAACCGATTCTCGACCAGTACGAGGAGCAAGGTCATCCGTATTATTCCAGCGCACGGCTCTGGGATGACGGCGTGATTGATCCTGCGCAAACCCGTGAAGTGCTGGGTCTGGCGTTGTCTGCATCGCTCAACGCTGCCATTGAACCGACCACGTTCGGCGTATTCCGCATGTAATTGCTGGTCCGCCAGCCGTTACGTTTGCAACCCTATTCAAGAGTCTGATCCGATGAGCCAATTCACCACCCTTGAACTTGCGATTGACCCTCGTGGCGTAGCCACTTTGTGGCTTAACCGCGCGGACAAGAACAACGCGTTCAACGCCGAAATGATCCGCGAGCTGATCCTGGCGCTGGACGCGGTACAAGCCGACAAGAGCATCCGATTTTTGCTTGTACGCGGGCGCGGCAAGCACTTCTCGGCAGGCGCTGATCTCAGCTGGATGCAGGCTTCGGCTGCGCTCGACTACAACGCCAACCTCAATGATGCCCGCGAACTGGCCGAGCTGATGCACAACCTGTATCAGCTGAAGATTCCAACGCTGGCGGTGGTTCAAGGCGCCGCCTTTGGTGGCGCACTGGGCCTGATCAGTTGCTGCGACATGGCCATCGGCAGTGAAACAGCGCAGTTCTGTTTGTCGGAAGTGCGCATTGGTCTGGCCCCCGCGGTAATCAGCCCGTTCGTGGTGCAGGCGATCGGCGAGCGGGCAGCCCGGCGTTTTGCCCTCACTGCCGAGCGTTTCAGCGGGGTAAAAGCCCAACAGATTGGCCTGCTGGCCGAGTGTTATCCCGCCGAAGAGCTCGATCAACAGGTCGAAGGCTGGATCAACAACCTGCTGCTCAATAGCCCGCAAGCCATGCGCGCCAGCAAAGATTTGCTGCGGGAAGTCGGTAGCGGCGTGCTGACCCCGGCGCTGCGCCGTTATACCGAGAATGCGATTGCGCGTATTCGCGTCAGCCCAGAAGGTCAGGAAGGCCTTAATGCCTTCCTCGAGAAACGCACGCCCGCCTGGCAGGAGCAGTAATCATGAGCATTCAACACATCGACACCCTGTTGGTGGCCAACCGCGGCGAGATCGCTTGCCGGGTTATGCGCACCGCCAAAGCCATGGGTCTGCGCACGGTGGCGGTTCACAGCGCCATCGACCACAACGCCCTGCATGTACGCGAAGCCGATTGCAGTGTGGACCTGGGCGGCGCCAAACCCGCAGAGAGTTATTTGCGCATCGATGCGCTTATCGCAGCCGCGAAAGCCAGCGGTGCGCAGGCCATTCATCCGGGTTACGGTTTCTTGTCGGAAAACGCGGGGTTTGCCCGCGCCATCGAAGCGGCCGGTTTAATCTTCCTCGGCCCACCCGCCTCGGCCATCGATGCGATGGGCAGCAAGTCGGCGGCCAAAGCGCTTATGGAAGCCGCTGGCGTGCCGCTGGTACCGGGCTTTCATGGTGAAGAGCAAGACGCAGCGACCTTCCTTGAGGCCGCCGAACGTATCGGTTATCCGGTACTGCTAAAGGCCACTGCTGGCGGCGGCGGCAAAGGCATGAAGGTGGTCGAGCAGGCCAGTGAGCTGGCTGAGGCGTTGGCTTCGGCGCAGCGCGAGGCACAATCCTCGTTCGGCGATTCGCGCATGCTGATTGAAAAGTATGTGCTGAAACCAAGGCATGTCGAGATTCAGGTGTTTGCCGACCAGCACGGCAATTGCCTTTACCTCAATGAACGCGACTGCTCGATCCAACGTCGTCACCAAAAAGTCGTCGAAGAAGCCCCAGCGCCGGGATTGAGCCCTGAGCTACGTCGCGCCATGGGCGAAGCCGCAGTGAAAGCGGCGCAGGCCATCGGTTATGTCGGCGCGGGCACGGTCGAGTTTCTGCTGGACGAACGCGGTGAGTTCTTCTTCATGGAGATGAACACCCGCTTGCAGGTCGAGCATCCGGTTACCGAGGCGATTACCGGCCTTGATCTGGTCGCATGGCAAATCCGTGTGGCCCGTGGTGAAGCGTTACCCATCACGCAAGAACAAGTGCCGCTGATTGGCCACGCGATTGAAGTGCGCCTCTACGCCGAAGACCCCGATAACGACTTCTTGCCGTCTACCGGTACGTTGGCGCTTTATCGCGAACCGGCTGCCGGCGAAGGCCGCCGCGTCGACAGCGGCGTGCAACAAGGTGATGAGGTTTCACCCTTCTACGACCCAATGCTCGGCAAGCTGATTGCCTGGGGCGCGGATCGTGAAGAAGCGCGCCTGCGTCTGTTGGCGATGCTGGCACAAACGCATGTTGCGGGCGTGCGCACTAACTTGAGTTTTCTAACCCGCGTGCTGGCCCATCCGGCATTTGCCAACTGCGAACTCGACACCGGTTTCATTCCCCGGCATCAGGTGCAACTGCTGCCGCCAGTTGCCGAGCTGGACGCCAACTTCTGGGAATTGGCCAGCCTGGCCTTCGCCCTGAGTGAGCCTGCCACACAGCGCAGTGACGACGCGTACTCGCCCTGGGCCAGCAACAATGGCTGGCGCGCCGGTTTACCCAGCGAGATAGATATGCATCTGGCCTGTGGTGACGCGCAGCAAGTGCTGCGCTTGCGCAACAGCAGCGCACCGGATGCCGTGCTGCGAGGCGATAGACTCACGGTTGTGCGCGACGGCGTGCGCCAAAGTCATCTGGCAATTCGCAGCGGTGATGCGCTGTATTTGCAGTGGCAGGGCGAAATCCACCGGGTCATCAAGGTAGATCCGATTGCCGCTGTCGAGGCCAGCCACAATCAACATGGCGGCTTCACCGCGCCCATGAACGGCAGCATTGTCCGCGTGCTGGTCGAGCCCGGGCAAAGTGTCGAGGCTGGCACCACGCTGGTGGTGCTTGAAGCCATGAAGATGGAACACAGCATTCGCGCCGCCGAAGCCGGTGTGGTCAAAGCCCTGTTTTGCGCGGAAGGTGAAATGGTCAAGGAAGGCACTGTTCTGGTCGAGCTGGAATAAGCCTGCAGCAGCAATTGATGGATGCATCACTCAAGGGTGATGCACCCTGCCCTGTGATAATAGAATCGGCGGCACATCGCCCAGATCTGGAGAAATTGCATGACCCTGCCCGCCCATGTTCGTTTGGTTGAGGTTGGCCCTCGCGACGGTTTGCAGAACGAGAAGCAGGCGATCGACGTCGACGATAAAGTCCGTCTGGTCGATGATCTCAGCGCCGCTGGCCTGAGCTATATCGAAGTGGGCAGTTTCGTCTCGCCCAAATGGGTGCCGCAAATGGCGGGCAGCGAGGCCGTATTTGCGCGCATCAAGCAGCAGGAAAACACCGTATATGCTGCACTTGCGCCCAATCTGCGAGGATTCGAAGCCGCCGTCGCCGCTGGGGTCAGGGAAGTTGCCGTATTCGCCGCCGCGTCCGAGGCGTTCTCCCAGAAGAACATTAACTGTTCAATCCGCGAAAGCCTCGAGCGCTTTGTACCGGTAATGGACGCGGCTAAAGCTCAGGGTGTGCGCGTTCGCGGTTATGTCTCATGCGTGTTGGGCTGCCCTTATGAAGGCGAGGTTGCCGCAGAACAAGTGGCCTGGGTGAGCAAGGAATTGTTCGACATGGGCTGCTATGAAATCTCGCTGGGCGACACCATTGGCACCGGCACCGCAGGCGCCAGTCGACAGCTGTTCGAGGTGGTTGCGGCGGCGGGCATCGAGCGCAGCAAACTGGCCGGGCACTTCCACGACACTTACGGTCAGGCACTTAGCAATATCTACGCAAGTCTGCTCGAAGGCATCAGTGTTTTCGACAGCTCGGTCGCCGGCCTTGGCGGTTGCCCATACGCCAAAGGCGCTACCGGTAATGTGGCCACTGAAGACGTGCTGTATATGCTCAACGGCCTGGGCATTGATACCGGCATTGATCTCGACTTGCTGATCAAGGCCGGACAGCGCATTTGCGACGTGTTGAGTAAAACCAATGGTTCGCGAGTCGCCAAGGCGCGACTTGGGGCCAGCCACTAACGCTTCGAGTAGCCCATCCGCCAACTGATCAGTTGCGCGGTACTCAGCAACTTCTGCGCCGCCGCACTGTTTTCGTCGGCGTGGAACACGCTGGCCGAACCGACCATGGTCAATACCGCGGCAATGCGCCCGCTGGCGTCGAATATCGGGGCCGCCAAGGCATCGATGCCGGGCATCAACAAGCCATGCACCGAGTACAAGCCAGTGGCGCGAATGCGCGCCATTTGTTGCTGATAGTCATGGTTGTCCGCGAGCGGATGCTTGGCTGTAGAACGCAACTCGTGCGCCGCCAACTCGCGAGTTTCAGCCGCAGGCAAGTGCGCAGCAAATACCAGCCCGGTGCCGGACGACAGCAGCGGCAATACCGAGCCTAACTTGGTCACCAACGTTACCGAACGATGAGCTTGCTCAAGCAACACGACGGTGGCGCCGCGATTACCCCAAACCGCCAGAAAGCAAGTTTCATTGAATTCATCACGAAGCTCGCTGGCGGGCGCTGCGGCAAGCTTGACCACATCCATGCTGCCCAATGCAGCCAGACCGACATACAACGCCTCACGCCCGAGCGAGTAATGGTTGGTGGCGGCGTCTTGCATGGCAAAACCGCTGGCAATCAATGCCTGCAGATAGCGATGAACCTTGCTGGCTGGCATCTGCACATGCTCGGCAAGTGCCGATAACGACGTACTCGGGCTCAGATCTGCGAGTGCCTTGAGGATGTCGGTGCCGACTTCGGCAGACTGCACTTTTTGTTTCGGCTTTGGGGTTGCAAGCGGCTTATCCATTTAGAACTCAATCAGCAAACAGGGCATCGTGCCCAGTTTACGATCAAACCGCAGCTGATTGAGCAACCAGCAGCAAATTCTCTGCGTGATGCCGTTACTGGCGAGCGATAAAAACCGCAGCGTCAACGCTATAACGCAGACGCAATAGACGCCTATTATACTTTTTGCTCAAACACGCGTGTCGCACAGGGGGTTAACATCGTCTGCTGAAGGGTTTTGCTCCCTAATGAACAAATAATAATTAAGGAACATGCATGCTTTCTTCCATAACTTCTTTGAGTGTCAAACTGGTACAACGTTACCTGCCCTCACCTTTTGTATTCGCCATGCTACTCACGCTTTTTGTGCTCATCGCCAGCATGATCAGCACCGGCCAGAGCCTGCCCGCGATGGCCAATCACTGGGGCGCAGGCTTCTGGAATTTGCTCACGTTTGCCATGCAAATGGCGTTGATTCTGGTCACCGGTCACGCCCTCGCCAGCGCTCCGCTGATCAACCGCACGCTTGCAGGCCTGGCCCGCGTTGCCAAATCGCCAGGTCAGGCGATTGTATTGGTGACGCTGGTGGCATTGGCCGGCTCATGGATCAACTGGGGTTTTGGCCTGGTGATCGGCGCGGTCTTTGCCCGCGCTCTGGCGCGTGAAGTCAAAGGTGTCGACTACCCACTGCTGGTTGCCTCGGCTTACTCAGGCTTCTTGATCTGGCACGGCGGCCTGTCCGGTTCGATTCCGCTGTCACTCGCCTCGGGCGGTGCGGATCTGTCCCGTATGACCGGCGGCGTGGTGACCGAAGCGATCGGCGTCAATGACACGCTGTTCACCGTCATGAACCTGTCGATCATCGCGCTGCTGGTAATCGGCCTGCCGTTGCTGAACCGTGCCATGCACCCTGCTCAACCCAAAGTCGCCGACCCGAGCTTGCTGCAAGAGCCTGCCAGCGATGCTCTGCCGCGTGAAACACTGGCCCAGCGCATGGATGACAGCCGTATTCTCAACCTGATCATCATCGCGCTGGCTGCAGTGTTCTTCGGTTACTACTTCTTCAACAATGGTTTTGCCCTGAGCCTGAATATCGTCATCGGTCTGTTCCTGTTTATAGGCTTGTGCCTGCACGGCTCACCTGAGCGTTACATGCGCGCGGTACAAGATGGCATTGGCGGTATCAGTGGCATCGTCATCCAGTTCCCGTTCTATGCCGGCATCATGGGCATGATGGTCGGTGCCAACGCCGATGGGTTCTCGTTGGGCAAACAAATCACCGATACATTCGTGGCCTGGTCGTCTGCTGACTCGTTCCCGGTTCTGGCCTTTCTCAGTGCCGGTCTGGTGAACGTATTCGTGCCGTCCGGTGGCGGCCAGTGGGCGGTTCAAGGCCCGATCATGCTGCCTGCCGGTCAGGCATTGGGCGTAGCGCCGGCAGTAACGGCAATGGCAATTGCCTGGGGCGATGCATGGACCAACATGATCCAGCCGTTTTGGGCTTTGCCGCTGCTGGGAATTGCTGGCCTCGGTGCGCGTGACATCATGGGTTATTGCTTGCTAATGCTGGTGTACTCGGGCGTGGTCATTTCGGCCTGCCTGTACATTTTCGGCTGATCTGGCGTTTCCAACACCCGCTGGTGGGTGACTAATTGCAGTCTCCCGCCACGTTCAAGGAGTGAGATGCGATGAATAAAATCTACCCAAGTGCCAAAGCGGCCCTCGACGGGCTGGTTGAAAATGGCATGACCCTGGCGGTCGGCGGTTTTGGCTTATGCGGCATTCCCGAAGCACTGATTGGCGCATTGCGTGACACCGGAAAGAACGGCCTCACCGTGATCAGCAACAACGCCGGAGTTGATGGTTTTGGTCTGGGTCAACTGCTGGAGACACGACAGATCAGCAAAATGATTTCGTCTTACGTGGGCGAGAACAAAGAGTTCGAACGCCAGTTTCTGGCCGGCGAGCTTGAGCTTGAGTTCACTCCGCAAGGCACACTCGCCGAGAAACTACGCGCAGGCGGTGCCGGAATCCCGGCTTTTTACACCAAGACCGGTTACGGCACTCTCGTCGCCGAAGGCAAGGAAGCCCGCGAATTCGACGGTGAGTGGTTTGTCATGGAACGCGCACTGCGCGCAGACGTCAGTCTGGTCAAAGCGTGGAAAGCCGATAAGTCAGGCAACCTGATCTTCAACAAGACGGCACGCAACTTCAATCCGCTGGCGGCTGCGGCTGGCAAAGTCTGCATCGTAGAAGTTGAGGAAATTGTTGAAACCGGCGAGTTGGATGCTGACCAGATTCATTTGCCGGGCATTTATGTCCAGCGTCTGGTGCTCAATGCCAGCCCGGAAAAACGCATCGAACAACGTACAGTACGGAGTGCCTGATCATGGCTTGGACACGTGAACAGATGGCGCAACGCGCCGCGCAGGAACTCAGCGATGGCTTCTACGTCAACCTCGGCATCGGCCTGCCTACACTCGTGGCCAACTACATTCCGCACGGAATGGATGTTTGGCTGCAGAGCGAAAACGGCCTGATGGGTATTGGCCCATTTCCAACCGATGAAACGGTTGATCCGGACTTGATCAATGCGGGCAAGCAAACCATTACCACCCTGCCCGGCAGCGCATTTTTTGACAGCGCGGCGAGCTTTGCGATGATTCGCGGTGGCCACATTAATCTGTCGATTCTGGGCGCCATGCAGGTGTCCGAAAAAGGCGATCTGGCCAACTGGATGATCCCAGGCAAAATGGTCAAAGGCATGGGCGGTGCAATGGATCTGGTGGCCGGGGTTAAACGCGTGGTGGTGCTCATGGAGCATACGGCCAAGGGCGGTGCACACAAGATTTTGCCTGCCTGCGATCTACCTTTAACCGGCGTTGGCGTGGTTGACCGGATCATCACCGATCTCGCGGTTCTCGACATCACCGAGCAAGGTTTGCTGTTGGTAGAACTGGCCGACGGCGTCAGCCTTGAGGAACTCAAAGCGGCGACGGGGTGTTCAATCATCGCCGCTTAATCACCGGTCTCAAGCTGCTGGCGAATTATTTCTAAGGCAGCTCAGGCCGTTGTTTTTAAATGTTATTTAATATTTTACTGGGGGCTACTCGGTTGTAATCAAGAACTCAATAGGTTACTTCTAGGAGGTATGCCTAACGAAAAGAGTCTAAAAAGCCCCATGTACGAGATCACACGTATCTTTCGCTACTTAGCCCCGCAGCCTGTGCAATGCAGTGCTGCTAACGGGGCGAAACTGATCAATCTATTGGCCTGTCTGCTGCCATTCAGCGCCCGCCCACTGATGTTGCAAGCCAACCTCTCTGCGAGCAAAACAGCCGAAACCAACGGCAAGCGCTCGGTCCCTCCACCTACTTTTTGAATGCTGATGTTCTCGCACTGCCCACAGCGCAAGCTGTTGAGGATTGCGGGCTTAGAACTTTTTTCAGTTTTCAACCTGTAGAGTGAATCTAATGACAATGCGTATCGCAATTATCGGTGCTGGCCCTTCCGGTCTGGCGCAGCTTCGTGCCTTCCAATCCGCCCACACCCAAGGTGCGGCAATGCCTGAAGTAGTCTGCTTCGAGAAGCAGGAAGACTGGGGTGGCATGTGGAATTACACCTGGCGAACCGGTCTCGACCAGCACGGCGAACCCGTGCACGGCAGCATGTATCGCTATCTGTGGTCGAACGGCCCGAAAGAATGCCTGGAGTTCGCCGACTACAGTTTCGATGAACATTTCGACCAGCCAATCTCATCCTATCCGCCGCGCGAAGTTCTGTGGGACTACATTCAGGGCCGCGTCAAGAAAGCCGGTGTGCGCGACTATATTCGCTTCAATACCGCTGTCAAAAATGTCAGCTTCGACGAAACCAGCAAACAATTTACCGTCACCGCACATGACTATGCGCTCGACGAAAACATCTGCCAGCAGTTTGATTATGTAGTGGTTGCCAGCGGGCACTTCTCAACGCCGAATGTGCCGGACTTTGCAGGTTTCGAGCGTTTCGAAGGGCGTATTCTGCATGCTCACGATTTTCGTGAAGCCACTGAGTTCAAGGATAAAGACCTGCTGATTATCGGCAGCAGCTATTCGGCAGAAGACATCGGTTCGCAGTGCTACAAGTACGGTGCACGCTCTATCACCAGCTCTTACCGCACTCAGCCAATGGGCTATAAGTGGCCCAAAGGTTGGGAGGAACGTCCGCAACTGAGCAAGGTGGAAGGCGATATGGCCTATTTCATCGACGGCTCAAGCAAGCGCGTCGATGCAATTATTCTCTGCACCGGATACCAGCACCACTTCCCTTTCCTGGAAGAGCCTCTGCGCCTCAAAACGGATAACCGCCTGTGGCCTTTGAGTCTTTATCAGGGCGTGGTGTGGACAGACAATCCGCAACTGATTTACCTGGGCATGCAGGATCAGTGGTACAGCTTCAATATGTTCGATGCACAAGCGTGGTTTGCCCGCGACTACATGCTTGGGCGCATTGCGCTGCCGAGCAAAGCGGCGATGGAAGCGGACAATGCCAGCTGGCGCGCTCGCGAGGAAAGTCTTGAAACGGCCGAGCAGATGTACCAATTCCAGGGCAGTTACATCAAACACTTGATCGACCAGACCGACTATCCAAGCTTTGACATCGACGCGGTGAACACCATCTTCCTGCAGTGGAAGACCGATAAGAAGCAGGACATCATGGGCTATCGCGATAAGTCTTATCGCTCGGTGATGACCGGAACGCATGCAGTGCCGCACCACACCCGTTGGCTTAAAGCGATGGATGACTCAATGCAAGAGTACCTGCGCGAGACCAACAGCAAGGCCAAGGTCGCCACGCTCTAACGCTGCGTTCCATAACGATGGCTATCATTACCGGCGCCAATTGGCGCCGGTAGACCAAGCGGGCAGTTAAATGCCGTTGCGCCCCGGTGTTTCTGGCGGCGGAGCTTCGGCCTCGATGTCTTCAAGGGTCAGGTCCATGCTCCAGTCTGATACGGACTGGCTGGCCTTATCGGGCTCAGGTGCTGCGGGTTTGGCCGCCTGATTCTCGGGATTGTCGCGATACAGCTTGAGACGCAAACGCACGTTGTTCGCTGAGTCTGCGTTCTTCACCGCTTCTTCTTCGTCGATCACCCCTTCATGCACCAAATCGATCAGCGCCTGATCGAATGTCTGCATGCCCAGATTGCGCGACTTCTCCATGATTTCTTTAAGTTCGGAGAATTCATTGCGCTTGATCAAGTCGCGAATAGTCGGCGTGCCCAACATCACCTCAACCGCCGCACGCCGTTTGCCATCGGCTGTCTTAACCAATCGCTGCGAAACAAACGCCTTGAGGTTATTGCCCAGATCGTTAAGCAATTGCGGACGTCGCTCTTCCGGGAAGAAGTTGATGATGCGATCCAGTGCTTGGTTGGCGTTGTTGGCGTGCAGAGTCGAGATTGCCAAGTGGCCCGTGTCGGCAAAGGCCAGCGCGTGCTCCATGGTTTCGCGGTCACGGATTTCACCAATCAGAATTACATCCGGAGCCTGGCGCAGGGTGTTTTTCAGCGCAGCATGAAAGCTACGCGTATCCACACCGACTTCACGCTGGTTGATGATCGACTTCTTGTGCCGGTGAACATATTCGACCGGGTCTTCAATGGTGATGATATGGCCGCTGCTGTTGCGGTTGCGGTAGTCGATCAACGCTGCCAGCGAGGTTGATTTACCCGAGCCAGTGCCACCAACAAACAGCACCAGACCGCGTTTCTCCATAATGGTGCTGAGCAGCACTTCGGGCAGTTTGAGGTCTTCGAACTTGGGAATGTCGAGCTTGATGTTACGCGCGACAATCGACACTTCGTTGCGCTGCTTGAATATGTTGATACGAAACCGACCGACTCCGGTCACCGACATCGCCAGGTTCATCTCAAGCTCGCGCTCGAACTCTTCTTTCTGGGTGTCATCCATCACCGTATTGGCAATCTCAGCCACTTCACCGCCCTTCAGCGGTTCACTGCTGAGCGCCTTGAGTACGCCGTTAAACTTGGCACAGGGCGGCGCGCCGGTCGAAAGATACAAATCTGACCCATCCTGACTGGACAGGATTTTCAGCATTGCTTGCAGGTCCATGAGCACATCCACACAACAAAGTAGGTAATTTAATGCCGGGCACCCTGCCGCCCGGGCGGACATTCGCCAGGCGGGTAAAATGCGCCGCTAAATATCAGCAAATCTGCAACTGGCGCTCGAGGAAGTGTAGTCATCCGACGAGCAGTTCATTGGCACTGCGAATACTGGCACAATGCGCGCCAATAACTTGTGAGGAACCGCGCATGGCGAAAGCAATGGCACGGCATATTTTGGTAAAAACCGAGGCTGAAGCGGCGCAACTGAAGAAACGCATCGCAGCGGGCGAGGCATTCGATGTGTTAGCGCGCAAATACTCGACCTGCCCATCGGGCAAACGCGGCGGCGATCTGGGCGAAGTCCGCCCTGGCCAGATGGTCCGCGCGATTGATCAAGTCATCTTCAAAAAGCCAGTTCGCGAAGTGCACGGGCCGATAAAAAGCCAGTTTGGCTATCACCTGGTGCAAGTGTTTTATCGCGAGTAAGCACGTGTAACGAGCCAGGCTTACTGCAAGTGCACAGGGGCGGCCGGTTGGTTTTGTAGGCTTGGGGGAGCGGAGCTACATATCAGCCCAGTCGTTGGGGCACTTGCTAATCAGCTTGGCGTCGGTGCCTTTGCTGTAGTCAATGTCGGCGTTTTCGTCGAGGTAAATCACCGTGCGCGGCCAGTTCGGGGTAATGCTTACGCAATGGTAGCGACCACCTTTGGGCTTCCAATAAAACTCAACGCGATAGCCTGCTTCCCTAACGAGATCCACAGCCTCAATGGCGTAGCTGCCCGGGGGAAGAATGCCATCGTACGTACTTTGGTTATCTGCCCAGTGGTAGTCTATCTTCACAGTCGCTTCATCCGAGTAGAAGACGCTTACCCTCGGCATCACCAGTATGCCGTAGCGCACGCAGATGAATACCGCGATAAGCCACATCCACCAGCGCACGCGCCATTTGCGCTTACCTGCACTCATGCTCCTGAATTCCCGCCCCCCAATCCGTGATAGGTACTGCAAGCACTTCGGCCTTGATCATTTCGCCAGTCACGCCGCCTTTCGGGTACTGCTTGGCCAACTTTATGCCGATACCGACTGAGATTCTGTCAGGTGCATCGTCAAAAGCGCGCAAACCTTCGCTTAGATCACCAGACAGTTGAGGGCCGTAACTTTCCCCGGTGCCATCGCGCGCCCATCTAACTGTGTCCGAGCCAATCTGTTCTACCCCTGCTGCATCCAGCAATAACGCTTCCGGCACCCCAGCAATCACGCCGACGTAACCGTAATGTACGTTTGACCATATGTCGTAGTAGTAATCGTATTCGCCCTGTTTTTGCCAAGCACCGCGAAAATTCGCGAACAAATATTTCTTGTGATCCCACACCTGATCCTGTCCTACCTTGCCCATCCAGATCGCCGCCGCTCGGGTCTTTTTGCCCAGCGCGATGCCGAAGAAGTTCGGCGTTGGGCCGAGCTGTAGATACAGCGGCAGTTCTCTGTACTCGCGCTGCTTGGCCAGTGGATCGTAACTGTTCAACTCCTGCATTTCGAGCACTGCCGGGTCGTGGATATTCTTGTTCATTTCGCCGGCAATGTAAGTCGCCAACTCGATCATCTGATCAGGGTCGGTACAGGCTTTGGGTGTCGGTGCGTTCGGGTCGATCAGCGCTCCGGCAGCGACCGCCTTGGCGATCAGGTTCGGGTCGCTGATCAGGTCGGCCATTATCGGCTCAGACACGCTGCCGTCCGGGCCGATAGCGCCCATTTTCTGAAAGTCGACGATTGGCCCCATGATCACACCGCCGCCGACATTTTCCGAACCGCTGATGATCATGCCGCCGTGGCTGGTCGGGCTGCCCAAATAGGCCATTGGCCGACCGTTGACCATGATCGTCGGGAAGCCCGCGATGATCACGGCTCCGCACCCACAGGCATCGCCGACTCGCGCCGACCCCATGCCGTTGATTACCACGTTGCCGCTGGCTGAATTTATGGCCGTGGTGCCATGCCCGGGAAGCGGGCAAACATGGCTGTCGCCCATACGCGCCGAAGGGATCATCTGTGCACCTCATTCTTCCGTGAAGAGGGTGTGGCTTAGCTGGCTGCGATGACTATTAACGAGTGAATGTCCACACAGAAATTTGCATGGCGTTGGCTTGGGGTAAAGGTGAGATGCCTGTAGGAAAACGCCTAGAGCCCGGCTTTGGGAGTTCTGAGTGAATAACACGCCTCGTCACTGCATCAGTCCCCGGTCGGAAAACTGCATTGTGATAACTGCGCCGTGAACACAACTTGCCGTTATGTGTTCTTCAACCGGTGGTTTTAGCGCCCGGTCGTCTCTGACGCTGCCTTTGTCATGATGAAACCTGTACAATCCCCGCCTTTTTGCGCATTCGCGCCTCAGCTCCCCAGGATTATCGCTTTGATCTCCACAGCTAACATCACCATGCAGTTCGGCGCAAAGCCGCTGTTCGAGAACGTTTCAGTCAAGTTCGGTAACGGCAATCGTTACGGTCTGATCGGCGCTAACGGCTGCGGCAAGTCGACGTTCATGAAAATCCTCGGCGGTGATCTGGAGCCATCCGCGGGTCAGGTCATGCTGGAGCCGAATGTGCGCATGGGTAAATTGCGTCAGGACCAGTTCGCCTACGAAGACTTCAACGTGATCGACACAGTCATCATGGGCCACGAAGAGCTCTGGCAGGTCAAAGCTGAGCGTGACCGCATCTACTCTTTGCCGGAAATGACCGAAGAAGACGGCATGGCGGTGGCTGAGCTGGAAACCGAGTTTGCCGAGATGGACGGCTACACCGCCGAATCCCGCGCGGGTGAGCTGCTGCTCGGCTTGGGCATTCCGCTGGCACAGCACTTCGGCCCGATGAGCGAAGTCGCGCCGGGCTGGAAATTGCGCGTATTGCTGGCGCAGGCGCTGTTCTCTGATCCGGATCTGTTGCTGCTCGATGAGCCAACCAACCACTTGGACATCAACACGATTCGCTGGCTGGAAAATATTCTCACGGCGCGTAACAGCACCATGATTATCATTTCCCACGACCGTCACTTCCTCAACAGCGTGTGCACGCACATGGCTGACTTGGATTACGGCGAATTGCGCCTGTTCCCAGGCAACTACGACGAATACATGACTGCTGCGACCCAGTCGCGTGAGCAGTTGCTGTCGGATAACGCCAAGAAGAAGGCGCAGATTTCCGAGTTGCAGAGCTTTGTCAGCCGCTTCTCGGCTAACGCCTCGAAAGCCAAGCAGGCCACGTCGCGCGCCAAGCAGATCGACAAGATTCAGCTGGCCGAGGTTAAGCCTTCCAGCCGTATCAGCCCGTTCATCCGCTTCGAGCAGACTAAAAAGCTGCACCGTCAGGCGGTGACTGTTGAGCACATGGCCAAGGGTTTTGACGGCAAGACGCTGTTCAAGAACTTCAGTTTCACTGTTGAAGCAGGCGAGCGCGTTGCGATCATCGGCCCCAACGGTATCGGTAAAACCACCCTGCTGCGTACCCTGGTCGGCGAGCTGACTCCGGATGCAGGCAGTGTGAAGTGGACCGAAAGCGCAGAGCTTGGCTATTACGCCCAGGACCACGCACATGACTTCGAAGACGACATGACCCTGTTCGACTGGATGGGCCAGTGGACCCAAGGTGGCGAGCAACTGGTTCGCGGTACATTGGGCCGCATGCTGTTCTCCAACGACGAGATTCTCAAGTCGGTGAAGGTCATCTCCGGTGGCGAGCAAGGCCGTATGTTGTTCGGCAAGCTGATCCTCAACAAGCCTAACGTGCTGGTAATGGATGAGCCGACCAATCACCTCGACATGGAATCCATCGAGGCGCTCAACCTGGCACTGGAAAACTACCCAGGCACACTGATTTTCGTCAGCCATGACCGTGAGTTCGTAGGCTCTTTGGCCACGCGCATCATCGAACTCTCCGACAGCGGCGTAGTCGACTTCAGCGGCACCTACGATGATTACCTGCGCAGCCAGGGCGTTATCGTTTAAGCAACGCCTAACCGCAGCCTTACAGTAAAACGCCCGGTGCAGTACATCGGGCGTTTTTTATTGCGCGGACGAAAAGTCGCCTGTCAAAACACCGAATTGAAGATTTACTTGCGTTGCCCTTTTCGGCTCAGCCGCCTGTTTACACTGAACCCAGAAAATCCAGCTTACCCAGCGGCACGCCATTGTGACGCAGAATGTCGTAAGCAGTGGTCACGTGGAAATAGAAGTTGGGCATGGCAAAGAACAGCAGAAATGCCTGGCCGGGGAACTGCAGTTCCCGATCAGGCACCTTGACCGTGATGGTGCGGGCTTCGCTGCCTTGCATTTGCTCAGGCGTCGCCTGCTGTACGAACGCGATGGTTTTATCGATGCGCGCCTTGAGTTCAGCAAAATTGCTTTCGGTGTCGGCATAACTTGGCACTTCGATTTGCGTCAGGCGCGCCACACAGCCCTTGGCGGCATCGGTCGCAATCTGGATCTGGTGCGCGAGCGGGAACATATCCGGCGCCAGGCGCGCATTCACCAATACCTCGGGCGCGATACCCTTGGCTTCTGCATGTGCCAGTGATTTGTCGAGCAATGCATTGAGGTTGGTCAGCAGACGCACAAACACCGGCACGCTGGCGTCATACATGGATAAAGACATGATAAAAACTCCGAGGCAGTCGAAATGACGGATTCAGATTAGACGACATTTACCCAGCAATTACAGCCAGCAAGGCAACACACGCACGCTTGAATCTGAGCAAAGCGCGCCGCTCTAGACAAAAGGCGTAGTCCGCCAATATTTAGCAGCCAAAGACTCGATAGCTTGCGTATTATTAGCCGAGGATCAATCTGCATCGAGCGCCCCATGAGCCAAGCTGCGCAGCCGACACCTGCGGTCAATCTGCAAATCATCGCTATCGTCACAGTCACGTTTGTCAGCTTCCTGTGCATCGGCTTGCCGCTGGCCGTGCTGCCGCGCTACGTGCTCAACGACCTGGGCTATAGCGCGGTTATAACCGGTATTGTCATCGGTACGCAGTACTTCTCTACCCTGCTTTCGCGACCAATGTCCGGCAGCCTGGCAGACCGTGCAGGGCCGAAACAGGCGGTTTTGTATGGGCTGATGGGCTGCATTGTCAGCGGTTTGCTGACGCTGCTTTCCACCTCCTTGCAATCAATGCCAGCGCTCAGCCTCGGCCTGTTGCTCGCGGGCCGTGTCGTTTTGGGTGTCGCCCAGGGCCTGGTCGGTACCGGCTCGATAAGCTGGGCCATCGGCCGCTTTGGCAGCGACTACACCGCCAAAGTGATTTCCTTCAATGGCATCGCCTCTTACGGCGGCATCGCCATCGGTGCACCGTTGGGCGTGGCGATGGTTAGCGCGGTAGGCTTGTGGAGTATTGGCGCGTTGACCATGCTGCTTTCAGCTGTGGCCTTGGCGTTTGCCTGGCCCAAACAACCCGCTCCAATCCTCTCCGGAAGCCGCATGCCATTTGCGCGGGTGTTCTTATCCATTGCGCCACACGGCACGGTCTTGGCGCTGGGCTCTATTGGCTTCGGTACGCTGGCGACGTTTATTACCCTGTATTACGACAGCCTCGGCTGGGTTGACGCGGAATATTGCCTGACTGCATTTGGCATCGCGTTCATCGTCTCGCGGCTGTTGTTTGCCGGGGTCATCAAACGTTTCGGCGGTTATCCGGTTGCCGTTGTCTGTTTGGCAATCGAATTTTTCGGGCTCATGCTGTTGGCGTTCGGCAACGCACCGAGCGTAATGTTAGCCGGTGCTGCGCTGACCGGTTTAGGCTTGTCGCTGGTGTATCCGGCGCTGGGCGTGGAAGCCATCGCCCTGATACCGGCTGCGAGCCGCAGTTCAGCGCTGGGCGCCTACGCGTTATTCTTCGACTTGTCGCTGGGGCTCGCGGGTCCGCTGATGGGTTATGTGGCCGCGCATGCGAATTATTCGACCACCTTTTTGGTAGCGGCGCTGCTGGCTGCAACGGGCACGCTGGCCTGCATCTACCGCGTTTACCGGGCGCGCTATTAACGACTGAATACGAGGCGCCATGATGCCAACCGCCAAAACATCTGCCGCGTTAACGCCAACCGAGATTGCCGAGTTCTGCAAGCAATTACCGGGCGCCCGCGAGGACTTCAAATGGGGCAGCAATCAGGTGTTCTCGGTGGCCGGCAACAAGATGTTTGCGATCATTCACTTTCTCGGTGACGGCCTCGCGTTCAAGGTTGATAGCGACCTGTTCCTCGGTTATGTCGACCGCCCCGGCATCCGCCCGGCACCTTATCTGGCGCGTGCGCACTGGATCAGCATGCAATGCTCGGCACCGGCCATGCAGCGCGATGAGCTATTCGCGGCGCTTACACGTTCGCATCAACTGGTGGTGCGTAAATTGCCCAAGCGTTTGCAACCCGGCCTGTTGCTAGATGAATGATATGCCCACAAGCGACCTTAGAAAGACGCCGTCAAACAGCAGATAATCCAGCCAGAAAGCTTGATGAATGGCGATGATGATCCAGAACACCAACTGGAATGACAGCTTGCGGGTTTTGTGGCGGAACACTTGCTGCGCCACTAAAGCGCCAGGCCAACCGCCGCACAGTTCAACAGCGTGCAGGACATTTTCAGGGGTGCGCCAGCGACCCTTTTGCGCGCTGTTCTTATCACTCCAGTATTGATAAAAACTGACCAGGCTCAGCAAGGTATAGGCGCTGATCAGCCAGATATTGCCGGCCTTCAATGCCTGTAGCGCGCCATAAATCGGCAGGCAGCACAGCGCGACAAATATCAGCAGTTTTAACCCGAGGTGCTGAATCGCTGAATGTGAATGCTGGCGCTTTACGGGTTTTGCCCGTCGCATCGGCTTGCTCGCAGGCCCGCTCACGTCACGCGGCTTTGATTGTGGCTTCGCGCGTGGCTTGCGCCGAATTGCTGGCTGATCAATCGCCAGACCGCCCGCGTGGCGCATATGCTCGGCACGCATACGCCCCTGCGGGTCCAGGCTGGCGACATACATCACCGGATCGCCGGCAACTGGGCGACGATCGCCGCGCACTGCCGAGATGTGTACGAAAATGGGCTCTTTGCCCTGCTCCGGCTGAATAAAGCCAAAGCCCTTGTCATCGTTCCAGCTCTTGATCGACCCGCGTACTTCCATGTTTGATCCTTCGGTTATTGGTTGCGTGCCGCTTTTTGCTGCTCATGCGTGAGCTTCAAGTAGGCCTTGGGCGTCGTTGCGAGGTGCGCCGAGAAGCTTTTATAAAACGCCGACAGTGAATTGAAGCCAGCTGCTAACGCCAGCTGATCCATACGAATCGATGCTGGATGATTGTGCGCCTGCTGGGTTTCGAGTTGGTCGAGCAAATGATTGAGACGGGCGTGGTTAACGTAGCGGTAAAAGGTTTGCCCGAGGACTTGATTAAGCAAGTAGGAAATCTGGTTGCGGCTGTATCCGGTGCTTTCAGCAACCTGTTGCAGGCTCAGTTCAGGATCGAGATAGGCCTGACGCCTCTGAAAATAGCTCTGCAGATCCTGCGCCATTACGCTCAATTGCCGCGCCGACAACCCCAAACGGCTGGTGGCAGGACGCGAACCGGCAATTTCCGCCGTGGTGGTGCGGGCGTTGATCAACGATGAGTATTCGTTAACCCGCCAGATCAGCCCGTCGCGCACGGTGATCGCTTCACTCGAGCGAAACGACGCCAGCCCGGCGCTACCGCGTAACGTCAGCCGATACTGAATGAAGGCGGTGTCGCCATCGCAGCGAATCCGGTCACTGTGTTCAAGCGCTTCATTCGGCGCATGCGGCATGCTGGCACGCACGTACTCGCGCAACTCGGCGAGCCGCAGCTGGCGATTCTGGAAGAAGTCGTTGTATTCGATTTCCGGGTGGTACAGCGCCATGATCGCGTCGAGATCGCGGCGCTTCCAGCTGAGGTGATACTGGCGCACCACCTCAAGCGTGGCTTCACGTGCCTGCGGGCCATCGTTACTGCGCAGATTCTCCACAGTCGTTCTCCACCCGCCCGGCATTTAGCCTTGCGCCGTGCTCCAATCGATCCAGCTCAACTGCCAGGTCAGCAGAATCAGCAGGCCAAAGCCAATCCGATACCAGGCAAATACGGCATAGCTGTGGTTGGCGATGAACTTCAGCAGGCCGCGCACAGCGATCATGGCGAAGATGAACGACACCACAAAGCCGAGGGCAAAAACCGGCAGATCTTCAGGCTTGAACAGATCGCGGTATTTGTAGCCGGAGTAAACCGCCGCACCCACCATGGTCGGCATCGCCAGGAAGAACGAGAACTCAGTAGCCGCCTTGCGTGACAGGCCGAACAGCAAGCCACCGATAATCGTCGAGGCCGAACGCGAGGTACCCGGAATCATTGCCAGACACTGCGCACAGCCGATTTTAAGTGCATCTTGCCAGGTCATCTGTTCAACCGTTTCGGCGTGAACGCTGTGCTGACGCTTTTCAGCCCAGAGCATGATCACCCCGCCCACAACCAGCGCAGCAGCAACGGTGATCGGGTTGAACAGGTATTCGTGAATCAGGTCGGCAAAGGCCACGCCAAGAATCACCGCCGGGAAGAACGCCACCAGCAGGTTGACGGTGAAACGCTGGGCTTCACGCTCTTTGGGCAAGCCGACGACAACGTCGATGATCTTGCTGCGAAATTGCCAGACCACCGCCAAAATCGCGCCCAGCTGAATAATGATGTTGAACGCCATCGCCCGCTCGCCACCGAAATTGATCAGGTCGGCAACGATAATCTGGTGTCCGGTACTCGAAATTGGCAGGAACTCGGTCAGTCCCTCTACTACGCCCAACAGTATTGCCTGAAAGGCAGTCCACAAATCCATCATCACTCCAAATAGTGCGCAGTGGGCGCACGCAAAAGGTTTCGGGCCCGTTTAGTCCTGCCATCGGTCGGTTTGAGCCATTTAAAAGCTGCCGGCGCCTCAGGTTTCGCGCCAGCGGGCCGAGATGCTAACAACAAATAGATATTTTTACTCAGTCAAATTCAGACAACGCGACTGCAGCCAGCGACATACTCCTTTGGTTGTAGGCATCTCGTGAAGAGGCGCGGATTGAGTGAACATAGCCGAACAATAAAAATGCACTGCCACCGGAGTATCCCCTGAATGACTCGCCTACGTAGCATTCCGATCAACCGCCGTTTATGGCTGATTCTGATCCTCGCCATTCTGATGTTGGCCGGCCTCGGCAGCGCCATGCTTGAGCAGATCCATACGCAACTTTACGCGGCAAAAAGCGAGAAGACGCGTCATGTGGTCGAGAGCGCCAGCGGCATTTTACGCCATTATCAGGCGCTCGAAGCCGATGGTACGCTGACCCTTGAGCAAGCACAGCAAGCGGCCAAAGACATGATCCGCGGGCTGCGCTACGACAATAGCGAGTACTTCTGGATCAATGATCAGACGCCGACCATGATCATGCACCCGACCAACAGCAAACTTGAAGGCCAGAACCTCTCGGCGATCAAAGACCCTGACGGGGTCGAGTTGTTCAATGAAATGGTGCGTATCTCGCGCGAAAAAGGCGCCGGACAGGTCGAATACCGCTGGCCAAAGCCTGGCTCTGAGGCGCCTGTCAGCAAGATTTCCTACGTCGAGTTGTTCAAGCCCTGGGGGTGGATTATCGGCTCGGGTGTGTACGTTGATGATGTACAGGCCGAATTCCGCGAGCAAGCAATGCGCCTGGTCGGCATTGGCTTCAGCCTTATGGTGGTTATGGCGTTACTGGTGAGCATGATCGTGCGCAGCATTTCCGTGCCGCTGGGGCATACCGTTAATGCGATGGCCAATATTGCCAGTGGCGAAGGCGATCTCACCCGCGCACTCGACACCAACGGCAACGATGAACTCACCGCGCTGGCGAAAAACTTTAATGCGTTCACCAGCAAGTTACGCGAAGTCATCAGCCAGTCGCTGGCCTCCGCCAGCCAACTCAACAGCGCGGCGCATTCGCTCGGCGGTGTGGCCGGTGAAGCGCAGCAGCACAGCGAGCAACAATCGCTGCAGATGGATCAAGTCGCTACCGCGATCAACCAAGTCACCTATGGCGTGCAAGATGTCGCGAAAAATGCCGAGCACGCCTCCAATGAGGTGCAAGCTGCCGAGGAACAGGCAATTCAGGGCCAGCGCAATATCGATGCAAGCCTGCAACAGATTGCTGAACTGTCGGGCACCATTGACCAGTCCGTTGAGGTGATTCAGGCGCTGTCCACTGAAAGCGTGCAAATTGGCAGCGTGCTTGAAGTGATCCGCTCGATTGCCGAGCAAACCAACTTGCTCGCGCTCAACGCGGCGATCGAGGCGGCTCGCGCGGGTGAACAAGGCCGTGGCTTTGCGGTGGTCGCCGATGAGGTCCGCTTGCTCGCACAGCGCACGCAAAAGTCCACCGCCGAGATTCAGGTGATGATCGAACGGCTGCAAAGCAATTCGGAAGCGGCGGTCAAGGTTATTCATGAGAGCAGCCAGTCGTCTCAGCGAACTGTGGTGCAGGCCAGTCAGGCCGGCGAGAGTCTGACCCTGATCGCGCAGTCGCTGCGCAACCTGACCGGGCTCAATACCTCGATCGCCAGCGCTACGCTGCAACAGTCGCACGTTGTTGAAGACATCAACATGAATGTCACTCAGGCCGCAGGATTGGCGCAGAGCAATGCCAACGCCGCCCAGCAGTCGAGCGCTGCCAGCCAACAACTGGGCGCGCTGGCCGCCGACCTCAACCGCCTGCTCGGCCAATTCCGCGTTTAAGCCCCGCATCCGGCCCTGGCCAGGGCCGGATGCAAGACGCCAGCGCGTCGAGTCGTTACAATCGCGCGCTGTCGTCCCTTCCCTTTCCGGCTGATTGCTTAATGTCCACTCTAGAAATGTTTGCCGCTGCACTGGGCGCCTGCGCTGTTTGGCTTACGGTTAAACAGAACCGCTGGTGCTGGCCAATCGGGCTGGTCATGGTGCTGCTCTATGCGTGGATCTTTTACGATGCGGCGCTGTATTCGAACATGCTCCTGCAAGGGATTTATGCCCTGCTGCAGGGTTACGGCTGGTGGCAGTGGAATCATGGCGGCGACAAGCATCAGGGCGTGAGTGTTTCAGCGTTAACCTGGCGCGGCCTGACCGCGAGCCTTGCTTGCGGGGTGGTTGGCGCGACGGTGTTGGGCTATCTGATGGCAAACTTCACTGACGCGGCAGCGCCTTGGCAAGACGCCACGCTCAGCGCCTTCAGTTTGGTTGCACAGGTCTGGATGGCGCAAAAACGAGTCGAGTGCTGGCCGCTGTGGGTGCTGCTCGATGTGTTATTTGTGCTGCTGTTCCTGCAGCAGGAGTTGTACCTCACAGCGGGCTTGTACGCCGTATTCACCGGCTTGGCCCTGAGTGGCTGGCTGACGTGGCGACGCGATCAACGCGCGGCAACTGCATGAAAGTTGTCGTGCTTACCGGCCCCGAGTCCGCGGGCAAAAGCTGGCTAGCCGAGCATCTGCAAAACCAGTTTGATGGGATCATCGTCGGCGAGTACGTGCGTTATTTCATCGACACAGAGTTGCGCGATACCTGCTATGCCGATATTGCCACCATCGCCCGCGGCCAATTGCAGTGGGAAGATGCGGCGCGTGCGCAGCAACCTGAACTGCTGATACTCGATACCCACCTGCTCAGCAATATTCTCTGGAGCCAAACGCTATTTGCCGATGTTCCGGCTTGGCTTGAGGAGGAACTGCTCAGTCGCACCTACGACATGCACTTGCTGCTTGATCCCAACGGTGTGCCGTGGACGGATGACGGCCAGCGTTGTCAGCCGCAAATTGCCCAGCGTCAGGCGTTCTATGATCAGTGCCATCGGTGGCTTGAGCAACATCAGCAGCCTTTCAAATGCATCGGGGGCGACTGGCTGAACAGACGCGAGCAGGCCAGCGCGGCCGTTGCAGCGTTACTCGGTGGTTAGTCAATCACTTCGCCGATCCACGCCAGTGCCAGGCACAGGCTGACGACGCCGGTCAGTGGCGTGCGTAGTGTGGTGTACCAGCGCGGCGCCAAACCCAAATTCACGGCGCGCACATCGGCCACATACAACCCGGCGAATGCCAGCAGTAATACCGGCAAGGCCACTATCAGCGGCATCCCATCGGCAATCGCCAGCCAGCCAAGTAACGGCGGGATGACCGATAGCCCCATCTGGGTTCGCGCATTTTCTTCCGATTCTTCGGCGCGCATGGCCAGCCCCCAGTGAATCGCGCCCATGAAAGCCAGAATGATCGCCGCGTAATCAAGCAAGGCATTGAGCACCAAGGGTCGCCAGCCAACCGGCACAATCAGAAAGCCCAATGCGCCGCTAATAAACGGAATAAGCCCTGCGTAACCAAGCACAATCGCCAACATGGGCGGTTTGGTGCTGTCGTATGGATGCATCGGTCCCTCCTTCGGTGCACAACTGCTCTGTTTGCAAGGTGCCTGACGTCTGTCTGGCCCAGCCTGCGGGCCTGCGGCGCTGTACAGGCCTGATTCCTATAGATAAGCATTGCAAAGATTGGTTCGCACAGGTCTTGAGCTGGTAAAATCTGAGCGCAACCCTATTTAATGAGTGAAGTATTGTGGAATTGTTCAAAGAGTTCATTTTCGAAGCAGCGCACCGCTTGCCGCATGTACCCGAAGGCCATAAATGCGGGCGTCTGCACGGCCATTCGTTTCGCGTTGCCGTGTACATCGAAGGTGAAGTGAATCCGCATACAGGCTGGATTCGCGACTTCTCGGAAATCAAAGCGATCTTCAAACCGCTTTACGAGCAACTGGACCACAACTACCTTAACGATATTCCCGGCCTGGAAAACCCTACCAGCGAAGTGCTTTGCCAGTGGATCTGGAAGCAATTGAAGCCGCTGCTGCCGGAGCTTTCGCGTATCCGTATTCATGAAACCTGCACCAGTGGCTGCGAATACCGCGGCGACTAAGCTCACTCCCCCTGCAAAACGTACCCGCGTCTGAGCGTAGCGAATGCTGCGCTCGACTGGCCAGCGATTGATCAACGGCTATATTTAATTAACTGCTCAATTAATTAGTTGGCGGTTAATTTCATGGTTTCTCCAACCTCGAATGCGGGTCGGCGCCCTGCCGACACTCAGCTTCAGCGCGAAGATTTGCTCATCATTGCCGCCGAAGTCTTTGGCCGTTGCGGCATCAAGGCCAGCAGCCTTCGCTCCATCGCTGTTGAGGCCGGCGTAACACCTGCCCTGTTCAACTACTACTTCGGTAAAAAATCTGCCTTGGTTAGCGCCGTCGCAGAAGAACTGTTACTGCCAAAACTGATCGAAATAGCCAAGCGCATCGAGCAAGCCGATCAACAGCCTGGCGAATTGACCAGCGTTTTTGTGCGCGAGGTCAGTGCGATGGTTATCAGCAATCCCTGGATTCCACCGCTGTGGGTACGCGAAATACTCTGCGAAGGCGGCCTGTTGCGCGAATACATCAGTGGGCGCATGGCCCCAATCCTGCCGCGATTATTGGCTGAGCGTTTTGCCCACGCGCAACAGCGAGGAACGCTTAATCCCTCATTAGATCCAAGGTTGTTGGTGGTCTCGCTGATTGGCCTGACACTGCTGCCGTTTGCTGCCGGGCCGATTTGGCGCAACGTATTCGATAACCCGCCGATCAGCCATGAGCAACTCGTTAACCATACCCTCAGCCTGCTGCAACACGGGATGGAGGCCTGACATGCGTCATCGTTCAATTGTTCTGCTCTTTTCGCTAATGCTTCTGGGCTGCGAGCCAGCGCCTCCAGAATTACTCGGCACGCTGGAATGGGATCGCATCACCCTCCCCGCCGAGTTATCAGAACGCATTACCGCCGAACATGTAAAAGAAGGTGCGCAGGTTGCGGCTGGTGATTTATTGCTAGAGCTGGACCCACGTCGCCAGGATGCGCGCATTGCTCAGGCCCAGGGCGAATTGAGCCAAAACCGCGCCAAACTGGCAGAGCTAGTCAAAGGCGCAAGGGTTGAGAATATTCAAGCTGCAGAAGCCACGCTGGAGCAGACCCAGGCCAGCAAGCTAGAAGCCGATCGCAATTACGCCCGCCTCGCCACCCTCTACTCACGCAAACAAATTGCCCTCGCCGAACTGGATAAAGCACGTGCTGCACGAGACGAGGCGCAGGCAGCGACACGTAACGCACGGGCCAATCTTGAAGAGCTCACTAACGGCACCCGCATCGAACAAATCCAGCAAGCGCAAGCCGCACTAACCACATCTGAAGGCAAGCTACGCGAACTGCAACTGGCGCGTGAACACCTGAGCCTGCAGGCGCCGCGCGCAGGAAGAATAGACGCCTTACCCTACAAAACCGGCGATCAACCGCCTGCTGGTGCGCAGTTGGTGGTGATGCTGGTCGGCGATGCGCCCTATGCACGGCTGTTCATCCCGGCAAGCCTGCGCACCCAACTGGCAATTGGTGACGAGTTGCAGCTCATGGTGCAAGGCAGCAGCACAAGCCACACCGGCCATGTGCGCAGCATAAGCAGCGACCCGAGCTTCACGCCGTATTACGCACTCACCGGTGAAGACGCCAGTCGCCTGATGTATCGCGCGGAAGTCGTACTACAAGGTGTTGAAGCCGCAAAGCTGCCAGCGGGTCTGCCCGTCACAGCCAGGTTGCCTGAACATGAGTGACGGCGAACTGGTTATCAAGGCACGCGGTCTGACTAAACGTTTCGGCGATTTCACTGCCGTCGACAGCCTCGACCTGAGCGTTCAACGTTCTGAAGTATTCGGTTTTCTCGGCCCTAATGGCTGCGGCAAATCAACCACCATCCGCATGCTCTGCGGCCTGCTTCTGCCCAGCGCCGGAGAGATCGAGGTGCTCGGCTACAAGATTCCGCAGGACGCTGAGGCGCTAAAGCGACGTATCGGTTACATGACTCAGAAGTTCTCGCTGTACGAAGACCTTAGCGTGATCGAAAACCTGCAATTTCTGGCCGCGGTTCAGGGCCTTGGCAAGGCGGCTGCGCGGGCGCGAATAGACGAGTTGCTGCAACGATACTGGCTGACAGATATTCACCAGCAATTGGCTGGAACCCTCAGCGGCGGCCAACGTCAGCGATTGGCGTTGGCGGGCGCGGTGCTGCATAAACCCGACTTGTTGCTACTGGACGAGCCTACCAGCGCGGTCGATCCACAGTCGCGCCGCGAATTCTGGGACTCGTTGTTCGAGTTAGCCGAAGCGGGCAGCACGCTGCTGGTCTCCACCCATTACATGGATGAGGCCGAGCGCTGCATGCGCCTCGGTTTTCTTGATGCAGGCAAACTGGTCGCAACAGGCAGCCCGACTAAGCTGATGGATAATCTGCCAGGGCAGGCGCTGATTCTTGACTGCCAACAGCCGCGACAAGTACAAGCCAGCCTGCGCGACTGCCCTGGCGTGTTGGCCACGGCGCAGATCGGCAAGGCGCTGCGCATTCTGATAGACAGCACTGACGCGCAAGAGACGGTGCAGCAGCACCTCAAACAAGCCAACATCAGCGTGCAGATCCAGCCCACAGAAGCCAATCTTGAAGACGTGTTTGTTTACGTAACACACAAGCCTGCCGGGGCGGCATCATGAATTTGCGACGCCTGGGCGCCATCATCCTCAAGGAGCTCCGCCAGCTGCGCCGCGACCGGTTGACCTTCGTGATGATTGCCGGTGTGCCGTTGCTGCAATTGGTATTGTTCGGCTACGCGATAAACATGGATGTTCGCGGCATCAATGCAGCTGTGCTCGATCAGGCCAATACGGTCAACTCGCGCGAAATCATTGCCGAGTTGGGCTCAAGCCAGGTGCTCGACTTGAAGTATCACCTGAGCGCCCCGCAAGAGATCAACGCCCTGCTGCGTCAAGGAAAAATCAGCGCCGCGCTGGTGATTCCGAGCGATTTTGAGCAACGCCGACAAAGCACAGATCGCCCTGCCTTGCAGTTAGTCGTCGATGGCTCCGATCAATCCATTCAGGCCTCAACCCGCCAGCTCGCCGAGTACCCATTACCCGGTACTACGCTGCGCACAAGTGTCGAGGTGGTTAACTTTTACAATCCCGAGCGCGAGGCTGCCATCAACACAGTACCGGGATTACTCGGGGTGATTCTGACCATGACCATGGTGATATTTACCGCTGTGGCGCTGGTGCGAGAACGCGAACACGGCAATCTCGAATTGCTCATTGCCACGCCCGTATCGTCATGGGAATTAACCATCGGCAAGGTAATGCCATTTATCGGCATTGGCCTGATTCAAGTCAGCGTGATCCTGATAGTCGGCAAGTGGTTGTTTGCTGTGCCGATACGCGGCTCTGTAACTGAGTTGTATGTGGCATCACTGCTGTTCATTATCGCCAGCTTGGGTGTCGGCATCTTCATTTCAACGATCACCAGCACCCAGTTTCAGGCCATGCAGATGGCCTTCTTCTCCTTCTTGCCGCAAATACTGCTGTCTGGTTTCATGTTCCCGTTTGCAGGCATGCCCAAGGCGGCGCAATGGATTGCCGAGCTGATGCCCCTCACACACTATTTGCGCCTAACCCGCGGCATCATGCTAAGAGCGGCTAGCTTCGCTGATCTGTGGAGTGAACTGCTGATCCTGATGCTATTTTGCGTTGTCCTGTTAGGCTCCGCCACAGCAAGAATAAACAAGCGACTCGACTGACAGGCCAACAACAGAATGTAGGTTGAGCCTGCACGGGACCTAACGTGCGTCCACCTTCTGCACTGATTACTGTAGTCATGCAGCTTTAGAGCAATGCCACGTTCCGAATTTGATCCACAGACGCATAGATGCTATTTTTAGCTCTACAGAGTCAATCGAGGTGCTAACCATGACCGTAGCCATGCAAGCTCAGGCGCTTTCTAAAAGCCAGTGCACTGCCGGCCTCAGAGCGGCGCTGCGCATTCTCGACAAGTGGAATGCAACCGGCGAGCAGGTCTGCAAAATCTTGCGTATTTCACGCAGTACCTACACCCGCGCCGGACAGCAGGACGCAGACTGGGCAGTCAGCCTTGATGCTGATCAGATGCATCGCATCAGTTTTGTGCTGAATATCCACTCGGCGCTGCGCCTGATATTCGACAACCCCGAGAACCTCTACGGTTTCGCCTCAATGGAGAACCACAATGCGTTCTTCAACGGCCGTTCACCGTTAGCTGTCATGGCCCAAGGTGACATGATTTCGCTGTACGAGACCTTCCGCCGCATCGATGCGTTGCGCGGTGCACAGTGGTAACGCTGGCCTCGCTGCCACTGACTAACGGCGAGAGTCTGCAGGCATACCGCTTGGTCAATTCCAAGTTTCCGCCCATTGGCCTGTTTGACGATGTAGCCGATGCAGAAGACTTCGAGGCGCTGTATCAGATCCAGACGCTCAGCAATCCGCGCCTGCTCAACGAGATTGGCCAGCTTGAGCTGATAGCCCGCGACCAGATACCGTTCGGCATTCCCGGCTGCTCCTACGCAACAGCGCCCTTCACCCACTTGAATCCTGCCGGTTCGCGCTTCAGCAATGGCAGCTTCGGCGTGCTCTACCTCGCCGACAATATGGACACCGCAATCGCCGAAGTCCGTTACCACCAGGAGCGCTATTGGTCGAACGTGCCCGCCCTGAATTACGAGCGCTTCGTGTTCAGAGGGCTCACCTGTAATTTCAGCGATGCCGGCATGCGAGACGCATCAACAGTACCACTCACAGACCCCATCTACGCCCCCGACGACTATACCCACGCCAACCAATTGGGCAACGAAGCAAAACGCGCCGCCTGCCCGGGCCTTCGCTACAACTCGGTGCGTGCCCCGGGGCAAATCTGCTGGGCTCTGACCACCCCACGCCCCGTTACTTCAATCATCCAGGCCGCTCACTACGAAATGATCTGGAGCGACAGAATCATCAGCGTTAATCAGGTTACATCGCTGGTTGTGGGCTAGTGCGTGCGCTTTGAAAACATGGCGAGTGACTGCTAGCTGTTTACGAGCCATCGAAGCGCATGGCTTTAACAGAGGGACAGTTAAGCTGCTGAAGCTAACTCTCAGACTGCGCATCTCGCAGTTGCAGTGCATCAACCAAACCCGCTGCGATTGCCATACCCACCAAATCAGAAAGCGTTTGCGCCTGCATGCGCTTCATCACCCGCGAGCGATAGAGATCGATGGTTTTGACACTGATATCCAGCTGCTCGGCCATCTCGCGATTTGTGTAGCCACGCACTAACGGCAGCAATACATCACGCTCACGCGGGGTCAGGCTGGCGATGCGCGCCTCCACCGCCTGCAAGCGTGGATCAACCTGTGCCCTCGCGGGGGCACGGCTCAAGGCCTGCTGCACGCTATCGAGCAGCAACTGTTCGTTATAAGGCTTTTCGATAAAGTCCACGGCACCGGCACGGAAGGCACGCACCACGATGGGCACATCGGCATGCCCACTGACAAAGATCACTGGCATCTCGATGCCGCGCGCGAGCATGCTGTCTTGCACATTGAGCCCGCCCATGCCCGGCATTCGCACATCCAACAGCACACAGCCTCGGCTCTGTTCATCACAGGCATCGAGAAACGCCTGCCCACTGGTAAACGGCAATGCCTTGAGTCCCACCGACTCTAGCAGCCAAACGGTTGAGTCGAGCATGCCCTGGTCATCGTCGACCACATAAACCTGGTGTTGCATTTGCAGGCTCATGCCCTGCTCCTTTTATTGTTATGCATCCACTGTGTTGCGATTAATATCCAGCAAGACGTTCAGCGTCCTCACCGCGCAGTAGCGGCAGACGACACTCTAGGCACAAGCCGCCGGCCATTGCGGGATGCGCCTCCAGCGCCCCGCCGATCCCCTCGATGATACTGCGACTCATCGACAAGCCCAGCCCCAGCCCTTCGGCCTTGCTAGTGTAAAATGGGGTGAATATATGCTCCAGTTCAGCCTGCGCCACACCCGGCCCCTGATCCGTCACACGAACACAGAGCTGCCCATTTTGCTCGGCGGCGCAGAGTTCGATACGCGAAGATTGGCCGGGGTGGGCCTCACGGTTGGCGTCAATCGCATTGCGCAGCAGGTTGAGCAGCACCTGCTCGAGCAAAATCCGGTCGGCATACACCGGCGGCAGATTGTCCGCCAATTGCTCATCGATGGTCACCTGCCAATTACTCGCCTCCCATTGGCACAGACGCACCGCCTCGCGCGCCACGCTAGCGACATCCAGCGCCTGGGTACGCCGCTGCCCCTTGCGCAGAAAAGCTCGTAAGCGTTTGATTACTTCCGAGGCGTGGTTTGCGTGCTCATTGATCCGCTCCAGGCCTTGAGCGACCTTACCTGCCGCCTCGGGGTTATCGCCCAGCGCCTTGAGATAGCGCTGGCTGGCGCTGGCATAGTTGACCACTGCCGCCAGCGGTTGATTGATTTCATGGGCAATACCAGATGCCAGCTCGCCGAGGGTAACCAGCCGCGCGGTGTGCGCCAGCTCATCCTGATGCCGGCGTTGCTCGGCTTCGCGCAGCTCGCGCTCAGTCATGTCGCGCGCCACCAGCGAGTAATAATGCTCGCCATCACGGCCCCGATGCGCCAACAGCACCAACGACACCAGCAACGGTGCAGGCTCACCCAGCGGCAGCAGCCGGACCTCTGCGCTCCACACCCCGGCGGCATCGGCCGCCGCCCAACCTTCGCTTTGCAACTGCTGAAAATCGCCGGGTGCCAACAGCCGCTCGAGTGGCGGTAACGGCTGCTGATCCTCAATATTCAATGCATGTCGAGCAGACGGATTGAGATGCGCCAGGTGCCCACCCGGGTCGATAAACAGTACAAGGTCAGTATTGGCTTCGACCACTTCAGCCAGGCGCCGCTTGTTTTCTTCAGCCAGCACCCGCGCAGTAATATCCCGCGACACGCTGACCACCTCGACTACCGCGCCGGTGTAGGTTTCGCGGATCGCGCGGCTGGCAGTTTCAAACCACAGGTAGTCGCCGTCACGATGGCGAATGCGATAAGTCATGGTGTGATAGCCGTCTTGCTCCAGGGCTTCACGAGTGCTGCCAAACAGGTTCTGCTGGTCTTGCTCATGGAACAGCGCCTGCACCAAGGTCCCGCGCAGCTCTTCCGGCCAGTAACCGAGCAGCGTCCAACTGGCCGGCGAGGCATCGAGAAAGCAGCCATCCGGGGTGTGCCGGGAAATCAGGTCGGTGGTGTTTTCGGTGATCAGCCGGTACAGGCGGCTGGCCTTGGCCGCTTCACGTTCGGCCTGCGCTTGGGCAGTAGCCGGTCGGCAACGCGCCAGTACTTGCTGCTCAGCAGCATCGGGCATAAAGGTCCACATCAGCACCTGGCCATTATATTGTGCCTCAACCGCCTCAATCGCGCGGTCCTGCTGCAGGCATGCGCGCACTAAATGCGCAGCGTTGACCGGTAACAAATCTGCCAGCGCTGCCAGCGGGAGTTCGCCCATCAGCGTCTGCATAGCCGTATTCAGCTGCAGCGGCAGCGCCTCGATATCCAGCAGCAAACTGGGTTGCGGGTCACTGCCCAGCAGCAGGCTGCCACGCGCTTGCTGCGGCAGCGTAGCGAGCAGCGCCAAGAGTAATTGATGCACCAGACCAAGCCAGTCGCTCCCGGCGTGCTCATGCAATTCAATCAGCAGCAAACCAGGCTGCCCTTCATCCAGCTCCAGAGCGAGCGCCTGTCCATGATTGAGCCCGGCACGCCGCACCCGGCCTGAGAGCCAGCACGACAATTGACGTAATGCGGCCAGGTCCAGCCGAGGCTCTTGTTGCAGGCGCTCAAACAACAGCTGATCACTGGCCTGCAGCGGGTCACCAATGCCTGGTGGCAGATGCGGTGCATTGCCTTCATGGCTGTAGATTGCCGTGCTGGCCTGCCACCGCAAAAAAAACGCTTGGCGTACTTCCGGGCAGGCATGCAGGGCACGCAGCAACGCGTCGGCGCGCACCGCCAGCGGCAGGCACTCACGCTGCATACGCAACCAGCTGTTCAGCTGCACGGAAATTTCATTCATTTTGTTTCATTCCTTATCAATCGCACACGCCGCGAGCCGGCGCAGTATCATGGCGGCGACCTGAAAGCGCAAAGCGACCAAGGGTGAATTGCCTCGAAATTATATAGTAATAATACCATATGACTATGGTTTAACTTCCATATAAATACAAATAGATATATAAATATACCCAGAACAATACCGGGCCTATGCGTAAGACTACCCGCACAATGGCCCGAGCATCCAATCTGCTATGGGTACTTGCATGTCGATCTATGAACAGGGCCTTGAGCCTGCCGCTGTCAACCATATCGCCCTCTCGCCTCTGAGCTTTATCGAGCGTACCGCCAGTGTTTACCCGCACTACCCGGCCGTTGTGCATGGTTCGATTCGTCGTGACTGGGCCGAGACTTACGCGCGCTGCCGGCGTCTGGCTTCGGCACTGGCCGGCCGTGGCATCGGTAAAGGCGACACGGTGGCGGTAATGCTGCCGAACATTCCGCAGATGCTCGAGGCGCATTTCGGCGTACCGATGATCGGCGCAGTGCTTAATACTCTCAACGTGCGCCTGGATGCCGAAGCCATCGCCTTTATGTTGCAGCACGGCGAAGCCAAGGTACTGATCACCGACCGCGAATTTCACGATGTGGTCCACGCTGCCATCGGCATGCTCGATCATCCGCCACTGGTGATCGACGTGGATGATCCCGAATACGGCGAAGGCCAAGCAGTTAGCGAGCTCGACTACGAGGCATTTCTGGCCGAAGGCGATCCACAATTTGCCTGGCAGTGGCCGGCAGACGAATGGCAGGCGATTAGCCTCAACTACACATCCGGCACCACTGGCAACCCCAAGGGCGTGGTTTACCACCACCGTGGCGCCTACCTGAACTCGCTGGGCAACCAGATGACATGGGCCATGGGCAACCATCCGGTGTACCTCTGGACCCTGCCGATGTTCCACTGCAACGGTTGGTGCTACCCCTGGACTATTACCGCATTGGCGGGTGTGCATGTATTCCTGCGCCGTGTTGACCCGGCGAAGATTCTCACCCTGATTCGCAGCGAGCAGGTCACCCACATGTGTGGTGCGCCGATTGTGCTCAATGCATTGGTCAACATGCCCGCCGAAGCCAAAGCGGCCATCGACCATCCGGTCAAGGCCATGGTGGCCGGGGCAGCGCCACCCGCCAAGGTGATTGGCGCGGTTGAGGAAATGGGCATCCACGTCACCCACGTCTACGGCCTCACCGAGGTATACGGCCCAGTAACCCTGTGCGCCTGGCATGCCGAATGGGACGCCTTGCCGCTGGACGAGCGCGCGGTACTCAAATCCCGTCAGGGCGTGCGCTATCCCACCCTGGAAGGGGTGATGGTGGCCGACCCGAAAACTCTGGAGTCGACCCCGCGCGATGGTGAAACCATTGGCGAAATATTCATGCGCGGCAATACCGTGATGAAGGGCTATCTGAAAAACCCGAGCGCCACCGCCGAAGCCTTTGCCGGCGACTGGTTTCATACCGGCGATCTGGCCGTATGTCACCCGGACGGCTATGTAGAGATCAAGGATCGCCTGAAAGACATCATCATTTCCGGCGGCGAGAACATCTCCACCATTGAAGTGGAAGGCGTGCTTTACCGTCACCCCGGCGTGCTCGAAGCCGCCGTGGTCGCGCGCCCGGATGAGAAATGGGGCGAGACGCCCTGCGCCTTTATCACCCTCAAGGCCGAACAACAGCAGGTCAGTGAGGCGGATATCGTCAGCTTCTGCCGCGAACACTTGGCCGGCTTCAAAGTGCCAAAAACCGTGGTCTTCACCCAACTGCCGAAGACCAGCACCGGCAAGATCCAGAAATTCGTTCTGCGCGATATGGCTAAGGCCCTCTAACGACGCCACGCCGTTAAACCGTTCACTGCGCTACCCATTGGGTGGCGTAGGAATGCGTTAGCAACAACCGTTTTCACAACAACAAAAATCCGGCCACCGGCCGACGGAGAGCTTCAATGCAACTTTTTAAACGCCGCGACGGGGATGAGCAGCCCCATTGGCCGATCGGCCCGTTCAAAGTACGCCTGCCCTTTGTCCACTACCGCTGGGAAACCGCGGAGATGCTTCAGGCGCTGATCATGTTCGTGGTCAGCCTGGCGATGATCCCGCTGCTGGAAAAGTACCTCGGTCTGCCCTACGACGTGGCGCTGGCTTATGTTGTGGTGTGTGGCGTTGGTTTTATGCTGCCGGCGCTGCTCGGTGTGCCCTTTGTGCCCGGCTGGATCACACCCGGCATTCCGGTTGTATTGCTGTTTCTAGGCAATTTCAAACCCGGCCCTGAGGCGATTCAGGCGCTGTTTGCCCTGCAATTTCTGGTCTTCGTGATATTCCTGTTCCTCGGCGTCACACGCCTGGGCAGCACCTTGGTCCGGCTTATTCCCAACTCGATGAAAGGCGGCATCATCATCGGGGCCGGTATCGCTGCGCTGATGGGTGAAATCTCCGCTGGCGGGCGCCTGGCCAATACACCTATTTCTCTGGTGCTGGGCAGCCTGATCTGCCTGTACCTGATGTTCTCGGTATCCTTTAAAGGCCTCACTGAACGTGTGCCGCTGGCGCGTAAAATCGTCAACTACGGCATGGTACCGGGGATGCTGATCGCAATTATCATCGGCATTGCCGTGGGTGAATATGAGATGCCCGACGTGAAGTTCGGTATCACCGCGCCGGCCTTCGGCGAGATGTGGAATTACCTGCCGTTTAGCGTCGGCTTCCCAGGACTGGATGTGTTCCTGTTGGCCGTGCCTACAGCCGTTATCGCCTACGTAATCGCCTTTGGCGACATCATCGTCGGCCAGTCACTGATGCAGCGCGCCGATGAACTACGCCCCGACGAAGTGATCGAGAACAACATCGATCGCGTGCATCTGGTAACCGCTCTGCGCAACGCGCTGCATGCCTTCTTCGCGCCGTATCCCGGCCTGGCCGGGCCAATTTGGACGGCCGTCGCCGCAACCATGGCCGAGCGCTACAAGTACGGCCGCAAAGCCATGGACTCAATCTACAGCGGCGGTGGCACCTTTTGGATCACTGGTTTTATCGCCCTGTTTGCCCTGCCGTTGGTGAGCTTTTTCCAGCCGGTACTGCCGGTTGCCCTGTCGCTGACGCTGATCCTTACCGGCTATATCTGCCTGATGGTGGGGTTCGAGCAACTGAGTAACAACACCGAACGTGGTGTGGCCGGCACCATGGGTGTGGTATTGGCCGTCTACGGCGCAGGCTGGGGCCTGGCTGCAGGTGCCGCCCTGTACATTCTGATCGAGCGCACTCACCTGCTCAAATTCACCACTAAAAACACCGTCAAAGGCCCAGCCGAGGCCGAGTGAACGTACATGGCCCGCTGTGCTGCGGGCCGTGTTGTCTATCCCTGCAACGCTCCGGATGCAATGACGTCCGGACGTTTTAATCGCCGCGCGCTGTGCGGCACCTGTGCGAGAAACTGTCGATGCCTGAGTACAACGCCCCGCTGCGCGACCTGCGCTTTGTCCTCCATGAAGTATTCGATGCCCCAAGCTTGTGGGCACGTCTACCGGCCCTGGCCGAAACGGTCGATGCTGATACCGCCGATGCCATTCTTGAAGAAGCCGCCAAGGTCACCGGTGGCCTGATCGCCCCGCTCAACCGCAGTGGAGATGAAGAAGGCGCACAGTGGAACGCTGGCGATGTACGCACCCCCACAGGCTTCAAGCAAGCCTACAGCACTTATATCGAAGGCGGCTGGGTGGGGCTTTCCGGCAACCCAGCTTACGGTGGTATGGGCATGCCCAAGATGCTCGCCGTCGCATTTGAAGAGATGCTCTATGCCGCCGGCTCCAGCTTCGCCCTGTATTCGGCACTGAGTTCCGGAGCCTGTCTGGCCATCGACGCGCATGCCAGCGAAGAGCTGAAAAACACTTACCTGCCGCCAATGTACGAAGGTCGCTGGGCCGGCTCCATGTGCCTGACTGAAGCCCACGCAGGCACCGACCTGGGCATCATCCGCACCAAGGCCGAACCGCAAGCCGATGGCAGCTATCAGATCAGCGGCAGCAAGATTTTCATCACCGGCGGCGAGCAGGACCTGACCGAAAACATCATCCACCTGGTGCTGGCCAAGTTGCCTGATGCCCCCGCCGGTGCGCGCGGTATCTCGCTGTTTCTGGTGCCCAAGGTGCTGGTGAATGCCGATGGCAGTTTGGCGGAACGCAACGCGGTGAGCTGTGGCTCGATCGAGCACAAGATGGGCATCAAGGCCTCGGCCACTTGTGTGATGAACTTCGATGGAGCTACCGGCTACCTGATCGGCGAGCCGAATAAAGGCCTGGCGGCGATGTTCACCATGATGAACTATGAGCGCCTGTCCATCGGCATCCAAGGCATTGGCTGCGCCGAGGCCTCTTATCAGGCGGCTCGCGATTACGCCCGCGAGCGCCTGCAAAGCCGTTCCGCCAGCGGCCCGCAAGCCCAAGACAAAGCGGCTGATCCGATCATCGTGCACGCCGATGTGCGACGCATGCTGCTGACCATGAAGGCTCTCACCGAAGGCGGCCGGGCGTTTGCCTGTTATGTCGGTCAGCAGCTCGACCTCAGCAAGTTCAGCGACGACAACCACGAGCGCCAGACAGCCGATAGTCTGGTTGCCTTGCTCACTCCGGTCGCCAAGGCGTTTTTTACCGACACCGGGTTGGACAGCTGCATCCATGGCCAACAGGTATTCGGCGGCCACGGTTACATCCGCGAATGGGGGCAGGAGCAACTGGTGCGTGACGTGCGCATCGCGCAGATCTACGAAGGCACCAACGGCATCCAGGCCCACGACTTGCTCGGGCGTAAAGTCATCGCCAACGGCGGCGTAGCGCTGCGACACTTAACCCAGGAGATTCGCCGTTTCGCCGAGCAGCCTAATACGCCATATGCCGCTGCTCTGCTCGATGCTGTTGTGCGCTTGGAGCGGACCAGCAGTTGGCTGCAGGAGCGGGCCGCGGGCAACCCGCACGAAACCGGTGCAGCTTCGGTTGAGTACCTGCACCTGTTCGGCTACACCGCCTATGCATGGATGTGGTCGCGCATGGCCGCCGTAGCTCAAGCCAAGTGCAGCGAGGATGAAGTGTTTTACAGCGCCAAGTTGGCCACAGCCGAGTTCTTCTTCGCCCGCCTGCTACCGCGCAGCCTGAGCCTTGAAGCCAGCATTCGCGCAGGCAGCGACGCGCTATACGGCCTGCGTGCCGAGCAATTCTGACGCTAACCCGCCCCAACCGGGCGGGAGTTGCGACTACCAGTTGAGCGTTTGCGCGGCTCCCTCATTGGGCGCCGCGTTTTTTCTATTCCAGCCACCGCTTTAGCGGCCTAAGACCCCTTAGGCCGGAATGCTCGCCATAGAGAAGAGTTGGCTGCCCAGCATCACCGTGCCTTTTTCTCCAGAACTCAAAAGCGAAACTACCGTCATCGTTCTCGAAAACTACAGCTTCATCGCGACCAGTCGCTCACTAAACTATTGATCGATCAGAGCCGCATAAAGATTTGTTATGTGGCATCGATGATGATTTGAAAGTTTACATCTCACCTACAGCTTGAGCCTTAGTTTCATCACCTTGAATATGTCGCACATTTTTTGCTCCATCTTCTTTGGGTGGAATAAAACTCATTGCCCTTTCTGCAAGCGCGGTAATGGTTAAGCTTGGATTTACGCCTAGATTGGATGAAATCGTCGAACCATCGATCACAAATAAATTTTTATAGTTGTGTACACGATGCTGATTATCAATCACACCCGTTTTCGCCGTGTCTCCCATGCAGCAACCACCCATACAGTGCGCAGTGGTTGGCACATTAAATAAGATTTCACTTATTGAACTTAAGCCAATCCCATCAGTGGCTTTCGCTACTTTCTCGGTGAAGTTATTTGCTTCAGGAATAAAGGTTGGGATTCGTTTGCTCGAAGATGTCATTTGCTTGCTAAACGGCCAGAACCAAGGTCGCTTCAAGCTAAAATCGATGTGTGCATCGACGGTTTGCATCACCAAAAAGATCATAGTCTCATTGGCAAATCGATACGGCATGAGTGCGCGCAAGCCTTTAACAGGATTGGTAACGAGTAACTTAGCCACAGCCCCCAGCCAACTCAGCGGACGAGTTATACCGGGTTTTCCGCCAGTCAAAGGCGTAAACAAAAACGAGATAATATTTGAGCCTGATGGATAGCGTGTTGCCTCAACATGTGTAAATTGATCAATCTGGATCCCAGAGCCAATGGCGATACCTGTTGATAGATCGAGATCGCTCCCCGGATAACGCACCCCTAATAAAGACTCTGAATTGGTTCGTACTTGCTTACCAAGCTGCTCAGAAAGATTCGGCAATGCGCCGCTATCTTTCATCCGGAGTAATAAATCTTGGGTACCCAGCGAAGCAGCAGAAAAAATGACTGACCGCGCCGTGATTTGAGTTTTCTCTCCGAATCGTTTGAATGTTGGACGCAAAGTGAGTCGATAACCTTCTGAACCATCGATAGCACCGGCTATTGGTGAGACATCCAGCACCTTTGTTTCAGCTTTAACTTCCACGCCGAGTTGCTCAGCAAGATAAAGATAGTTTTTATCGAGTGTATTTTTTGAGTCATATTTACAACCCACCATGCAACCGCCACAAGCATTGCATGATTTACGTTTCGGACCTGCGCCACCAAAATATGGATCGTTATATTCAGCGCCTTGAGGTTTGTCGTCATCCCCAAAAAACACACCGACATTTTCTAATTTAAACGTATCTTCACAACCCCAAACTTTTGCCATTTCATAAAGCTTGTCATCGGCAGGCGCGCGGCGGCGATTTTCTGTCACCCCGAGCATGCGTTTTGCCAGATCATAAAAAGCTGGCATTGTTTTTTGCCAGTCTTCAAGGCCCTTCCATGTGCCCTGTTGCCAAATTTTTTCAGGTGGAACCAATAATGTCTGAGCATAGGTAATCGAACCACCACCGACACCACAACCACTGAGGACCATGACTCTCTTAAAAAGGTTTATTTTAAAAAAACCGCGCAAGCCAACTTGTGGACTCCAAATAAAATCCCAAAACTGCCAACTCGTTTTTGGCAAGTTCTGAGGCGTCCAGCGTCGGCCTTGCTCGATCACTGCAACGCTGTATCCTTTTTCAGCCAGACGTAATGCAGAAACACTGCCACCAAAGCCAGAGCCAACAATTACGTAATCGAAATCAAACTCACTGCTTTCATTCGCCATAAAAAATCCTTTTATAAATGGTGCCATTACGCGGCCATGATCAAATGCACATCCAGCATTCTATGTTTTGATCATACTGCAGTTCACACGATAACCCCCCATTTCAGTATTCGCCAGAAATAGAGATCAGGCCGTTAGGGCTATTTTCTGTTTTGCGGTGATGCCGCCCAAGGCGAGATTTGGCGTTGGTGATTGGATGGCCATTGCATGCACTTAAGCTTAGGTAATGGACTCGAACAACTAATGCCCCGTGCGGCAGTAGAGTCGACTTAAGCATTTTGCTGTGGGTTTCCCAGCTGCATATGCGCCAAGCGGATGGCATGCTTTTCAGCACACACTGCGAGCTAACTGCCGATGTACTCAGGCCCGTTGTCGATGCGGATACCCTGTGGCTTGCCCGCCATCGAATACCTGATCCAGAGCGACTTCCACGCGCTCTGCCAGCAGTGAGCAGCGGGGTAAAGGTGAGGGGAAAATGAGCAAGAGCAAAAACCTTCGCCCATAAAAAAATCCAGTCACCGCTAAGTGACTGGATTTTCTGGGATTATATGGTCGGGACGGAGTGATTCGAACACTCGACCCCTAGCACCCCATGCTAGTGCGCTACCGGACTGCGCTACGCCCCGACTAGTTGAGAATCCGTTCCCGGATCCTCGAAACTGTCGCGAACTATACTATAAGCTTATGAAATTTGTAAACTTTTTAGTTTAGCCCGCTACTTTCGCAAGACCACCAATACGTCTTCCAGCTCGCTGATCATTTGTTTGATCATCTGCTTGTATTGGGTTGTATCGTCCTTGGCTTCATCACCGGACAGGCGCTGGCGCGCACCGCCGATGGTGAAGCCTTGGTCGTACAAAAGCGCACGGATCTGACGAATCATCAGCACGTCTTGGCGCTGATAATATCGCCTGTTACCGCGGCGCTTGACGGGGTTGAGGTGAGGAAACTCTTGTTCCCAATAACGCAGAACGTGCGGTTTGACCGCACAGAGTTCGCTGACTTCGCCGATTGTGAAATAACGTTTGCCGGGAATTACCGGCAGTTCGTCGTTATGACTTGGCTCCAGCATACGCTTCAACCCTGGCTTTAAGTTTTTGGCCTGGGCGGAAAGTCACTACACGGCGAGCCGTGATAGGAATTTCCTCCCCTGTTTTTGGATTACGACCGGGGCGCTGACGCTTATCGCGCAGATCGAAGTTGCCGAACCCCGATAGCTTGACTTGTTCGTTGAGCTCCAGCGCTTGCCGGATCTCTTCGAAAAACAGCTCGACCAATTCTTTGGCCTCGCGTTTATTCAAGCCTAGCTCTTCATACAGACGTTCCGCCATTTCAGCTTTCGTCAGAGCCCCCATACGCTAGTTCCTTAACGTGGCGTTGAACCTTTGTTCCAGCGAGGTGAGAATCGTTTGCGTTGTGGTACTCACCTCATCGTCATTAAGAGTGCGCGAAGGATGCTGCCAGGTCAAGCCAACTGCGATGCTTTTTCTATGCGGATCAATGCCTTTACCGTGATACACGTCAAATAGCCTGAGGTCTGTGAGCCATTCCCCTGCTGTTTCACGGATTAAGCCCAGCAATGACGCGGCTGGAACCTCACGATCGACGACCAATGCAAAGTCGCGACGCACTTCCGGGAAGCGCGACAATTCCGCAAAAGCCGGCATACGCCCCTGAGCCACTTCACTCAGAACCAGTTCAAACATGAACACAGGCTGGTCGAGACCCAGCTTCTTGGCAAGTTCCGGGTGAATGGCACCCATGAAACCAACCAGGCGCCCTTCTCGCTCAATGCGTGCAGTTTGGCCCGGATGCAGCGCTGGGTGTTCACCCGGCACAAAGCTGAATGCATCGCCCGCGCCGGCACTGGCCAGCAACGCTTCCACATCGGCTTTGAGGTCGAAGAAATCGACCGCTTCACGGCCGTGCGCCCAGCCTTCCGGTAAGCGGCTGCCGCAGACAACACCGGCCAGCATGGCTTCTTGCTTGAGGTCTTCGAGCTGACCAACAAAACGTAGGCCGCTTTCGAACAGGCGGACACGCGACTGCTGACGATTGAGGTTGTGCTCCAGCGCCTTGATCAGCCCCGGCCACAGCGACGAACGCATGGCGGCCATGTCAGCAGAGATCGGATTGGCCAGCAACAGCGGCTCAACGCCCGGATTGAACAGCGCGAACTGTTTCGGGTCGATGAAGCTGTAGGTGATTGCTTCCTGATAACCGCGCGCAACCAACAGGCGGCGCAACGCTGGTAGCTCAACCTGCGCTTCGGATTTAGCTTGCGGCGCCAGGCGCGCTTGCGGGTAACGTACCGGCAGATGGTTGTAACCATACAGGCGCGCCAGCTCTTCGATCAGGTCAACCTCAAGGCTGATATCGAAGCGATGGCTTGGTACTGTTACCTGCCAACGGCTTTCGCCATCCGCGGTTACGCCAAGACCCAACGCCGACAGCAGGCGCGTGATTTCCTGATCTTCGATTTTCAGGCCAAGCATTTGTTCGACGCGATCGGCGCGCAGAGTAATCGGCGCGATATTCGGCAGATCGTCTTGACTGGTGACGTCGATGATCGGACCCGCTTCGCCGCCGACGATATCCAGCAGCAATTGTGTCGCACGCTCCATCGCCTGATGCGCCAACTGCGAGTCAACACCACGCTCGTAGCGGTGCGATGCATCGGTGTGCAGGCCGTATGAACGCGCCTTACCCGCCACAGAGATGGTGTCGAAGAATGCGCTCTCAAGGAACAGGTCGCGGGTCTTGTCGCTTACGCCGCTGTGCTCGCCACCCATTACACCGGCAATTGCCAGGGCGCGTTGGTGGTCAGCGATAACCAGCGTGTCGGCGCGCAGGCTGACTTCCTGGCCGTCGAGTAACACCAGTTTTTCGCCCTCTTCTGCCATGCGCACACGAATGCCGCCATTCAGCTCGTTGAGGTCAAAGGCATGCATTGGCTGGCCAAGTTCGAGCATCACGTAGTTGGTGACGTCGACTGCCGCGTCAATGCTGCGAACGCCAGAGCGACGCAGACGCTCAACCATCCACAACGGCGATGGCTTGCTCAGATCGACATTGCGCAATACGCGGCCCAGATAACGCGGGCACGCTTTGCTGGCTACTACTTCAACCGGCAAGACTTGCTCGTGAGACGCGGTCACTGCTGCAATTTCCGGACGGGTTACCGGCGTGTTGTACAGCGCACCGACTTCACGCGCCAAACCAGCGAGCGACAGGCAGTCGCCACGATTCGGCGTCAGGTCGACTTCGATGCTGGCGTCGTCCAGGTTCAGGTAAGCACGAATGTCTTCCCCAACCGGCGCATCGCCCGGCAATTCCATCAGACCGTCGTGGTCTTCGCTGATCTGCAGCTCGGCAGCAGAACACAACATGCCGTTGGACTCGACGCCGCGCAGCTTGGCCTTCTTGATTTTGAAGTCGCCCGGCAATTCGGCGCCAATCATCGCAAACGGGATCTTCAGGCCGGGGCGCACATTAGGCGCGCCGCACACCACCTGAAAGCTCTCGCTGCCATTCGATACCTGACAGACACGCAGTTTGTCTGCATCTGGGTGTTGTTCGGTGCTCAGCACCTCACCCACAACGATACCGCTGAACTGGCCTGCTGCCCCTTCAACGCTATCAACTTCAAGGCCGGCCATCGATAAACGCGCCACCAACTCGTCACGAGTGGCCTGCGGGTTTACCCAGCTACGCAGCCATTGTTCACTGAATTTCATCCTGCTCTCCTAAGACTGTTCGATGACGGGAATGGGCACTAGCGAAATTGCGCCAGGAACCGCAGGTCGTTATCGAAGAACAGGCGTAAGTCATTCACGCCGTAACGCAGCATGGCCAGACGCTCAACGCCCATGCCGAAAGCAAAGCCCGAGTACTTCTCAGGGTCGATGCCACTCATGCGCAGTACGTTTGGATGAACCATGCCGCAACCCATGACTTCCAGCCAACCCGTTTGCTTGCACACGCGGCAACCTTTACCGCTGCACATCACGCACTGCATGTCGACTTCAGCCGAAGGCTCGGTAAACGGGAAGAACGAAGGACGGAAACGCACGCCCAGCGGCTTCTCGAAGAACACCCGCAGGAACTCTTCAATCGTACCCTTGAGATCAGCAAAGCTGACGCCCTCATCTACCAACAGGCCTTCTACCTGATGGAACATCGGCGAGTGGGTGATATCGGAGTCGCAGCGGTACACGCGGCCCGGACAAACGATCCGGATCGGTGGTTGTTGCGATTCCATGGTGCGCACCTGCACAGGTGATGTGTGCGTGCGCAGCAGCATGTTCGCATTGAAATAGAAGGTGTCATGCATTGCCCGCGCCGGGTGATGGCCGGGAATGTTGAGCGCCTCGAAGTTGTGGTAGTCGTTCTCGACCTCGGGGCCTTCAGCAATGCCGTAGCCAATCCGAGTAAAGAACTCCTCTACGCGCTCCAATGTGCGCGTTACCGGATGCAAACCGCCAGTGGTCTGACCACGACCGGGCAAGGTCACATCAATGCGCTCAGCCGCCAATTTGGCGCTCAGTGCAGCGTGTTCCAGCGTTTCCTTGCGTGCATTGAGCGCGGTTTGCACCTGCTCTTTTGCCGCGTTAATCAGCGCGCCAACTTTCGGCCGTTCTTCAGCCGAGAGGTTGCCCAGGGTCTTCATCACCTGAGTCAGCTCGCCTTTTTTACCCAAATAGTGAACCCGCAGTTGCTCCAGGGCATTCACATCTTCGGTGTTGCGCACGGCCTCAAGCGCTTGCGAGACCAGCACATCCAGATTTTCCATTTACAGACTCCAGATACGAAATAGGGGAAGAGCCGTGAAGCTCTCCCCCTATTTTGGTGACGTTCAACACTGAGCGAACCCAGTGATTGTCGGGGACTTAAGCCAGTTCGGCTTTCGCTTTCTCGACAATTGCAGCAAACGCCGCTTTTTCGTTCACTGCCAGATCAGCCAATACCTTACGGTCGATCTCGATGGAAGCTTTTTTCAGGCCAGCAATGAAACGGCTGTAAGACAGACCGTTTACACGTGCGCCAGCGTTGATACGAGCGATCCAAAGGGCACGGAACTGACGCTTCCGCTGACGGCGGTCACGGTAGGCGTATTGGCCTGCCTTGATCACAGCCTGCTTGGCAACACGGAATACGCGTGAGCGTGCGCCGTAGTAGCCTTTAGCCAGTTTCAGAATTTTTTTGTGACGCTTACGAGCAATTACGCCGCGCTTTACACGAGCCATGAGTTATTTCCTCTACCTAACCTAAATTATCGAACGCGCAGCATGCGCGCCACTTTTGCCACGTCAGACGGATGCACCAAGGTGCTACCGCGCAGATGACGCTTACGCTTAGTGGACATTTTGGTCAGGATGTGGCTCTTAAAAGCGTGCTTGTGCTTGAAGCCTGAAGCAGTCTTCAGGAAGCGCTTCGCTGCACCGCTCTTGGTTTTCATTTTTGGCATGTTCGGATACTCCGCATTCAGTTAATAAATATAATCTCAAGGCCTGCCGTGCCCAGTAGATTACTTCTTCTTTTTGGGGGCGATGACCATTATAAGTTGGCGTCCTTCCATCTTCGGGTGCTGCTCAACGGTGCCGTATTCAAGCAAGTCACCTTCAACTCGCTTCAACAACTCCATGCCCAGCTCCTGATGCGCCATCTCACGGCCGCGGAATCGCAATGAAACCTTGGCCCTGTCCCCCTCACTAAGGAAACGTACCAGGTTGCGTAGTTTTACCTGGTAATCCCCTTCTTCCGTCCCTGGACGAAACTTGATTTCTTTGATCTGTACTTGCTTCTGATTCTTCTTCGCCGCTGCTACCTGCTTCTTCTTTTCGAACAGGTGCTTGCCGTAGTCCATGATGCGACATACGGGGGGCAAAGCGTCAGCAGAAATTTCTACCAGATCCAGCTTGGCCTCTTCAGCCACGCGTAGCGCTTCTTCAATAGAGACGATGCCAATCTGCTCGCCTTCAGCGCCAATTAAACGAACCTCGCGTGCCGAGATATTCTCATTGATCGGCGCTTTTGGTGCAGCTCGTTTATCTTGTCTCATTTCACGCTTAATAGTGATTACTCCAAATCTTGGCGACCACGCCGGGAAACCGCTTGCGTAACGAATTCAGCGAATTGGGATACAGACATTGAACCCAGATCGGACCCTTCGCGGGTACGCACAGCGACAGTTTGCGTTTCAACTTCCCTATCTCCAATAACCAAGAGATACGGAACCTTGAGCAAAGTATGCTCGCGGATTTTAAAGCCTATCTTTTCATTTCTCAAGTCAGACTTGGCACGAAAACCGCTTTCATTGAGAGTTTTTTCAACTTCAGCGGCAAAATCAGCCTGTTTATCGGTGATATTCATCACCACAGCCTGAGTAGGTGCAAGCCACGCCGGGAACGCACCTTCATAGTGCTCGATCAGAATGCCAATGAAGCGTTCGAAAGAACCCAGAATCGCGCGGTGCAACATCACCGGATGCTTACGGCTGTTGTCTTCGCTGACGAATTCAGCGCCCAAACGCACAGGCAGGTTGAAATCGAGCTGCAGGGTACCACACTGCCAAACACGGCCGAGGCAATCCTTCAGCGAGAATTCGATTTTCGGGCCGTAGAACGCACCTTCACCCGGCTGCAAATCATAAGCCAAGCCAGCGCTGTCGAGCGCAGAAGCCAGTGCAGCCTCGGCGCGGTCCCACAACTCGTCGGAACCCACACGCTTTTCAGGGCGAGTCGACAGTTTGAGCTGGATATCGGTAAAGCCGAAGTCTTTGTACACATCCAGCGTCAGCTTGATGAAGTCAGCCGACTCAGCCTGCATCTGCTCTTCCGTACAGAAGATGTGTGCGTCGTCCTGAGTAAAGCCGCGCACGCGCATAATGCCGTGCAGCGCGCCAGACGGCTCGTTACGGTGGCAAGCACCAAACTCAGCCAGGCGCATCGGCAGCTCGCGGTAGCTCTTCAGGCCCTGATTGAACACCTGCACGTGGCATGGGCAGTTCATTGGCTTGATCGCGTAATCGCGGCTTTCCGACTCAGTGGTGAACATGTTGTCGGCATAGTTAGCCCAGTGGCCCGACTTCTCCCACAGAGAACGATCAACCACTTGCGGGGTCTTGATCTCCAGGTAGCCGCTCTCACGCTGCACTTTGCGCATGTACTGCTCAAGCACTTGGTACAGGGTCCAGCCATTCGGGTGCCAGAACACCATGCCCGGCGCTTCTTCCTGAGTGTGGAAGAGGTTCAGGCGCTTGCCGATTTTACGGTGATCGCGCTTTTCAGCTTCTTCGATGCGCTGCACATAAGCCGCCAACTGCTTCTTGTCAGCCCAGGCGGTGCCGTAGATACGCTGCAACTGCTCATTCTTAGCATCGCCGCGCCAGTAGGCCCCGGACAGCTTGGTCAGCTTGAACGCCTTGAGGAAGCGGGTATTCGGCACGTGCGGGCCGCGACACATATCAACATATTCTTCGTGATAGTACAGACCCATGGTCTGCTGGTCCGGCATGTCATCAACCAGACGCAGCTTGTACTCTTCGCCACGCGCTGCAAACACATCAATCACTTCGGCGCGTGGAGTGACCTTTTTGATCACGTCGTAATCTTTCTCGATCAGCTGCTGCATGCGCTGCTCGATTGCCGCTACGTCTTCCAGAGTGAAAGGACGCGGCGAGGCGATATCGTAGTAAAAACCTTCTTCAATGACCGGGCCGATCACCATCTTGGCGTCCGGAAACAGTTGCTTAACAGCATGTCCAACCAGATGCGCGCAGGAGTGACGAATAATCTCGACGCCTTCCTGATCTTTCGGGGTGATGATCTGCAGCGTTGAGTCCTGCTCGATCATGTCACAGGCATCTACCAGCACGCCGTTGACCTTGCCGGCCACGGTGGCCTTGGCCAGACCTGCACCAATAGACTGCGCCACCTCGAGTACGGATACCGGGTGATCGAATGGACGTTGACTGCCGTCGGGAAGAGTAATGATGGGCATGGCGCCTCCTCTCCTAGTGGTGACCTCTACCAAAGGCCACATGGGTTGGGATGAGCCAGTAAGCGCTGCGGCGATATTCCTGCCGTACCGTGGCAAGGGCAATTAGCCAACCGAACCGTAGCGCAGTCACTGGAAGTTTTAAGTGAACATTCGTGAAACGTGACGCGGGCGCAGCCAAAAAATGCGGCTACTGCAAACAGTCTCTTGATAAATTACCTTATATAAGGTGCCTATCTTGTTGATTAAAAACAACAAACAAGACTATTTGATGACAAATCGAGCGTTACTATAACACATCCACAGCAAGCCCTTGGCAGATATCCATTCACAATCCGGCGCGCGCTTTCTGTGGCAAGCTTCTTACCGCTACTTAGTGAACCGACCACAACTGATCAATACGAGTCGTGTAACTCCTGCTCATCAACTCGCGGCGCATAGCCCAACCCGGCGATGTTGGAACTCTGGCGGTGCGCAGTGTGCCTTTGCCCCATTTGGCATTAATCGAGTCGAGAACCCCCATAACCCGCTGCGCCTCCACCGACTGTCCAGCAGCAAACATGTCACCGGTATACTCACCACTCTGGCGCAGGTCCAGTAGCAGCACTTGCGCCTTACTGAAGGCAAAACCATGGCGAAAAATCTGCTCAAGGCCCTCAAGTGCAGCCTTGCTGATTTGCCGGGTGTCGTCAGTCGGATAGGCCAACTCGCAAATGATGCCCCGCGCAAACTTAGGCTCATCGGGATTGAACATCCCGGTGCGGATGCTTACCCGCACCTTTTTACAGAGAGACTTCTGAGCCCGCAGCTTTTCACAGGCCCGTGCCGCGTAAGTGGCGACTGCCTCCCTGATTGGCTCGAGAGAGGTAAGGCGCTTACCAAACATCCGACTGCAGCATATCTCCTGTTTTGGCGGGTCCACCTCCTCCATCTCTAGACAGGCAATGCCGCGAAGCTCTCTTGCAGTTTTTTCGATCTGCACACTGAAACGCTTACGCAGTGTCCAGGGATCGGCTTGAGCCAAATCCCAAGCCGTATTAATGCCCATACCGGTGAGGTGCTCCGTCATCTTGCGTCCGATGCCCCAAACATCTCCGACCTCACAAGCCCTTAAAAGCCTATCTCGCCGATCAGGATCAGTGATATCGACCACACCACCGGTTTGACGCTGCCAGCGCTTCGCCGCATGGTTTGCGAGCTTGGCCAATGTTTTGCTGCTGCCGATCCCCACTCCGACCGGGATTCCGGTGTATCGATGCACCTTCGCACGTATTTGCCGGCCTAGCGCCTCAAGCGGGACAGTCATTCCACTGAGATCGCAAAATGCCTCATCAATGCTATAGGCCGTCGAGTTCGGCACCAGACTATCGATAACCGTCATCACCCGCTGGCTCATATCTCCATACAAGGCATAGTTACTGGAGAACGCCACAATGCCGTGCTGCATGAGCTTTCCCTTGATCTGAAAGTAAGGCTCACCCATCTTGATAAATGGCTTCGCATCGGCGCTTCGGGCGATCACACAACCATCGTTATTGCTTAAGACAACAATGGGCACATGGGCAAGGTCAGGCCGAAAGACGCGCTCGCAACTGGCGTAAAAGCTGTTGCAGTCGACCAACGCGAAACAGGATTTATGCGCGGGCATGCGAATGGCTGCGGATACTGTAAAGAACCGCCCCCCAGATCAGCAGTTCATCACTTTCGAGCACGTACCTTGGCGCAAAGGCTGCGTTCTCGGAGCGCAGAATGAATTGCTCCCCCTCTTTGCAAAGGGTCTTGATTAGCGGCTCATTGTTGAGCGCCGCGATAACTATCATGCCGGGTTTTGCTTCAACAGATCGGTCCACTACGACCAGATCACCATCGAAAATCCCGACCCCTTTCATGCTGTCGCCACCGACTCTGGCGAGGAAAACCTGAGGTAAGCGCAGCCCCAAAAGTTCGTCCAACGAGATATCACGCTCGATATGATCCTGCGCCGGGGAAGGAAACCCAGCCGGAACAGTGAATGAGTAAAAGGGCAATGGTCGCCCTAAGGCATTGATACGCCCGAGATAATTGATCGACATAGGTTGCAGCCCAAATAACTGTACATACATACAGTAATCTTATGCGCTGCTTCCGGCAAGGTCGGCTGACGAAATGTCCGACGACTCGCCCAATAGGTTCGGCCTTGAAATCCGGGACGAATTACTGAGCGCGTACAGGCTTGCGGCCACGCTCGGAGCTTGGCCGGGGGGGGGTATTATCAATACGGGGGCCGCTAGTAAGACATCAGCCTGATAAGACAAGGGACGATGTGCAGATTGCGACGCTTCAAATCATTCTGCCTGACCGGTACGCAGCAACGGGCCAGAAATAACAGCATGCCCCGCATCAGTGAATCGTCGGAAAACGCTCTTTAACCAATAATTCAGCCTGATAAGCCATTTGATCGAGTACCCGATCACGCTTGCTTTCGGCGTCGCTCATAGCCTTTTTGCCGTGTTGTTTGAGCAGGTATGCATGGATCTGCCGCACTTCAGTCGCCTGGAATATCGGGGCCAGATCCTGCACGGCAACCATGCCGCCCGAACGATAATTACGCGTACTCATGACAACATGTGGGCCTTGCGCGGCCAGCACCTGAAAACCTAAAGCCTCAAAGGTTGGCACCTTGTCGGCGGCGCACGCCAGCTCGGCATGCGGGCGATGCGCGATCATCTTCTTTAGCATGGCCCTGGCAATTCCGCTGCGCCGATGATCAGCCTGAATAGCCATGTAAGCCAACGTGCACGCCTGCTCATCATCCTCGCTGGGCAGGTACAGGGCAAAACCGAGCACCTGCGAAGGATCTTCATCATCCAGTGCCAGAATCAACCGGGCGCTGCTCTGCTGATCGTTGTTCATGGCTTGCAAATACAGGTGTACCTCGTAGCCAATCACGTACTGGTACAACTGATACAGCGGATTACTTGGCGTCAGCGAAACCGGGCTGATGTCGCTGAAGTAGTCCACCACCATTTGCAGAACCTGGCTTTTCAGGTCTTCGGGTGGCGGTGTTTCCAAGTGCACAAGGGTGAACATCGAGAAGCTGGCTCCGGGCGTGCCCGATCGGGGCAATCGGCGCTGACGCTATTGTAACGCCCACAGCCACCACACCCAACACACTCTCGCCGCGCAAAGGGGCATCGCATTAATGTGCGCGGCAAACAAGCGCCCCGGCTTTATCCGCGTGCGGGCGTCGTGGCGCGAGCGTTCTTTTTCTGCAGGATTATCGAGGCTTCGTTGTAGGCATTCTGGAAGGATTCACCACCGATCCAGTTCACTGCCGCTTCTTCGTCTTCATCATGGAAAATGCCGCGGTAGGTAATCAGCAGGCCCATCATGAAGTCGGTGGCTGCGTCCTCCGACTCTTCAGCGACCACCAGTTCCAATACCGGGTATTGCAGGAACACCAGGCACATTGCCAACAGACTGATGCCTTCGCCGACTTTCATCGCCTGAAACAAGTCGTCGAAGTGCGCCGGGTCAAAGCCATTCTCTTCAATATCTTTGAAGTCGAAGGTGCTCAAATCGATCTCAACATCATCGAACGGCTCATCAATCAGCGGATTGGCCAATACCGGATGCACAACATTGACCTTGGACTTGCCGGAGCGGTTTTGCTTGGCCTTGAATTTGCCGCGCTTTGCACGCTTTTGCTGTTTCTCTGCGGAGGCCATAGTGGCGAGTTCCTTGTTCGGTACAGCCATGGGTATGGCCCGGATTATCAGCGCATAGTGTAATCATTACCGGCAGAATTCGCTGACCAAGAATAAACCGCAGGCAAGCAAACACCTCTGACTACCTGATGAGTCAACCAGAATAATTTAGCCGATTACCTTCAGTAGCCTGTAGAGCCCCGCCACGCACGGGCTTCAACGTCCCATCAGGCGAGTAAGAGCCGTGAATTGATCAACTGCCGGCTGCAAACAAACGGCTTGGCGGCTCAATGCTGTCTACTATTGGCGAAGGTAATGCTGCGTTGCGCGATACGTGACTCATTATTGCGCGCATGCAGCCGATACGTAATTGAGCCACTCCGTGCCTGAGCCGACCGCGAGACGCTATGCCGAGCAACCCTCTCTCCCTTGATGACACCCAGCCAAATCACTCAAGCGTGGCGCTGATACGCACATCCTTGTTCAAATTCGTGTGCCTGCTTGTTGGATTATTCATGCTTACCGGTGGTCTGCTGGCGTATATCGCCCATACGCTGGATGCCCGGGAGATCAAAGAAGGCCAATTTCACACCGCTAATGCGCTGAAGTCATTAGAAAGTTCGATGGATTCTTACATCCGGGATAACGCTAGCTGGGGAGATGCGTATGAGCATTTGCACCTGCAAGTAGACACGGACTGGGCTTACGTTAAGCAGAATCTCGGCGCATCACTTTATAGCGACTTTTTTATTAACGGGGTGTTTGTCATTGATCCGCAGGGACGCACGGTTTACTCGGTCATCAATGGCAAGCTTGCACAAATTAATGCCGAAAAGTGGCTGCAACAACCCACTCTCCCACTGGTAGAACAGGCACGCGCCGGTGCCGAAGCGGAGATGCCGGTAGCCACTTATACGCAGGTTGCTGGCACGCCAGCCTATGTAACCGCAATGGCGATTACCACGGGCGACGATCCAACGATAAAAGATGATGGTCGCTCGCCATCGGTGATGGTATTGGCGACCTTGTTGAATAACAGCCGACTCAAAGCGCTGGGTCAGGAATATGGAGTCGACGGTTTGCGCCTCGCCAACGCCTCGCAAACCGTTGGCTCGAATGTTTTGGCACTGGGTGAAGACGGCAATGCCGGAAAGATCCAGTGGAATCCCGAAGTGCCAAGCCGGGGAATATTGATTATTGGCATCCCCTTAATAGGCTGTGCTGCGTTGATTGTATGCCTCATGGCGTGGGTCATATTGAGACGCACAACCGTCGCTGCCAGAGCGCTTGATAACAGCTACCAGTCGCTTAAACACAGTGAAGCTGCGCTTAACACCAGTGAGAAACGATTTCGGGATGTCGTTGAGGCAAGTTCGGATTGGGTCTGGGAAATCGACCGAGACGCGCGCTTCTCCTATTTATCGGAGCGATTCGAAGGCGTCACAGGGTTACCTGTAGCGTCGTGGATTGGCCAGAGCATGGACAGCTTGCTGTACAGACAGGCCAGTTCGATGTCTGATTATCTGAACAACCCTGAGCGAGATCCGCATCCAAGCATTCAATGCCACTACCGCGACACACAAGGGCAGGAACGTATTACCCGGCTTTCTGCGCGGGCAATGGTGGATGGCGGTTTCCGGGGCACGGCGACCGATGTGACTGAGGAGGAAGAAGCGCGTCGGCGGATCGAATTCCTCTCGCTACACGATGCGCTTACCGGCCTTGCCAACAGAACGCGACTGTTGGCGTTTCTCGGTGAGAAACTCAAATCCAAGCGCTCGGTGGAACAACCACTGCTGGTACTCAGCGTCGACCTGGATCGCTTCAAGCCGGTCAACGATCTCTTGGGGCACGCCGCGGGTGACTTGGTGCTGAATGAAATATCCAGCCGGCTGATTAACTGTATCCGCCACGGCGATCTGGTGGCGCGTGTGGGCGGCGATGAGTTTGTGCTGGTTCTTGAGGGAATCAACAATGAAGAGGCCGTTGAAGAAGTGTGTCGCCGGCTGATCATGGCAATCGAGCAACCCATCAAAATGGCTGAGCAGGAGGTGTTCGTCGGCGCCAGCGTGGGTATCGCAATGGCGCCCAACGATGCCGACAATGTCACCGAGATACTGCGCTATTCAGACATAGCGCTGTATGAAGCGAAAGCTGCCGGGCGCAATACCTGGCGCTTTTATGCCAGTGATATGAATGACAAGATCATTGAGCGTCGGCGCATGGAAAGTGACCTGCGCTATGCGATCAATCACGACGAGTTAAGGCTGCATTTCCAGCCGCGCTATCGCATCTCGGACGGTCAGATGGTCGGCGCCGAAGCACTGGTGCGCTGGCAACATCCGACGCGGGGTTTGATAGCGCCAGACACCTTCATCCCGATTGCCGAGGACACCGGCTTAATCGTACATCTGGGCAACTGGGTACTGGAAAACGCCTGCATCAACGCCGCGCGCTGGCCCGATAACCTATTTGTATCGGTCAATCTTTCACCCAGCGAATTCAAACACGGCAACTTGGCCGAGCGGGTTAAAAACAGCCTCATTCTCAGTGGAATCGACCCTGCCCGACTGGAACTGGAAATCACCGAAAACACCACGCTGGACGATGCCGTCGGCACCCTCGAGGTGATGAACGAGCTGAAAAACCTCGGTGTTCGCATCACCATGGACGATTTCGGTACGGGTTATTCTTCGCTGAATAACCTGCGCACCTTTCCATTCGACGGACTAAAAATTGACCGGGGCTTTTTAAATCGCCTGGTTGATAGCGAAGAAGATAAATCCATCATCCAGGCCATGATCAGCCTCGGCCGCGCGCTGTCGCTCACCGTTACAGCCGAAGGCATCGAAACCACCGAGCAACTCAGCTGGCTCGAGACAGTGGACTGCCATGAAGGCCAGGGATACTTCCTGAGCCGGCCGCTGGACGCCAAGGTGTTCAACGCAATGCTTGAGTAACCCCGCCAACCTTGTTGTGACCACAGCACAAATCCAAAATCTTGATAACGCCACCAGGCGGACAATAACCAAACTGAGTCGGGGCATTGTCCGCCAACCTTAACTGCGGGTAATCGAGGCGCCGCCATCAACCAGGGAGGCGGTGCCGGTGACGAACGATGAATCGTCTGATGCCAGATACAACACCGAACGCGCCAGCTCATCGACGGCGCCTACGCGTTTAAGTGCATGCAGCCCGGTGATGAAGGCTTGTGATTCCGCCGTATTGTTCATGCTGCGGTACATATCGGTATCAACTGCGCCCGGCAGAATGGCGTTCACCCGGATGTTGTTGGGGCCGTATTCGGACGCCAGCGCTTGCGTGAGACCGATCAGCCCGGATTTACTCGCGGCATAAGCAGCAACGCCAGGAAACGCGAAGGTATGGCCGACAAAGGTCGAAGTGAAGATCACCGAGCCGCCACCATTATTGAGCATTTGGGCGATTTGATGCTTAGCCCCAAGAAACGATCCGGTCAGGTTGATTTCCACGGTATCGGTCCAGCCTTTTTCTGACACTTCGGTGCTTGGGCCGCCCTCGCCCAGTGTTCCGGCATTGTTGAAAGCCACATCAAGACGCCCGTATTGCCCGACTGCAAGCGCCACCAGCGCTTTGGCGTAATCTTCCGAACGCACATCGCCGGCCAGAGCCAGCGCCTCGCCACCGGCAGCGCGGATTTCTGCAACCAGATCGTTGAGCTCGCTTTCACGGCGTGCGCCGACAATCACCTTGGCCCCTTCGGCGGCGAACAATTTGGCGGTTGCGTAACCGATGCCCGAACTTGCGCCTGTGACGATGGCAACTTTATCTGCTAAACGTTTCATGTCTCTTCTCCTGAGTAATCCTTAGCAGCTGTTGGCTGCCTGAGTGAAAGGCTTGGGTTATCAGCGTGCCCGACTGGGCCTGGCTGGTGAGGCGAGTTTGGGCCGTGGTGAGTGTTTGGACTAGCCTGCAAATACCGGATCTACCTTTCGGAAAACCAGAACAATGCTAAAGCTCGACGGAATCGCCAGTTTTGTCGCCGTGGCCGAATCAGGCTCGATCAGTGAGGCCGGCAGACGGCTGAATCTGTCGAAATCGGTGGTCAGCGAACGGCTGGCAGAGCTTGAGCGGATGCTCGGCACTCGCCTGCTGCATCGCACCACACGCAAGGTCAGTCTCACTGAAGATGGTGCCGCGTTCTTGCAGCAGGCCACACGGATCATTCGAGATGTCGAAGCGGCAACGGCGGACATGGCTGAACGCCGTGGCGGGTTGACTGGCCCGCTGCGTATTTCGGCGCCTGTCACCTTTGGCCGTATGCATTTGGGCCCGGCGCTCTACCCGTTCATTGCTGCGCACCCGCAACTTGAGGTGACTCTTGATTTGAATGACCGGCGCATCGACGCCTCATCCGAAGGCTTCGATGCAGTGATCCGCCATGGCCCGCTGCAAGACTCGCGCTTAGTGGCCTGGCAACTGGCGACCAGCCAGCGGTTGTTGGTCGCTAGCCCGACTTATCTTGAACAATACGGCCGCCCCGCTTCGGTCGATGACTTACCCAACCACAAGGGTATTTTCTACACCAACCGCGGCACTGCAGACTGGCGCTTCGATGGCCAGCACGGCGCGCGAATCGCCCGCGCCAAGAATGCATTCAGGGTCAATAACGGCGACATGATGCTCGACGCAACACTGGCGGGATTAGGCATCGCGTTGTTGCCCACATTCATCGCGGGCGCGGCTATCCGTTCGGGTGCATTGCACGTGGTCGATATTGGCCTGAGCACCGCCACCGAGTACATCTACGTAGCGCACCCGGAAGGTCGCCACGCATCGGCCAAGCTAAGGGCGTTGGTTGACTGCCTGAAACTGGCGTTCGGCAGCCCGCCGTACTGGGATAACCAAAGCTGATAAGGGCAGGTGACTCACTGCGCTGTTTTTGTTTACTGGTTAAACCTCTAAAAATCAAAAAGCCCCGAAATACGGGGCTTTGCAGACTCAGGCAAGCGTTTAGTCGGCCAGCGATTCCACGCCCATCTCGTCCCAGACTTCTTCTGCGAGGTGGAACGTAGCGTTGGCTGCCGGAATGCCGCAGTAGATCGCGCTCTGCATCAACACTTCCTTGATCTCTTCGCGGCTAACGCCATTGTTCTTGGCGGCCTTGAGGTGCAGCTTCAACTCACCTTCGCGGTTCATGCCAATCAGCATGGCGATGGTAATCAGGCTGCGCGTGTGGCGCGGCAGGCCGGGACGCGTCCAGATATCGCCCCAGGCATGACGGGTAATCATCTCCTGAAACTCCTGGTTGAATGGCGTCAGCTTTTCCAGGCTGCGGTCGACGTGGGCATCGCCCAGTACAGCGCGACGCACTTGCATGCCGTCTTCATAGCGTTGCTTCTCATCCATCTGAATAGCTCCGGGTCAGGCTTGCAGGAAGGCCAAAACGCGCTGAGTGAACAGCTCGCCAGCTTCGACGTTGGACAAATGCGCAGCGTGAAATTCGACCATTTGCGCGTCTTCAATGCGCTCGACCATAAACCCGCCATCCGCCGGTGTAGTCACTGCATCCTGCGTACCGCACACCACCAGAACCGGCAGGCGAATGCTGCCCAGTTGCTCGCGGAAATCAGCATCACGTACCGCCGCGCAATTGGCGGCGTAGCCCTGCGGGGAAGTCTGCGCAAGCATGCCGACAATAGGCTCGACCTTGGCCGGTTCGGCCCTGGTGAACTCAGGTGTAAACCAGCGCGCAATCGAGGCGTCACGCAGGGCAACCATGGCTGCTGTGCCGTCGCGCAGCACGGTTTCGATACGCGGATTCCACACATCCGGATTGCCGATCTTCGCCGCGGTGTTGCACACCACAACCTTGTGCAGGCGCTCAGGTGCATTAATAGCCAGCCACTGACCAATCAGGCCGCCCATCGACAGGCCGCAGAAATAGGCCTTATCAATGTGCAGCGCGTCAAGCAGAGCCAGCACATCACGGCCATTCTGCTCAATGCTGTAAGGGCCTTCAGTGACCAGCGATTGGCCATGGCCACGGGTGTCGTAACGCAGCACGCGAAAGTGCTCAGAGAACGCCGCCACTTGCGCATCCCACATGTGCAAATCGGTGCCCAGCGAATTCGACAACACCAGCACTGGCGCGCCTGAGGGGCCTTCGAGCAGATAATTCAGTTCGCCATCGGCGAGTTGTACGGCAGACATACCGCGCTCCTATCGGGAGAAATTTTGATGTTCGGCCACAGCGCGCTCGACCCAGCGACGGGCTTGACCAAGATAAAATGCAGGATCCAGCAGGCGATCGAGTTCTGCCGCACTCAAGTGCGCGCTAACTTCATTGTTGTCGCCGAGAACCTGGCGTAAATGCGCGCCCTGCTCCACGGCTTGGCGGCAACAGCTTTCGAGCAAATGATGAGCCGCGTCGCGACCGATTTTCTGCGCCAGCGCAATACTGACTGCTTCGGCCAGAACCAGCCCCTGAGTCAGATCGAGGTTGCTGCGCATCCGCGCCGCTTGCACTTCAAGCCCGGGCACCACCAGTAATGCTTGTTGCAACGCGCCCGAAACCAAACAGCACAACTCGGGCAAGGTTTCCCACTCGGCATGCCACAAGCCAAGGCTGCGTTCGTGTTCTTGTGGCATCGCGGCGAGCATGGTTGCCACCAGCCCCGGCGCTCGTGTTGCTGCGCCGATCAGCACCGCAGCACTCACCGGATTGCGCTTGTGCGGCATGGTTGATGAGCCACCCTTACCCGGCGCTGCGGGCTCGAATACTTCACCCGCCTCGGTCTGCATCAGCAGGCTCAGGTCGCGGCCAAGTTTGCCAAGGCTACCAGCGAGCATCCCGAGTAGGCTGGCTAACTCCACCAGACGATCACGCTGGGTGTGCCACGGCTGATCCGGCAGGCTCAGTTGCAATTCACTCGCCAGCGCCTCGGACACCGGCCAGGCCTGTTCGCCTAATGCTGCCAAACTGCCGGAAGCGCCACCAAATTGCAGGCACAGCAAACGCGGCTTTATTTCAGCCAAACGCTGACGATGGCGTGTGATAGCGCCGAGTACACCGGCCAGCTTCATGCCCAGCGTCACAGGCGTTGCATGTTGCAGCCATGTGCGTCCGGCCATTGGCGTGTCGGCATGGCGCTCAGATTGCTCGGCCAGTGCATCAGCCAGACTGGCCAGATCATGTTCCAGCAACTCAATTGCGCCGCGCAGCTGCACCACCAAACCGCTGTCCATGACATCCTGACTGGTTGCGCCAAGGTGCACATAACGTTCGGCTTCGGGGTTGCGGCTGGCAACTTGTTTGCCCAACGCTTTGACCAACGGAATGGCTGAGTTGCCCGCGATCACAATGGCCTGAGCCAGGCTGTTGTAGTCGTAAAGTTCAGCGCGGCAAGCGGCCTCGATGGGCGCCACCAGCGCCGGTGAAAACAGGCCGACCTTGGCTTCAGCGCGGGCCAGCGCGGCTTCAAAATCCAGCATGCCTTGCACACGCCCATCATCAGAGAAGATTGCGCGCATGGCCGGCTGGGTGAAGTAGGCGTCAAAAAGTTGATTGCTCGGGCTATTCAAGCCGTTACTCCAGCAAAAGAACAAACATCAGTTGTATAACAGCGCGCCGTTTGCGGCCAGCTTTTGCTAACTGCAAACGGCGCTTGCTTCAGTTGTTGCATTGGCACAGGTGCAACTCAGACGCGCTCGATTGCCAGCGCCAAGCCCTGACCGACGCCTACGCACATGGTTGCCAGACCCAGCTTGCCGCCAGTCTTTTGCAGCTGGTGCACCGCAGTCAGCACCAGACGATTTCCGCTCATGCCCAGTGGGTGACCCAGCGCAATTGCACCCCCATTGGGATTGACCTTGGCGCTGTCGTCCGCCAGCCCAAGCTCGCGGGTGACCGCCAGGCCTTGCGCGGCAAAAGCTTCGTTGAGCTCGATAACATCGAAGGCGTTGATATCGAGGTTAAGACGCGCCAACAATTTGCGCACGGCAGGCACCGGGCCAATCCCCATGACTCGCGGCGCCACACCCGCGCTGGCCATGCCAAGCACTTTGGCGCGCGGCGTGAGGCCGTACTTCTGCACCGCTTCTGCCGAGGCCAGAATGATTGCGCTGGCACCGTCGTTAAGACCCGACGCATTGCCTGCTGTGACAGTTTTATCAGGGCCGTTAACCGGCTTGAGCTTGGCCATGGCTTCAGCGTTGCTGTCGGCACGCGGGTGCTCGTCGGTGTCGACAATGGTCTCGCCCTTGCGGGTCTTGATCACCACCGGCACGATTTCCTCGGCGTAGTAACCGGACTCCTGCGCAGCAGCGGCGCGTTGTTGGCTGCGCAGCGCGAAAGCATCCTGATCCTCACGGCTCACGGCATATTCCTGCGCCACGTTGTCGGCGGTCACCGGCATGGCGTCTACACCGAACTGCTCTTTCATTTGCGGGTTGATGAAACGCCAGCCCATGGTCGTGTCTTCGATTTTCTGGCCACGGCCAAACGCGCTGTCAGCTTTACCCATCACATACGGCGCGCGGGTCATCGACTCGACGCCCGCCGCAATTGCCAGGTCCATCTCGCCCAAGGCAATGGCGCGGAAGGCTGAGCCGACCGCATCAAGACCCGAGGCACACAAACGATTGAGGGTCACACCGGGAACGCTTTCCGGCAGGCCAGCCAGCAACAATGCCATACGCGCAACGTTGCGATTGTCTTCGCCAGACTGGTTCGCGCAGCCCATGAACACTTCATCGAGCGCGTTCCAGTCGACGTTCGGGTTACGCTCGATCAACGCCCGCAGCGGGATCGCTGCGAGATCATCTGCACGTACCGCCGAGAGACCGCCGTTCAGGCGCCCAATCGGTGTACGCACTGCATCGCAAATAAATACATCGCGGCTCATTCCTCACCTCCGGCCTGGCCATGAGCGGCTGCAGTACGCGCTTCAAGTGCGCGCAGTGCTTCCAGCTCAACAGCTGTCGGGGCATCGGTTTCAGCGACAACCGCGGCAAAACGAATCTGCCAGCCAGTCGCTTCAATCACCTGCTCGCGGGTAATGCCGGGATGCAACGAGGTCACGATGAATTCGTTGGTGCCCTCTTCAGGCTCCATGATGCACAGGTCGGTGATAATCGCGACCGGACCGGCACCGGGCAGCCCGAGTTGCTTACGGCTGTCGCCGCCTTCACCGTGGCCGACAGAGGTAATGAACGCCAGCTTGTCGACGAAGGTGCGATGACCTTGCTTGAGGATGATCAACACTTTCTTAGCCGAACCGGCAATTTCCGGCGCGCCACCAGCACCTGGCAAACGTACTTTCGGCTGATGGTAATCACCGATCACCGTGGTATTGATGTTGCCGTATTTGTCGACTTGCGCAGCACCGAGGAAGCCGACGTCGATGCGCCCGCCCTGCAGCCAATAGCGGAAGATTTCACCCGTTGGCACCACCGTATCGGCGGTTTCAGCCAGTTCACCGTCCCCGATGGACAACGGCAAAACTGAAGGCTTGGCACCGATCGGGCCGGATTCGTAGATCAGCGTGACATCCGGCGAATGCGTCAGCCGCGCCAGGTTGGCGGCCTTGGATGGCAGGCCAATGCCGACGAAGGTCACATCGTTGTTGCCGAGGCGGCGGGCAGCTGCCACGGTCATCATTTCATTGGTGCTGTAGGCGCTCATTATTTGGCCTCCGCGAGCTTGGCTTGAAACTCGGAAAAATCGGCAGTGCCACGGATGAAGCTATCAATCCAGGCGTTAAAGGTGTCACGGTCACGGGCAATCGGGTCCCACGCCTGATAAAAACGGTTGTCCCGTTCGTAATAACCATGTGCGTAGGAAGGATGGGCACCACCAGGCACTACGCAAACGGCGGTAAGTGCCCAGGCTGGCAATACGCAGGCATTCATCGGCGCTTGCAGATCGTCAACAATCTCTTCAACGGTGACGATACAACGCTTGGCTGCCAACGCTGCTTCTTTCTGCACACCCAGAATGCCCTGAATCAGCACGTTGCCTTTGCGGTCAGCTTTTTGCGCGTGAATAACGGTTACGTCCGGACGTACGCTCGGCACGGCCGCCAGCTTCTCGCCGGTAAACGGGCAGTTGATGAACTTGATTTGCGGATTGACCTTGGCCAGATCCGAACCCTGATAGCCGCGCAAAACTGCGAACGGCAGGTTCGAGGCACCGGACACATAAGCGTTGGCCATGGCAGCATGGCTGTGCTCTTCAATGGCCAACGGCTGTGGCCAGCCCTTCTCGACGGCATCACGCAGGCGGTGCAGAGAACCCACACCCGGGTTGCCGCCCCAGGAGAAAATCAACTTCTTGGCGCACCCGGCACCGATCAACAAGTCATACACCAGATCGGGCGTCATCCGCACCAGCGTCAGGTCTTTTTTACCCTGACGGATCAGTTCGTGCGCGGCAGCAGTCGGGATCAGATGGGTGAAGCCTTCAAGGGCAACCGTGTCGCCATCATGTACAAAGCGCTCTACGGCCTCGTGCAGGGAGATAATTTCAGCCATGGTGGTTCTCTTGTTGGTTTTGGGCGGCGGGGAGTCACGCCAGTGCCGCTAAATTACGCCTGCCACCGAGGCCAAACAATCCGATAATCGACTATGCGTGCGATTATCGAACGCTAGATAATCAGCAGGTATAAACCGCAAAAAAAGCTACGCCCCAACAATACCGGGGCGTAACGATGCAAACGCTGTGTTCGTGCGCAAAGGCATGCAACCCTGAACTACAGCGTGCCGTGCAAGCACTGAAAACTCAGAGCAGATTCCAGGTGTAATTGAAAATCAGCCGGTTCTCGTCGATATCGCTGCGGTAATTCGAGCGCGCCGCCGCATTGCCTCGTTTGTGCGCCTGAAGACGATCTTTTCATTTTGCGTAATAATCTCGGTCGCGCGCATGCGCAACATTCAGGCGAGGGTTGATGGACGTCCTACAAGCAATGCGAGTATTTGTTCAGGTGGTTGATTGCGGCACGTTCACCGCGGCCGCCAACTCGATGAATATATCGACCGCGCAAGTCTCGCGCCTGGTCAGTGAACTTGAGTCCGATCTGCAAGCCAGACTGCTCCAGCGCAGCACCCGACGCCTCGGTTTAACCGAGGTGGGTGAACGTTATCTGGAACGCTGCCGTTCGGTATTGGCCCAGGTTGATGAGGCCTCGGCGGAAGCCAGTGGCGCGCATCTGGTACCCAAAGGCCGCCTGCGCATTCACTCTATCACCGCCCTCGGTACGCAGTTGTTGGGGCCGATGGCGGTGCGCTATGGCGAGCGTTTTCCTGAGGTCAATATTGAAATGAGCCTCTCGCAGCGTCATCCCGACCTGCTCGAAGAAGGCCACGATGTGGTCCTGACACTGGCGCGCACGTTGCCGGACTCAGAACTGGTCGCGCAGCAAGTGTGTGACATTTACAGCGTGGTTTGCGCGGCGCCCGCCTACCTCGACAAGTACGGCATTCCAAAGAGTATCGGCGATCTGGAGAACCATCGTTGCCTGCAACTGATTGATCCGGTTTTCGGCGAAAGTTGGTTGTTTAACGACAACGGGGTTGAACAGCGCGTGCAGCCCGGCAAGATCTTTCAGGTCAATGTGGCTGAAGCCATGGCGCAAACGGCAGCGGCCGGAATGGGCATATGCCTGTTACCCGACCTCGTTGCGGCCAAGGCATTGCAGCAAGGCACACTGGTGCGGGTGTTGCCCCAGCACCGCCTGCATGAGCGCAGCCTTTACGCGCTATACCCCTCACGCAGGTATCTGGATGCCAAGGTGCGGACCTGGATCGAGTTCCTCAAGGAAGAGTTGCCCAAGGCGATGCGCAGCCATCAGGCCATTCTCGAAAACGCGCTGTTCTGGGCCTGATCAACTCCAGCGCATCGCCCCGCAATTGTTACGTATCAGGCAAAAGTTCTTCTCATTTTCACCTCTGTTTAGCAGGGCCGGCGACTTTTAAGCTTGCCCCGTCGTTAACCAACAGAGGTAAAAAAATGAAAATTTTAGCGTTGGCGGTCTGCCTGGGTCTTGTTGCTCCGTGGGCTGCTGCAGCCACCACTCCAGCCGCTGCAGATGCTCCGGTAAAACCTGAAACTTATCAGTACGGTGACACACTCGATGTGGCCCGGGTTATTTCACAGACAGCGACCGATGAAGGCTGCGGTGTGGTTGACGCAACCATGGTTTATGAGGATTCCAAAGGTGAAACGCACCGCCTGCAATACGAGCGTCTGGGCAACAACTGCGCCTATTGAAACCTAACGCAACAGAGCGTTTGTCGCCGCTGGCGGGTTGATAAAACGGCGCCGCAAACAGGGAATTCGGGGATGGTTCGCCTGCCGAACCCATCCCATGGTTCCGTCCAATCTTGGCGTGATCTCAACCTCTCATACCCGCTGATGGCAAAATATCGATTGCTCCTGCAATTGCCCGCCTCACGCCAAACCAAACCTACAGCACCAGCGGCGCATGTTTCCACTAGCGCCATAGCTCAGTGGAACAAGCGCTCGCTAAGCTCTTTGCTGGCTTCAAGTAAGACCGGCAAGAAGCGGGTTTCCAGTTCCTGGCGTGAGGTGCGACCAACATGCGTGCCCACGTTCAAGGCTGCCAGGACCTGGCCAGCTGAATCCTTCAGCGGCACCGCGATTGAACGTAAACCGACCTCCAGCTCCTGATCGATAATCACCCAACCCTGCTCACGAATCTGCGCCACACTGTCCCGCAAGCCCTGTGCGGTGTGCACCGTGCGACTGGTTTTAATTTGCAGCTCGGCATGCGCCAGATAGTCATCCAGCGCCGGATCGGTCAGGCCTGCCAGCAAAATACGGCCCATTGATGTGCAATACGCGGGCAAGCGGCTGCCCACGCTGAGATCAACCGAGATCAGGCGTTGCGGTGTGGCTGAACGGGCGATGTAGAGAATCTCGTCACCTTCGAGCGTGGCCATCGAACAGGCCTCATGCAGCTGCTCGCTGATGCGGTCGAGTATCGGCTGCGCCGTGACCGCGAGTGGCGTCGACGACAGATAGGCGTGGCCGAGTGTCAGCACCTTGGGCAGCAGTGAATAGGTGCGCCCGTCGGTGGTTGCATAACCGAGCTTCATCAGCGTGTGCAGGCAACGACGAACTGCCGCGCGCGGAATTTCGGTGCGATGACTGATCTGTGCAATCGTCAGTTGGCGCTTACGCTCCTGGAACGCATGAATCACGGCTAATCCGCGCGCCAGTGAGGTCATGAAATTTGGGTCGCCCGTCAGCGCCTCAATGCGCTTGGCTGGGGAAGCCACGATGGGCGGCGCCAGTGTCGCCAGCGGTAAGTGTTGATCGTCGCTCATTGTTATTGTGTCCTGAACAGCTTTGGCAGTTTTGATCGATTATCGAACCAAAGTTCGATAATCGCAATTGACCTGTGCATTGCTTGCCACTATTTTGCGCTGCCGCTGCGCGCAACCGGGTTCTATCAGGCTTTGTTGGGTGGCAGCGGTATAACCCTGCCCACAAGGCATGGCTATTCCCCCCACACGCGGCACCCTCCTCCGTCACACTATCCGTGTGACTGGAGGACTGCCTGGGGCGCAACCGAGTCGACAGTTTCCATTACAGGGCAAGGCTGTAACTGCATCAGGCGGCTGCGGGTGCGATTGAAGTCGACATGGCTGGCGACATTGCACAGCTGATCGAGGCCTGCGCTGCATCCCAGCAGCAACTCAATACCGCTGTCGTAAGCGATGTCGATGAAATTGAGAAAGCGCTGTTGCACATCAATGCCCTCGTTCTCCAGCGTGCTGACTCCTCCCAGCGCAACCTGCTGGAAATGCTCGCACAACCAGAGAAAATCAGCGCTTGAGCGCGGGCTGCGGCACAACTCGGTAAAGTCGACCCAGACCCGTTGCCCTTCACGATTGCGCAGTTGCAGTGGCCGGTGATTGACCTCAACACAATGCACGCCCGGCGCTTGCGCAGTGAAGCCCAGCGCGTCGCCAAGTCGCTCGCTGCCCTCCTCCAATGGCCAATACAGGCAGCCCCAGCAATAGTCAGAGGCTTGGCGATAATCCGTGGCGCCGCCTAGCTCCAGCACATCAAAGCGCTTGTTGAGCAGGTCGATCGCCGGTTGGAAGCGGTCGCGATACAAAGGATTGGGGCACAGTTTTGCCGGCGGATAATTGGAGGTGCAGATCAACCCGACACCGGCATCCACCAATGCTTTAAGCATGCGCCCGAGCAGCATGGCGTCGCCAATGTCGTGCACATGGAACTCGTCAAAACACAGCAAGCGTGTTTCGCTGGCAATCTGTTCGGCAACCCGTGCCAACGGATCTCGCTGACCGGCAAAAGCACGCATGCGCAGTTGCAGCTCTTGCAGGAAGGCGTGGAAATGCACGCGACGTTTTGCAGCCAGCGGCGCCGCATTGAACACCGCATCCAGCACAAAGCTCTTGCCGCGCCCAACGCCGCCCCATAAATACACGCCAGCGGAAGGTCGACGTAACCAGCGTTGACGACCCTCTATAAACGCGCAAAGCCACTGACCGAGATGATCAATGGCTGCTTGTTGCGCTGGGTCCGCGTGATAGCCACGCGTGCCCAGTAACGCTGCAAAGTGCTGCCGGACTATGAGGTCCGGCGCGGTTGAATCAGAAGTCAAAGAACACCGTTTCGCCTTCACCCTGAATGCGGATATCAAACCGATAAGCCGTTTTGCCATCGACCTCGCAACGCTGCGCGATCAGGGTCTCACGGCGCTGCGGTTGCTCGATCAGGTTAAGCACCGGATCAATTTGATTGGCCTCGGCCTCATCGGAGAAATACACACGGGTTTGCAAGTGAATATTGATGCCACGGGCAAACAACGACAGATTGATATGCGGCGCCATCGCCACACCCGCCGCGTTATTGACTACGCCCGGTTTAATCGTGTGCATGGTCCATTCGCCCGCATCGAACGTAGTGGCCGTGCGGCCAAAACCGTTGAACGGCTTTTCCAGATCGAAGGCGTTGTCGTACCGACCCTGATGGTCAGCTTGCCACAGCTCGATAAACGAGTCGCGGACCAGGTGGCCATTGCCATCATAGACATGACCAATCAGCACAATGTGCTCACCTTCAGCTTCTGGCTTGGCCATCTGGTTCCAGATTTCCTGCGGGCGCGGCGGATTACCGGCAGCCGCCAGCGCCAGGCCGATATGCACATACGGGCCAGCAGTTTGAGATGGCGTTTCCGGCAGTAATTGAATAGGCATTTGCAGGTATCCTCAACGATTCTCGAAATGGGTCTGGCGCTGGCCACGCAGCACAATATCGAACCGATACGCCAGGCAATCCATGGGATTGGCCGTTGCCATGTCGAGCTTGGCAATCAGTGACTGCACCGCATCGGGGTTGGCAATCGACTTGACGATGGGGCACATCGGAATCAGCGGGTCACCTTCAAAATACAGCTGGGTAATCAGGCGGCTCGAAATTGAAGGCCCGCTGATCGACACATGCACATGCGCCGGACGCCAGTCATTCGGGCCATTGCGCCACGGATACGGGCCGGGCTTGATGGTGCGGAAGCTGTAGAAGCCGTCGCGGTCAGTCAGCGTACGGCCAACACCACCAAAGTTCGGATCTAGCGGCGCCAGATAACGGTCGTTCTTGTGGCGATAGCGGCCACCCGCATTGGCCTGCCAGATTTCCACCAGGGTATTCGGCACCGGCTTGCCGTACTGATCGCAGACACGGCCGGCAAGGATGATGCGCTCGCCAACCGGCAAACCACCATTGTTGAAATTGAGCAGCAAATCGTTGTCGTGCTCGCCACGCTTGAGGTGGCTAAAATCCGGGCCAGTGGTTTCGGAAATCGACTGAGGAATGCTGACCAGCGCCTGGCGGGGAGAACGTGCAATGGAAGTTTTGTAATCCGGAGTCAGCGCCTTGGGGTGCCAGTTACGGTCGCGAATGACGAAGCGGCTTTGCGCGTCAGACATGACGATTTCCTCTTATTGGAATGGATGAATCAATCTGCCGGCCCAATCAGGCCAAGTTCGGCGCAGTGTCCATCAGAAGTTCCAGCCTGAATAATGAAAAGATTGCGCCTATCCATAACCATATAGTTATGGATAGGCGCTTCAGTTGCACTCCACGCGGATAAACCTGAGTGCACGCAAGCGCTTTTCGCTTTCAATCTCCACAACCCCAGCCTCAGGCCTTGCAAAGATTACTGCTGGCAGGCGACCCGTTGCGCTAGATGTGGTCGATTATCGAACAGCAATTCACCCGCCACCTATCGCTGCCTGTACCTTCAAAACGCCTCTGCCATGGGCCTTTCGGCCCTGTTCGACATGTATATAGAGCCTCGCACCAGATACTGAACAGCGGTTCTGTCGTGACCGTCAGTTGACCAAACTAACTATTTAGTACATTTTTATCGCAGATGCTTTTTGCCAGATTAAAATAATAGAGGTCGTCGCAATGACGCGTACTGTTCTGATTCTTAACGGGCCTAATCTCAACATGCTGGGCACCCGTGAACCTGCCACTTATGGCCACGAAACCCTGGGTGATATTGCTGACATGTGTCGTCTCACCGGCGAACGCCTTGAACTGCAGGTTGAGTTCCAGCAAACCAATCATGAAGGCCAGATGATCGACTGGATTCATCAAGCGCGTGGCCGTTGCGCCGGAATCATCATCAACCCTGCGGCCTGGACACATACCTCGGTTGCTATACGCGATGCATTGGTTGCCAGTGAAGTGCCGGTCATTGAAGTACACCTTTCCAACGTACACGCACGAGAAACTTTCCGTCACCACTCGTATGTGTCCGCCATCGCTGTTGGTGTGATGTGCGGTTTCGGCAGGAACGGCTACCGCCTTGCGCTCGAACATTTTGCCCAACTGATCAAAGCCTGATGACCATGAATACTCCAATTCCCTCAATACTTGCCGGCCTGATTGGCGCAGGCATACAGGCCTCACGCACGCCCGCCCTGCATGAGCACGAAGGCGACGCCCAAGGCATTCGCTATCTTTATCGCCTGATCGACCTAGATGCCCTGAAACTCGACATGAGCGCCCTGCCCGGCCTGCTTGAATCGGCACAGCGCATGGGATTTACCGGCCTCAACATTACCTTCCCGTGCAAACAGGCCGTTATTCCGCTGCTCGATGAGCTTTCTGATGAAGCACGCGGTATTGGTGCGGTTAACACCGTGGTGTTCAAGGATGGCAAGCGCATCGGCCACAACACCGACTGTCTGGGCTTTGCCGAAGGGTTTCGCCGTGGTCTGGGGGATGTTGACTGCAGCCAAGTCGTGCAAATGGGCGCGGGCGGTGCGGGCGCTGCCGTGGCGCACGCCCTACTCAGTGAAGGCGTTAAACGCCTGATCATTCACGAAGTTGATCCGCTCAAGGCGCTAGGCCTGGTTGATAGCCTCAATAGCCACTTCGGTGAAGGTCGCGCGCAAGTTGGCCATAATCTGGCTGCAGATGTTGCGGGCGCAACGGGCCTGGTCAATACCACACCGGTTGGCATGGCCAAACTGCCGGGCACACCATTACCACCCGAACTATTGCATGCGGGCTTATGGGTTGCCGAGATTGTTTATTTCCCCCTGGAAACCGAGCTGCTCAAGCAGGCCCGTGCGCTGGGCTGTCGCACTCTGGACGGGGGCACCATGGCAGTGTTTCAGGCGGTCAAGGCGTTTGAACTGTTCTGCTCGCGCCCTGCCGATGCCGAGCGTATGCAAGCGCACTTCCATAGCATGAATGGCTGAGCGAGCTGGATGCGGGGTTATGTCGCCGGATGACACAACCCCGCAAGCTCGAACACATATCAAACACTCAGGCTTTCAGGTAACTCAACACAACGTCACAAATCATCTGCTTGTGGCGCTGTTTAATAGCGGCATCTTCTGCCAGATCAATCTGAAAGATCTCGCTGAAGGTATGGCGGTTCGAGACACGATAAAAGCAGAACGAACTCATCAGCAGGTGCAAATCTATCGCCTGTACACCCTTGCGAAAATCCCCACTGGCTTCACCCCGGCGCAGCGTGTCATCGAGCATGTCCAGCACATTACTGCTCAATGAGCGTATCGTCGGCGACTGCTTAACGTACTCGCCACGATGAATGTTTTCTATGCTGACAATGCGCACGAAGTCTACATTGCGATCATGGTGATCGAAGGTGAACTCGACCAGCCGCGCAATAGCTTCAGGGGCCGGCAGTTCTGCCAGATGAAGCTGCGCTTCGGTGCGACGAATGTCGCCATACAGCTTCTCCAGAACCTCGACATATAACTGCTCCTTGCTTGAGAAGTAGTAATAAATCATGCGTTTCGAGGTATGCGTGCGCTCCGCAATGGCATCGACCCGAGCGCCCGACAGCCCCTGATTGACGAATTCATGAACCGCCGCCAAAAGAATATCCTCACGGGTTTTCTCAGGGTTGTTCTTGCGGCTTTTTCGCGGAGTTTCGGCCAATGGCTCGGTAATATCGATACTTGTGGTCATGTAGAGCTCGTGCCTGTTTCTTGTTATGCGATTATGAGCTGGCTGACCTGCAGATAAAAGTGCCAGCCTGGTTGATCAGACGGGCACTTTTAACACATTGCAGCAGTTACAGGTTTACCTGACGCGGCGCCCCACCACTGCGCGCCTTGGCCATAGCCGCCAGCCGCACTGCAACATTGGCCGCGCCGTATCCGACATAGTCGTTCTTGCGCTGGATGATTTCGAAGAAAAAGCGTCCATCGAAAGGCTCGGTGTACACGTGAAACAACTCACCACCCTGTGCATCACGGTCATAAAGAACATTGTAGTAAGCCAGTTCGCTGAGAAACTCGTCGTCGAAATCGAAGCGTGCGGCGAGGTCATCGTAGTAATTAAGCGGGATTTCCAACAACGGCACCCCCGCCTCTTTGGCGCGGCTGACTTCGGCGAAAATGTCGGCGCATGAAAAAGCGATGTGGTGAACACCCGAACCACGGTAGCTAGACAGCGCATGTGAAATGGCCGTATTACGATTTTCCGAGACGTTCAACGGCAGGCGCACAGTACTGCAACGGCTGCGAATCGCACGGCTTTTAACCAGGCCATAAGGATCTGGCAACACGACTTCGTCGTCCGCCTGAAAGTCCAGCACACCTTTATAGAACAGCACCCAGCTGTCGAGGCTGTCGGCTGGCAGTGCCATGGCCATATGATCGATACGTTCAAGACCGCCTACAGCCAGCGCATCCGGATTCAACTTGAAGTCGGAGTCATAAATGGTGCTGCCAGGCTCACCCGGCTCAACCAGATAGATCAGGCTACCATCCGGTGCGCGAACAGCCGAAAGCTCACGTTCATTGGGCCCAGCAAGACCGCGATACGGCTGAGCCTTGTAAGCGCGTGCACGCTCCAGCGCAGTGTCGGCATCCTTCACCCGCAAGGCAGTCGCACAGAGCGATGGCCCGTGTGCTTCAAAGAAACTGTGTGCGAACGAATACGGTTCGGCGTTAAGCACAATTTTTATATCGCCCTGAGTTAGCAAACTAACCGCCTTTGAGCGATGTTCTCCGGTTCGGGCAAACCCCATACGTTCAAGCCAGCCCGCCAGTTTTGCGCCCTGCGCTTCATTGACGGCAAACTCGAGGAACTCGACGCCGTCATAGCGGCTGGCAGGTGTGGGCGCGAACAGCAACGCCGGATCCGCCGGCATTGCATTCTCTTTTTGCAGCAGCTTACGGGTGTTTTCTTCGAGGTAGAGCAGCGAGCGCAGACCATCTGCAGCATTGGCGCGTGGCGGCGCAGCGCGGAAACCGTCGTTGAAGATCTCGAGCGACAACGGACCGGCGTAACCGGTTTTAAGAATCGGTGCGAGGAAACCCGCAAGGTCAAATTCCCCCTGGCCTGGAAAGCAGCGGAAATGACGGCTCCACTCGAGGACATCCATCGCCAGAATGGGCGCATCGGCCATCTGCACAAAGAAGATCTTGTCACCCGGAATCTGCGCGATACCGCTGGGATCACCCTTGATCGACAAGGTATGAAAACTGTCGAGCAATACGCCCAACGCTGGATGGTTTGCCTGGCGAACAATACTCCAGACCTGCTGCCAAGTATTTACATGACGCCCCCAGGCCAGCGCCTCATAGCCGATTCGCAGATTACGCGCCCCGGCCCGTTCTGCCATCTGACGCAGGTCGTCGATCAGAATCTCTTCATCGCCAAGCGAGTCGGCAGCAACGTTGCTGCACACCAACACCAGATCAGTGCCGAGTTCCTGCATCAGATCGAATTTACGCTCGGCACGGTCGAGGTTCTTGCTCAGGCGATCACGGCGACAGCCTTCAAAGTCGCGAAAGGGCTGAAACAAGGTAATTGCGATGCCCAGATCAGCGCAGAGTTTTCGCACATCGCGAGGGCTGCCGTCGTAGTAGAGAAGATCGTTCTCGAAGATTTCGACACCATCAAAGCCGGCTGCGGCGATGGCTTCGAGCTTTTCCGGCAGAGTACCGCTCAACGAAACGGTGGCAATAGAACGCTGCATGCTGCAACTCCTTGTGGGAGGCGATTCGACATGTACGCATGGCAAAAACCACACTGTTTATCGACCGCCCGAACGGAGACTAATTGGAGTTTTGATTATTAGCCGATGTGTAGGCCACAGCAATTTAAAACGTACCACCCAGTTAGTTTTATGTTCGATTATCGATCAATCCGGCCTTAATCGAATTGACCTGTTCAGCGATTGTGCGCAACATCTTCTCCATGTTGCATCCAGCATCGCTGCCAAGACTGCCCTGTAATACGGCTTCGATGACTTTACCCAGTGACATGTTGCTAACAATTTCAAGAAACAGGTAACCGCTATGACCCCCATTACTGCTCTGCTTTCCTATCCGTTTGTGTGTGGCGCCCTGCCCGCGCCGGCTGTTGTTCAGCATTTGACTGAACCTGCAATCGCCTAACACAAACCCGGCGTGCACAGCTAAAGCCCGCTCAACCTGCCAGCATACCAACGTCCAGTTACCAACATTCGGTGTACTGCGTCGTTCTGTCTGTGCGGTCTTTATGTGCACTTGCTGACTGACTGCTGCCCTTGCGCAGTCCCGAACGGATGGCCCCACCATGATCCAGTCTCAAAGCAAATCACATCCGCTTGCCTGCTTGGCAAGCCCAGCCAGCCAAAGCGGCATCGGCAGTAAAATGCGCAACGCGCTGGCAGTCGGCAAAACCCGCTGGGGCATGCTCGCGCTGGTATTTTTAGCCACTACGTTGAACTACATCGACCGCGCTGCGCTGGGCATCATGCAGCCAGTGCTCGCCAAGGAAATGAGTTGGACGGCGATGGATTACGCCAACATCAACTTCTGGTTTCAGGTCGGTTATGCCATCGGTTTTCTGCTGCAAGGCCGGTTGATCGACAAGATAGGCGTCAAACGTGCGTTCTTCTTTGCAGTCCTGCTGTGGAGCCTGGCTACCGGGGCACATGGGCTGGCCACCTCAGCGGCAGGTTTCATGGTGTGCCGGTTTATTCTGGGCCTCACCGAAGCGGCCAACTACCCGGCATGCGTCAAAACCACTCGCACCTGGTTCCCGGCGAGCGAACGGGCAATGGCCACTGGTTTCTTCAATGCAGGGACTAACGTCGGCGCGATGCTTACCCCGGCGTTGTTACCTTTAATTCTGAGTGTTTGGGGCTGGCAGGCAGCCTTCATGTGCATGAGCGGTCTGGGCTTGTTCTGGGCGGTGCTCTGGGCGATCAAATACTACAACCCGGAAGATCATCCGAATGTTAAACAGTCGGAACTGGATTACATCAATCAGGACGTGGAACCAGAACCGACCAAGGTGCCGTTCTCGGAGATCCTGCGCATGCGTGGAACCTGGGCGTTTGCGATTGCTTTCTCCCTGACCGCGCCGGTATTTTGGTTCTACCTCTACTGGCTGCCACCGTTCCTTAATCAGCAATACAACCTGGGCATCAGTGTCAGTGAGTTGGGCCTGCCGTTGATGGCGATCTGGCTGACCGCAGACTTCGGCAGTATTGGCGGCGGGATTCTTTCTTCCTGGCTGATCGGTCGTGGCATGCGCGCAACCACCGCGCGGCTGGTGTCGATGCTGATATTCGCCTGCACCATCATCGGGGTGATTTTCGCGGCACACGCCAGCAGCTTGTGGATCGCAGTCCTGGCTATTTCGCTGGCGGTAGGCGCACATCAGGCCTGGACATCGAATATCTGGAGCCTGGTGATGGATTACACCCCCAAGCATATGATGAGCACAGTGTTTGGCTTTGGCGGCATGTGCGCGGCCATTGGCGGGATGTTCATGACGCAGGTGGTTGGGGCAATCCTCACAGCGACCGACAATAACTATTCGGTGCTATTCACCATCATCCCAACCATGTACTTCATTGCGCTGGTCTGGCTGTATTTCATGGCACCGCGAAAGCTGCCCGAATCCAACTGATGCATTGCAAGCAAAGGCCCCGATGAGGGGCTTTTGCTTATCTGCCCCGCCATCGTCGGATTAATCCAAGCCAGTTAGATCGCCCTGTCACAAGCCGCCCTGCGGATTCCAACCCCCACGCAACCATCACACACTCCGCACCGTCCGCAAACCAACAAACCAACAAACCAACAAACCAACGGAGGATGGATAGCGGCGCGAAGCAACGCAATCCGTCATAGCAATTTCACGGCATCGAAAATGCAAGCCCAGCCAACCAAACAGCCATGCAGATTCAAGCCGTCGCCACCCGAGCTACACAAAGCTCCCTAATCCCCCCAAATACGCGTCCGCCGATCACTGCCTGGCCAATACCGCTTTCGCAGCACGCAACGCCATTTCGGCGCGCTGCAACGCTGTAACGCCTTGCTTCAGCAACTGCTGGGTCGGTACTTCCAAGCTGAGTGGAATCGCACTTGGCAATGCGCGCAATAAGCCCTGCAAATCGCAATCTCCTTCCCCGGGAAAACGTCGCTCGCTGCGCGCCTGACGGAGTATTTCCTGCATGTCTGCAGGTCGCGGTCCGGCCACATCACAAAGTTGCGCATAGCGCAGACGTGCGGGCGCCACTTGCGCCAGTTGTTTGAGGCTTGAGGTCGAGCGATCAAAGTGGAATGCATCGACCAACACGCAACCATTACTGCGCCCCGCCGATGTGACAATCCGCAGCGCCTGATCCAGATTGCGCACATCGGTCCATGGCATAAATTCGAGATGCGGATGGATGCCCAATGGTTTGGCCAGATCGCAAAGCTGAACAAAGTTGTCGGTCAGCCTTACTTCATCGGGGTCATTGCCGGCCACCAGCAACTCTGTGGCTTCAAATTCGGCACAAACCTCAAGCAGCGTGCGCAGATCTTCAACCTGAGTCTGCGGCTGCAAGCGCACTATTTCGGCGTCGAGCACACGCACGCCACAATCGCGAAGTCGCGCTTGTGTCTGACGCCGCAACCCGGCATCGGTCATCAGTGCAAAGTGATGCTCTTCAACTGTTGCAGGCAGTAAACGCAGACCGACATGGCTATAACCGGCGCGAGCCGCTACCTCAACCATATCGACGGGCGACAGTTCGAGCACAGTAAGCGCGGCCAGAGAAAACAATTGTTCAGTCATGAAAGGGTTCCAGCAGTGGGTCGGTGAAGGCCCGCAGTCATATTTTTGCAGGCGCACAGGCCTGCCCGGTTTCGGCGGCAATGCGGATTGCCTCAATCAAAGCCAAGGTACGGCCTGCATCGGCAGCACTGACGATAGGCTCGGCCTGGCCACGAACAACCTCTATGAAATGCTGTAACTGACGTGTCAGAGCCTCGGCGGCGGTGAACGCTTGAACATCACTGAGAAGTGGCTGATGCCAACCCGCATCGGCCTGCTCGAAGTACCAGTGTCTGAGTTGCGGCAGGCTCAATGCGCCACGTGTTCCGGCGAGCATATAGCAAGGCTGGTCTACCTGACTTGGATACACAGGGTTCTCGCCGGAGCACAATTCCCAGCTCCAGGGAGCGGCTACTGCATCGGAACCTGTCAGGCTGCCCAGCGCCCCACTGGCGAACTGCAACAACACAGCGACGCTGTCTTCATTGGCAAAACCACGGACTTGATTGCGCGTAATGGCCTGAACGGATTCAACCTCGCCACACAGATAACGCAGCAGGTCGAGGTCATGAATCAGGTTGGTCAACAGCATCCCCGCGCCCGGTTCACGGCGCCATGGAATATCGAAATAACTGTCGGGTTTACGCACTTGCCACAAGGCAGTCACGTTGGTCAGCCGGCCCAATGTGCCGCTTGCCAACAGCTCACGAGCTTTGGAAATCAGCGGATTATGCCGTCGATGATGGCCCACCAACACAGCAACCCCACGGGCCTCAGACGCACTGACCAGTTCACGCACTTCATCAAGGTGCACACCCACCGGTTTTTCCAGCAACACCGCAACGCCCGCCGCTACACAGTCAAGCGCTGTCTGAACATGCTGGGTATTGGGATTAGCGATGATCACAGCGTCTGGTCGGACTTCGTCAAGCATTACCAGGTGGTCGGCGAAATAAGGCACCCCACGCGCTGCAGCGAGCGTTGCAGCTGGCGGCGCCGGATCGGCGATTGCGCAGAGGCGCGCCTCACTCAAGCCATCCAGATGCTCAAGGTGTTGCTGGCCCATGACCCCAGCACCGATCAGGGCGATATGCAGTGGCGTTGGCAAAGTTGAGTCCTCTTGTCTGATTCGAACGGGTCTGATTGAAATAGATTTACTGCTCTCTTTTAATATTTAGAACCTAGTTCTATTTTTAAATCAAGAGGGCAAAGAAGTCCACCAATCATCCATTAGTGAAAGGACGAGAAAACACTGAAGATTGATAGGCCGCGAATGCGGCCGCAGGATCAGACGAACAATTCGGAGGCCGGACTCGCTTGCGCCAATTCCCCGGCAGCACTGAGTAACACTGGCGCCAGTGCGTGTATGCGCGCTTCATTCAAGCGTGCGCTTGGCCCGGCGATACTCAACACACCAATGACTCGGCCGCCGTCAGGGCTTTGCACTACTGCCGCCATTGCCGAAGTACCGACTGCCGAGCTTTGTTCAACCCAGGCATAACCAAGCTTGCGAGCAAGCGTTAAACGCGCGAGCAAATCGGCTGTATTGCGCGGTGCATTGGGGCCCAACTCTTGCGGAGCAATGACCGCGCCCTGACGCTCGACCAACGTAATGGCGGCAGAGTCTTCCATGCTCGCCAACCAGGCATGCCCGGATGCGGTATAAAACAAGGGGGCATCGCGTCCCATGTCGGGGTCATAGCGCAGGCCGCCCTTGGCACCTTGCGCCTTGGCAATCCAGGTCAGGTTGTCTCCATCAATAACGCCCAGTCGCACGAGCTCGCCACACTCCTCGGCCAGACGATCGAGAATCGACTGCACGATATCCGCTCCCGCATTGGACAGATAGCGAAAACCCAGCGCAACCAGCTTGGTCGACAGTTGATAGCGGCTGTTATCCGGATTCTGGCGTACGTAACCCAAGCGGATGAGCTCAGCGAGCATGCGGTGGGTGGCGCTTTTGGGAATCTGCAAGTCGTCCGCAAGGCTCTGCATCTGCAAGCCTTGCGGCTCGCCAGTGAGGCTTTCGAGAAGCCCGAGTGCGCGTTCGATCTGACTGCCGGCCATAGTGTTGAATCCACATTGAGTTTGGCGTGGATTCTAACGGGATACTTATGCACGGGGAAACTTAGCGCAGCGTTTAAGCAGAAGTCGCAACAATGGGAATGTACGAACTGGTTAATTACTGTTCGTTAACCGAACAGTACAGCGTACACCGCATTGCGCGAGGTATTGGCCGAACACACAATCAAGCACAGGGAATCACGGCTCAGTCCTCTTCAGAGACAACACAGCCGCCCCACAATAAATATAAAAAGGTTATCAAAATGCCTCAGCCAATGACTCATGTAGCAACCCCTTCAGCCCATTGCTCTGCAATCACATACTTGCCAGATATGCGATGTCCCATGAGGCATACCTGCGCGCCAGCCTAGGCCGCACAGCCTCCATTCATTCGTAAAAAACCAAAGCCTGTTGTCGTCCGCCTGAAGCGGAGGGGCTTGCTCGTACCCAACAAAAACAAGTAACGGGAGTAAATCCGCATGAAGCACTATCCACGAATCAGCGCACTGGCCCTCGCCTGCTCGACTGCCACCGTGATACCAACTGCCGTGCATGCAGCAGGCTTCGTAGATGACGCCAAAGTCACACTCAATTCGCGTAACTACTACATCAATCGTAATTTCGTAGACTCCAACGCCTCGCATAATTACGCCGAGGAATGGACCCAGAGCTTTATTCTTGACGCTAAATCCGGCTTCACTGAGGGCACTGTCGGTTTTGGTCTCGACACACTGGGCATGCTTGCAGTGAAACTCGATGGCGGCCGCGGAACGGCTGGCACAGCATTGCTGCCAGTGCACGATGATGGCCGCCCTGCCGATGAGTTTGGTCGCTTGGCTGTTGCTGCCAAGGCCAGAATATCGAGCACCGAGTTGAAAGTTGGTGAATGGATGCCGGTCTTGCCGATTCTGCGTGCAGATGATGGCCGCTCTCTGCCGCAAACCTTTCAGGGTGGCCAGCTGACGTCGCAAGAGATCAGCGGCCTGACACTCTATGGCGGCCAGTTCCGCAAGAACAGCCCGCGCAACGATGCCAGCATGGAAGACATGTCCATGAACGGCAAAGGTGCATTCACTTCCGACCGTTTCAACTTTGCCGGTGGCGAATTCACCTTCAACGATAAGCGCACTGTAGTCGGCGTTTGGTACAACGAACTCGAAGATATTTATCAGCAGCAATTCTTCAATCTGGTTCACAACCAACCTATTGGCAACTGGGTGCTCGGGGCCAATCTTGGATACTTTACCGGCAAGGAAAACGGCAACGCACTGGCAGGTAACCTCGACAACGACACGGCCTACGGGCTGTTCTCAGCCAAAACCGGCAGCCACGGATTCTATGTAGGCCTGCAGCAACTTAACGGGGACAGCGCGTGGATGCGGGTTAACGGCACCAGCGGCGGTACCCTTGCCAACGACAGCTTCAACAACAGCTACGACAATGCTGAAGAGCGTTCGTGGCAGGTTCGCTATGACTTCAACTTCGCAGGCGTTGGCATCCCAGGCCTGACCCTGATGAACCGCTACATCAGCGGTGATCATGTAAAAGTTGGCAGCATCGATAACGGCAAGGAATGGGGCCGTGAATCCGAACTGGCCTACACGGTTCAAAGCGGCTCGTTCAAGTCACTAAACGTCAAATGGCGTAACTCCAGCCTGCGCCAGGACTTTGCCAGCCGTGACATGGATGAAAACCGCATCATCATCAACTACCCGTTGAACCTGCTGTAACGCAACCCAACGGCTGCCTCGGCAGCGGCCGTAAACACCGCACGCTCCTTTGGCCCATCCACGTGATGGGCCTTTTTGCACATGATTGGCCGAGTCCAAGCCCACGTTAGCCGCCTGTACATCCACTAATGACTCACAAGGAATGCCTTGCCTGAGCAATTGCTGCTTGGCGGTTGATATCAAGCAAAATACAATATGGAACCCAGTTCCATTTTATAAACAAACATCTTTCGAGGGTTACTGCCATGTCTGACACCCAGCAATCACAACCTCAAACGGACGCACAATTGCAGTGCGACTTGCTGGTTATCGGCTCTGGGGCCGCCGGTTTGTCTGCAGCGGTGACCGCAGCCTGGCATGGATTAAAAGTGATAGTCGCCGAGAAGGATGACGTGCTTGGCGGCGCTACCGCCTGGTCGGGTGGCTGGATGTGGCTGCCGCGCAACCCACTGGCGCGACGTGCAGGAATTGATGAAGCAATAGAGCAACCGCGCACTTATCTGCAGAACGAACTGGGTAATCAATTCAATGCCGAACGGGTAGATGCCTTCCTTGCAGCCTGCCCTTCTATGGTCAGGTTTTTCGAGCAGCACACGGCACTGCAATTTGTCGACGGCAATGCAATTCCCGACATGCATGGCAATACGCCGGGCGCTGCTACAGGCGGCCATCAGGTGATTGCTGCACCTTACAACGGCGCAGAAATCATCGACTTGCTGCCACGATTGCGCAAGACCATGGCCGAGACCTCATTCATGGGCATGCCGATAATGGCGGGCGCGGATCTGGCCGCGTTCATGTCGATGACGCGCTCACCCAAAGCCCTGCTACATGTCAGTAAACGCTTTCTCACCCACCTGTATCACCTGGCGCGTTTTGGCAGAACTTTACATCTGGTCAACGGTGTTGCGTTGATCGGCCGATTGGCGAAATCCGCTACCGACCTTGGCGTGCAGTTAATAGAGTCCGCCCCTGCCGTACAGTTGCTGCATGAACCGTCAGGTGTGCGTGGCGCCGTGCTCGCGGGTAAAAATGGTCAACAGATCGTCAGCGCCCGCGCCGTCATACTTGCCGCTGGCGGCTTCCCCAACGATCCGGTCAGACGCGCACAGCTGTTCCCGCGCGCTGAGCATGAGCATCTGGCGCTTCCACCCAAGTCTTGCAGCGGCGATGGCCTGCGCCTAGGCGAAGCTGTTGGCGGGCAAGTCAGCACCCAGTTGCAATCCCCTGTGGCGTGGGCGCCTGTCTCTAAAGTGCCCTATCGCGACGGCAGTTTTGGCCATTTCCCGCACATTATCGAACGCGGCAAACCGGGCATTATCGGCGTGTTGCAAAACGGCAGACGCTTCGTCAATGAAGCGCATGGTTACTACGACTATGTATCAGCAATGATCGAACAAGTTCCGGCTGATCAAGAGGTCTGTTCGTGGCTGATCTGCGACCACAGATTTCAGCGCCGCTATGGGCTGGGCTTCGCCCGACCTTCGCCGTTGCCGGTCGGGCCGCATGTACGTAATGGCTATCTCAAGCGCGGTTCCACACTCGAACAACTGGCTGCGCAATGCGGCATTGATGCCCACAACCTGGCGCAGACGGTTGCGCAGTTCAATCAGCATGCGCGCAACGGTGAGGACCCTGAGTTTGGTCGCGGTTCCACTCCGTTCAATCGCAAGAATGGCGACCCGTTGCACAACGGCACAAACCCTTGCGTTGCGCCGATAGAGCACGGCCCTTTTTACGCCGTCAAGGTACAGCCCGGGTGCTTTGGCACCTTTGCCGGCCTGAAAACTGACGGCAACGCCCGTGTGCTCGATGCCAACGGTGATGCGATAAACGGGTTGTATGCCGCAGGCTCAGACATGTCCAGTGTCATGGGTGGGTTCTATCCCTCCGGCGGCATCAACCTTGGCCCGGCGATGACATTCGGCTACATCGCGGCTTGTCATCTAGCAGGCGTATCACCGAGCAATGAGCTTAAGTAGTTCCATGGAAACGGAGGTTTCACATGCAAAAAATCATCACCCGTCACGGACTTCAATTACCGAAACTCGGCCTCGGAACATGGCCGATGCTCGGGGATGAATGCACCCGCGCCGTCACACAGGCACTTGAGTTGGGCTATCGGCATATTGATACGGCCAGCGGTTATCACAACGAGGCCGCTGTGGGTGCCGCGCTAAGCAGTACTTCAGTACCCCGCGAGCAGATACATGTAACCAGCAAGGTCTGGTGGGACAAACTGACACCCGCGGCCATGCGCCAATCAATGGATGACAGCCTCAAGGCACTCAACAGCGATTATCTCGACCTGTTCCTGATTCACTGGCCGGGCGGGAAAGACTGGAGCCTCGAACACAGCATCGAGGCACTGGTCGAGTTGCAACAACAGGGCAAAGCCAGGGCCATTGGCGTGGCCAACTTCACCCTGCCCCTTATGCATCAGGCAGTTGTAGAACTGGGCGCGCCGCTGGCGGCCTTGCAGGTTGAATACCACGCGATGCTCAACCAACAACCACTGCTGCAATTCGCCCGCAAACACGATATGGCGCTAACAGCATATACGCCACTGGCTCGCGGGCAGGCTGGCGAGTCGCCAATCATTCAGGCGATTGCCCGTAAGCATGGGGTTTTACCCAGCCAGGTTGCGTTGCAATGGTTGCTTGAGCAGGACGGCGTCGCGGCTATTCCGAAAGCGACCGGCCGGCAAAATCAACAAGCCAACCTTGAGTCTCTCAAAGTAAAACTGGATGACGAGGATCGCGCCAGCATCGCCACGCTGCGCAAAGACTTGCGCGTTGTCAGTCCCAATTTCGCCCCGCAATGGGATGTGTGCTAAACAGCCGTCTTTGTCGCAGACATGAGAAAGCCGGGGCTTGATGCCCGGCTTTCTCATGTCTCAGATAACCAACTTATGGTTCGATTTTTAACACTCTATTCATCCAGCAACCCCACCAAAAGCACCGCCCCTTACGTGACTATTGGTGAGCGGTCTGCGGTTAAACCGACACCGCTGCGCTGCGCTTGAACAGTCGCTTGAAACCGGGAACACGACTCAACAGCAAGAGCAGCAATACGCTGCACAGAATCAACGACAACGGATTACCGACCAACTCGTACATCAGCGCCGCCGGGCTGTCGCCCACCGCCGACATTGCCTGACGATACGACGTGTCCATCAGCGGGCCGAGAATCACCCCGAGTATCACCGGGCCCATCTGGAACCCGAATATCTTCAGCAAGTAGCCGAAGAAGCCGAAACCCAACATCCAGGTGACATCGCTCATGTTGCTATTGATCGAGTAAGTACCGACCACACAGAGCACCAGAATCACCGGCACCAGTATCGCTTTGGGCAGCTCAACGACCTTGGCGAATAGCTTGATGCCCATCAGTCCGAACACCAGCAGGAAGATGTTCGCCAGCGCCAGATTGCCCACGGTAAACCAGAAGATGTGCGGGTTTTCGACCATCATCAGAGGGCCCGGATTGATACCGTGAATCACCAGCGCCCCGAGGATTACCGCAGTAACCGCATCGCCCGGCATGCCGAGGGTCAGCATCGGCATATAAGCCCCGCCTACCGCTGCACTATTGGCAGTTTCCGGGGCAACCAGGCCTTCATAAGCGCCCTCACCAAATGGCCGCGATGGATTCTTGACCGTGCGTTTGGCGTGGTCATAGGCGAACAGTGCGGCGATATCACCACCCGCGCCAGGCAATGCGCCGACCAGTACACCGATCAATGAGGTGCGTACCGACAACGGCAGAAACTTCAGCACCAGACGCAGTGGCGGCACGATCTTACTGACATCCTGGCGCACCGGTACTTGCTTGAGGTTGTGCAGTTGATACAAGGCCTCGGACACCCCGAACAGGCCGATCATCACCGCCACGTAATTGATCCCGCCCATGAGTTGCATATTGCCCATGGTGAAGCGACCCTGAGCGGTCACCGGGTCCATGCCAACCATGCTAATTAACACACCCAATGCAGCAGCAAAGACACCTTTGGCCAGCGAATCAGTGGCCAGACTCCCGACCAGCAACAGGCCCAAAACGGCAATCAGAAAGTAATCCCTTGGGGCGAACTTCAAGGCAAAGTCAGCCAGATAAGGCGCAACGAGCGCCAGCACCAAAACACTGATCAAGCCACCGATGACTGACATCACTGTGCTCAGGCCAATCGCCCGCCCTGCTTCGCCGCGTTTGGCCAGCGGATAGCCATCGAACGAGGTCGCGACTGATGCGGGTGTGCCGGGCATATTGAGCAATATCGATGCTCGCGAGCCACCATACACCCCGCCGACAAATATCCCGACGATCAAGGCCAACGCATCATTGACCTCCCACGAGAATGTGAATGAAACCAGCAGCGACACGGCCATGGTCACAGAAAGCCCTGGCATGGCACCGATGTAGATTCCGGCGAATGTGCCCAACGCGGTGAGCATGAGCAACTGGGGATCAACCCAGGCCATGCTCAGGAAAGCAAACATATCAGTCATTTCAGCAGTCTCGACTCAGGGCAGGTAGACACGGAAAACCAGAGAAAACAGCGCGTAGATAAACAGCAGCGAACCGCCGGCAATCAACAGCGCGTAAAGCACCCTGCCGCGCATCAGGTAAATCATGCTGCACGCGAGGAAAATCAGAGTGCAGGGATAAAAGCCCAGGTATTCCATGCCAATCACGTAAGCAACGCACAAGGCCGAGAAAACCAGCACCTCACCGGGTAAGTGACGTTCGCGAAATACCCGCAATTGATCGAGCAGACCGCTTAACTGCGGTGGCTGACGACGGTAAGAGCCAATCAGGATCACCAGCGCCGAAATACCCAGCGCGAGGCCCGCGCCAATAGGCATCGAACCCGCAGAGTTGAGTGACTCGACACCACTGATGTTGACCGCCTGATAAATCACGGCGCCACTAAAGATAAGCAGCAGCCAGTAAAAAAACCGTTCCAGCGGTTGCAGCGGATTGTTTGATGCAGCTTTCATAACAAGACCTCCTGAACCGGGCAGGCAAACAGGCCCGTCCGGTTCACCCAGCTTAGGAACGATCAGGGCTTGGGAATGCCCAGCGACTCGGGAGAAACCTTCACTGCACCGGCCGTATACATCGACCAGGTGGTCACTGACTGCCAGCGGTCTAGATAGGCCTTGGCTTCAGCGCCACTGAGGTTCAGCGGCGTAGCACCAAAGTTCTTGATGAAGGTTTGCGCCTCTGGAGTGGCCAGGGTCTTGGTAAATGCGGCTGTGAGCGTCTGCTTGATTGGCTCTGGCGTGCCTTTGCGTACCCAAACGCCCCAGAACGGACCCCATGGCAGGTAGGAAGCGATTTCCGGCAGCGCTTTGGTAATCGGCGGAACACCTGGCAGGCTTGGTAATTCTTCAGCACCAAATACTGCCAGACCTTTGAGCTTTCCAGCCGCAATTTGCTCACGCGCAGCCGCCATACTCAGCGGCATGAAATCGATGTGCTTGCCAAGCAATGCAGCAACACCTGGGCCATCACCGGCGAAGGTCACTTCACGCACATCCAATGGTTGAATTGAACTGATCATGGCGTGCACGCTGCCCGGCAAGCCGCCAGGACCCGTGCTGCCCATGCGCAGCGTACCCGGATTCGCCTTGGCTTCTGCCAATAGCTCTTCCATGCTGTTAAACGGGCTGTCTGGCGAGGTGGCGATAACAGCCATGTTCTGACCGATCAAGCTGATCAGATCAAGCCCGCTGTAGTCGAAATCGGCAAGCCCCAGCAGCGGATACAACTGCGGATTCTCAGCGCCGATTAGAAGGGTGTAGCCATCGGGACGCTGCTTCATGACGAAGCTGGTACCTATTACACCGGTGCCGCCCGGGCGGTTGGAAATGATCAGGCTTTGACCCAGATCTTTCTCGACCAGCGCCGCCAGGCTACGCGCAACGTTATCCGTGGCGCCGCCCGGGCTCCATGGCACAACAGCCTGAATATTGCGTTCGGGGTAATCGGCATGAGCTGGCAATGCAGCCAGTAGAGAACTAGAAGACAGCAGGAAGCCTGCGACAAGGCGTTTAAACATGGGTGAACCCTCTGAGCTTTTTATGTTTGTTGTGCTCTGCCCGTTTGACTCCATAGGGTCGTACGTAGCAATCCGGTTGCAATCTGTTAATTGCGTATTAACCAGTTAGTACAATTTATGACTAAGGGATCGCCTCGTCAAATACCTGTTCATGCAGTCGGTCGATTATCGCACGGTTTACAACCGTGAGTGCCCCACTGCTGGCAACAAGCGGCGGCCCCGCTACCTGCTCACCTTGGTTTAGGCCTCATAGCGTTCAAGGTACTCAACCGCACTCGCCCGCAGGGCTTCGCGGCACCATTGCGCGGCCAGTGTGTCGGCGGTTGATGGATTGCTGCAGATACCCACGGAGCCGCCTGGCTCTTTAAGACCCAGATCCAGCAGCACCAGTTGTCCGCGCGCCAGATCCTCGCGGACGGCATCTTGAGGCGCCACCCACACCGCCTCGCTGGACTGCACATAGCGTCGGCTCAGGGCGATAGACAAGGTTTCCAGGCGTTGTTGTGGCAAGCCAATACCACACTGCACATAGAGGCTATCGGCAAAACGGCGAATGGTTGTGCCGGCCAGTGGCAACACCACCGGGTATTCGCCAAGGCGGCTGCGGTCATCCAGATTAACCTGCAATAACGGATGCCCTGGGCTGACCACCAACACCATCGACTCACTGTATAAGTGCTCGAATGTCAGCCCGGCAATTTGTGGGCTGTCGGTCATTCGGCCCACCACCAGATCCAGCGCACCCACACGCAGCTGATCGAGCAAATAGGCGCTGGGACCGGTCTCGACACTGACCACCAACGCCGCGTGTTCTTCGTGCAGCCGCTTAATCACATCGGGCAGCAGCGAACTCTCAACCGTCGACAACACACCAAGGCGTACGGTGCCCGCCTCATGTTCACCGCTGCGCAGGCTGCGTACACCCTCACGCAGTGCCTGCACACTTGGCCCCGCGTAGCGTTGGAACGCCAGCCCGGCGGATGTGAGCGTCGCGCCCTGCTTGCTGCGCTCGAACAGTCGGGTTTCGAGCATGTCTTCAAGCTCTTTGAGGGTCTTCGACACCGCCGGTTGGCTGATCGCAAGTTCACTTGCAGCGCGCGCGAGACTGCCGCGCCGGGCGACTTCAAGAAAGCACAGCAGGTGACGGTACTTGATCCGGTTATCAATATTCATTTGAACTCGCTGTCAGCGTTGCAGACGGAACACCTTGGGCGTAACCCCGGTGCTGCGCTTGAAGAATCGGGAAAAGTAAGCCGGCTCGGAAAAGCCCAGACTGTCAGATACCTGATTGACCGTCATTGCGCTATACACCAGGCAACGCTTGGCCTCCAACAGCAGGCGCTGATTGATTATCTGCAGCGCAGATTGACCGGCAAGCCGCCGGCACAGGGCATTGAGGTGCGCGGCGCTGATGCCCAACTCGCCAGCATAGTGCTCGATTGAACGATGCTCGCGATAGTGCGCCTCTAGCAGGCGATGAAAGCGCTGCAAATGCTCGCGACCCCGGTCCGGCAGCAGGTTTTCTGCATGCGTGACGGCCTGCTCACGGCGGGCCACCCACACCAGCAGCGCGCTGATCAGCGACTGCAACATCAAATCGCGGCCCAGCGCCGGCTGGCTGTATTCAGAAGTAATGGTCTCGAACAACGCATCAAGGTAGTGCTTTTGCCCGCCCACCGGATAGCACGCCGCACGCGTCAACGGCGTCTGCTCAAGCACGCTGCTGAGCTGATCGACCAGAGGCTGCGCCAGGCTTAATACATGTCCGCAAATGTCCTCGGAAAAACGAAAGCCGTGCACGCTGAGCGCCGGTACAACTTGTAATGCAGCCTGTTCAACCACCACCAACTGATCCTCGACCAGCAACTCAGCGCTGCCTGATTGCACGTAGAGCAACTGCACCAGATCGGCGTGACGGTGCGGTTTGATCTCCCAGTCGTGGGGCTTGCTGCGCTCGGGAATCGACTCGCAATGAATCAGGTCCGGGGTCGGCCATGCCGCCGTTTCACCGTACAGCTTAAACACCGGAACCACGCTGCCCGAGGTTTTTGTCATTTGCACGGCAACCTGCGAAAAGTCCAGAAAATTAAATCAATAGTGCCTTCAAACCCGCGCTTAATCCACCAAAAATACAGAGGACTTCATCACTAAAGCTCGCGAGCTCTGACGTTCGGGCAATAACAAGGACAACAATAATGAAGACTCAAGTCGCCATTATCGGCGCTGGCCCTTCGGGTCTGCTGCTCGGTCAACTGCTCACTAAAGCGGGCATTGATAACATCATCATCGAACGTCAAACCCCGGATTATGTACTTGGCCGCATCCGCGCCGGCGTGCTTGAACAAGGCATGGTCGACTTGCTGCGCGAAGCTGGGGTCAGTGAGCGCATGGACCGCGAAGGTCTGGTGCACGACGGGTTCGAACTGGCTTTCGACGGACGCCGTGAGCGTATCGACCTGAAACAGCTCACCGGCGGCAAAACGGTGATGATCTACGGCCAGACCGAAGTGACCCGCGACCTGATGGCCGCCCGCGAGGCCTGCGGCGGCAAAACCTTTTACGGTGTTACCGACGCTCAGCTACATGACCTCAAGGGTGAAAGTCCTCACGTCACCTTCACCTACAACAATGAACCCGTGCGCCTGAACTGCGAGTACATTGCCGGCTGCGACGGTTTCCATGGCGTCTCTCGCCAGTCGATTCCCGAGGGTGTGCTTAAAGAGTTCGAGCGCGTTTACCCGTTCGGTTGGCTGGGCATTCTGGCCGACACTCCGCCGGTTAATGAAGAGCTGATTTACGCCAACCACCCACGCGGATTTGCCCTGTGCAGCATGCGCTCCCCCACTCGCACCCGTTACTACGTGCAGGTGGCCAGCGATGAAAAAGTTGAGGACTGGTCGGATCAACGCTTTTGGGATGAGTTGAAGTGCCGCCTGCCAGCGGACACGGCCGATAAGCTGATCACCGGGCCGTCTATTGAAAAAAGCATCGCGCCGCTGCGCAGTTTCGTGGTTGAACCCATGCAATACGGCAACCTGTTTCTGGTCGGCGACGCCGCGCATATCGTTCCGCCAACCGGAGCTAAAGGCCTCAACCTCGCCGCCAGCGATGTCAGCACGCTATACAACATCCTGGTCAAGGTGTACCGCGAAGGCCGCACCGAGCTGCTGGAAAACTACTCGCAGGTGTGCCTGAAGCGCATTTGGAAAGCCGAGCGGTTTTCCTGGTGGATGACCTCGATGCTGCACAAATTCCCCGACACCGATAACTTCAGCCAACGCATGCAGCAGACCGAGCTGGATTACTTCGTCAGCTCCGAGGCCGGGCGCAGAACCATTGCCGAGAACTACGTAGGTTTGCCCTACGAGCCAATCGAATAAGCCCCCTGCACACTCAAACAGTCGCGTGCCTGCTGCCAATTGTGGGCGCTGATCGCACCTGATCGGCCTGCGCAATTGCCACAACGGCAGGCATGCTTCAGGATTCCACGCGGTGGAATTCAGGCTGTCAGCAATCCGCCACAAGCGGGTTGCTGCCTTTATCAAGTTGCGCCCGTCAAACGCACGGGGCTATCCGCCTCGTTGCTGATGACCCCGACCCTGGGCAATTCCAGGGTCGGCACCGCGCTTAGCAGCAAACCTTCGACGTTACTTATGGTCAGTTGTTGCAGCGGGCTCCACGCCCGTGAAGACTGCGCCCATCTTTATAAAGAAACCCATGCATGAATGACCTAGCCACTGCCGCGCCGCTATCCCCTGCTCAATTACGCCATATTCTGATGGGCCTGATGCTCGGCGTCTTTCTCGCAGCGCTCGATCAAACGGTCGTTGCGGTCGCCCTGCCCACCATCTCCCAGCAATTGCCAGGCAGTGGTCTGCTTGCATGGATCATGTCGGGCTATATGCTCGCGTTGACGGTGACCACACCCATCCTCGGCAAGCTCAGTGACCTGTTCGGCCGCAGACGTTTGCTGATGCTTTCCATCGGGCTTTTTGTTTTGGCCTCGGTACTGTGCGGGCTCGCACAAAGCATGCAGCAACTGGTCGGCGCGCGAGTGCTGCAAGGCATTGGCGCAGGCGGGATGATGGCGATTATTCAGGCGCTGGTCGGGGATCTGATTGCACCGGCAGAACGCGGCCGTTATCAGGCGTGGTTCAGCGGCATGTTTGCGTTGGCCAGCCTGCTTGGCCCCTCGCTGGGCGGCTTTCTCAGCAGCCAGTTGTCGTGGCGCTGGGTTTTCTGGATCAACCTGCCGCTGGGCGCTATTGCGATGTGGCTGTGCTGGAACCGGCTCGCCGGTCTGGTCGAAATTCGTCGTCGTGCGCGCATCGACTACTTCGGCTGTGCACTGCTGATTATCGGCTTGAGCAGCCTGCTATTGCTGATTACCGAATTGGGCGAACAGCCCGTTCAAGTGGGGCCTTCATTGGCTGTTACAGCACTGCTAGCACTGGTTGGCCTGAGTGTTTTCATCTGGCATCAGCGGCGTACGACCGATCCGCTGATTCCACCACTGTTGCTGCGCATTGCCGCGATTCGCAGCGGTTGGTCACTGCTGTTTTTCGCTAACTTTCAAGCAATCGGCCTGGCCGTAGTTGTGCCGCTGCAACTGCAAGGCGTGGGCGGCATGGGCGAAAGCGCCAGCCAGTTAATGGCACTGGCGTTTGGTGCCCCAATCGGCGCCTACATCGGCGGTCGTTTAAGCGCCCACCTGGCCCGTTACAAGCCTCCGATCATCAGCGGCGCGCTGTTAGTACCTGTGGCCCTGACATTGCTCGCGTTCGTAGATCCAGGCTCATTTTTTCTGCGCCTTCCGGTATTGCTGCTGTGCGGTATTTCACTTGGCCTGCAATTTCCAACCTCACTGGTTGCTGTACAAAACGCAGCACCTAAAAGCCATCTTGGCGTGGCGACCGGTGTGTGCGGCCTGTTTCGCGGGTTTGGCGGTGCGGTGGGCGCAGCGCTGTTGTCGAGCCTGCTCTGGCATCTGCTGCCGAGCCTGGCGCTTGGTCAGGCAGCCTTCAATGCAGATGACTCCGGGACAGTTGGGCTGGCATTCCGACATCTGTTATTGATTGATGCCGCGATTGCCCTCATCCCGCTGGTAATCGCCCTGCGCATGGAAGATCGGCCATTAAGCCTGCACCAAAGCAAACCGGCAGAAAGCCAAGCCACATGAGCAAGAAACAGTGTGGCTTGCGATTGTTGCATTCAACAATGTTGCACAACCGGAGGATGCTTAACCCATCAGGTTAACCGTCATGGGGCCAGCGCAATCACCACATAACTTGGCCATAGTTAAACGCAGAAGCCCACAAAACCATCGGACTTTTGCTGCATTGTCCGATGCTTTCGCAGGCTCCGACGGATTGTTTTCTATCCGAAATATTCCGACTTCAGACGGTCGCTAATCACGCGGTTTACGGTAATAACCCACGGCCACCAGATAATTGCCGACCTTGCGAATCAAGGCATGCTTGTCCTCGACTTTACCGGTCACCGGGTTCTTCCAGCTGTAGTCGTAGCCGCCGCGATCCGCTGTTTCCATGAGTTTGAGAATGGGCACGCCAACCGGCTTACCTTGCGGGTCCTCAACAGTTGCGAAATCGACGCCAATCAGGCGTTTGTTGTAACCATGGGCAAGATAGCGATGATTGCTCTGATCGACGACAAAGGCGTAGAGATCATCCTCATGAAATTGCGGCGAGAGATCATTGATCGCCCGCAGCGTTGCCTCTGGATCTTTCTCGACAGCCGTCGCCACGCGGTCCAGAAATTTCTCGGCCTGCTCCGGTGTGGCGCGCGGCAGATACAGGCCAACAGCAATGACCCTGTCACCTTCACGCTGGAAGTAGACCTTCTTGCGCTCTACCCGCCCGTCACGTGCGTTCATCCAGCGGTACTCGGCGCTATGAATCTGGCCATCGTTCGAACCTGCCAGTGCCTGCGATAATGCCTCACGCAACTCAGGCTCCAGCGTGTTGAGTACATTGCGGCCGATGAGTACAGCAGAGGTGCCGCCACTGGCAAGCATGGTGCCGTCGTCATCAATGACAAACACATAGTGCTCACCATCAATGAATTCACCCTGACGGCTAAACGCTGCAAACGCCGCATCGCCCTGCATCCGGTAATACTCGACAGCATTACTCAACAGGCTTTTGGCAGCGGTTTCCTGCTGTTCGGTTTGCGCGCTGGCGCCGGCGGCACCCAACACGCCCAAGGTCAGTAATAAAGCGCAACTGATCCGGTTAATGATGTGCATGATGTCACTCCTGTAAGCGGCAACAGATGTTCCTGTCGCCGCGTATAACTGGTGCGCGCGCAAGCCCGCAGCACGTTAGTCAGCTTTGGCCTGTGCTACGGGTGGGCGAACAACGCCAACCTGTTGGGTGTAAGCCCCCCAGGCCTGTTGCATACGCTTGACCTGCTCTGGCTGAGCGCCGGCAAGATCATTGGTTTCGCCGCGGTCCTTGGACAGATCATAGAGCGTCCATTTCGGCGGCTTCGGTGCCTCACCAAATCCTACTTGCGGGCGCATCCCGAGCAATTTCATGTTGCCTTCACGGTAGTAGGCGTTGCCGAACAACTCCCCGGCCAGCACTGGCTGTTGAGCTTGCTCTTGCTTGCCAGAAAGCATCGCCAGCATCGACTTGCCGGTAATGGCGTGCTTGTTAGCATCATCCGCAGGCAGAGGCAGACCAGCAACCGCCAAGAAGGTAGGCAGTAGATCATCTACCCGTGCGACTTCGCTCAACCGGCCCTGACGCGCCATGGCTTTGGGCATTTTGACGATGGCCGGAACACTGATTCCGCCCTCGGCTGTGGAGCCTTTGAACAGGTGGAATGGCGCGGCACTGACCTCAGCCCAGCGCACGCCGTAATCGACTTCCGAATTGATCCGGCCGAGATTCGCCAGGCTGTTATCGGTGTGCTTGCCGTTTGGATACCACTGGCTGTGGTTCTCGCCTGCGGCGCCGTTATCCGACATGAACACGATGAGGGTGTTGTCGTACTGGCCGCTTTCACGCAGGTAGTCCAACAACCGGCCGATGTTATGGTCGAGGTTATCCACCATCGCTGCGTAGATTTCCATCTTGCGCGCCTCTGCCTGTTGTTGCTCAGGCGTCAGCTGCTCCCAACCGGGCAGGTGCGGATTGGCCGGAATTGGTCTGGCGGCAGCAAAATCAGCTGGCAGCAAGCCGAGCTTTTTCATCTGCTCAATACGTGCCGTGCGTACGCTGTCATAGCCTTTGTCGTAACGCCCCTTGTACTTGTCCAGATAAGCATCCGGGGCTTGTAACGGCCAATGTGGCGCCGTGTAGGCTGCGTAGGCAAAGAACGGTTTGCCGTCCTTGCGGGTATTCTTCATGTAGCTGATCAGTTTGTCGGTGTAGAAGTCCGTCGAGTAAAAATCATCCGGCACCTCGACCGCTTTGCCGTTCTCAACGTAATGCACCTGCTCGATCTTGCTTGGCTCATCAGCGCGCGGTTTGAAGTGCGATGCGCCGCCTTCAAGCATGCTGAAGGACTGCTGAAAACCACGCGCAGCCGGCCCCTGCTCAGGCGTCAGACCCAGGTGCCACTTGCCCACCATCATGGTGTCGTAACCGCCGTTTTGCAGCAGTTGCGGCATCGAGTAAACCTGTTGATTCAGATAACCCTCATAGCCCGGATGGCCTTTTTGGAAAGGCATCAAAGCTTCAGCCATGGTGCCCAGCCCGGCAAGATGGTGATCGGTGCCAGACATCAGCATCGAGCGGGTTGGCGAGCAGGTCGGCGCGGCGTACATGCTGGTCAATTGCAGGTTGGCCTTGGCCAGCGTATCGAGTTGCGGTGTGTTGATCTCACCACCAAAAGCGCCCAGATCGGAATAGCCCAGATCATCGGCGAGAATCAGCAGAATGTTCGGCTGGCTGCTGGTGGCGGCCGCTGCATTGCCAGCAGCCAGAAGCCCAAACAGCAAGGCTTGGGTCAGACGGTTAATACGCATTACAACCTCTCTTGTTCTTGTAAAGCATTGGCGCGCCACGCAGGCGCAGCTCAATCCTCGAAAATAGCGACAGCGCGCACGAAGCCGGCCGAAGCGTGTTTGATTTTATAGGGGAAGCACGAAACCATAAATCCGTTGGCGGGCAACTGATCGAGGTTGGCGAGCTTTTCCATCTGCCCGTAACCAATGTCGCGGCCAGCCTTGTGGCCTTCCCAGATGATCGACGCGTCGCCGCTTTCGGCAAAGCGCTCGCGGGTGTACTTGAACGGCGCATCCCAGCTCCAGGCATCGGTTCCGACCACCCGCACACCGCGCTCCAGCAGATACAAAGTGGCTTCACGGCCAATACCGACACCGGCATCGAGATAACCCGGCTGGCCAAATATTTCGCCGGCTCGGGTGTTGATCAAAACGATGTCCAGCGGCTGCAAATCATGGCCAATGCGCGCCAGTTCAGCTTCAATTTCGGCAGCCGTCACCACATGGCCGTCCGGCAGCGCGCGAAAATCGAGTTTCACACCCGGCTGCAAACACCAGTCCAGCGGCAACTCGTCGATACCGAACGCAGGTTTGCCGCCATCGGTGGTCGAGGCGTAATGCCACGGCGCATCCATGTGGGTGCCGCTGTGCGTAGTGATTTGCAGGCGTTCGGCGGCCCACGACTCGTCACCCGGTAATTGATCCTTGGTCAGCCCCGGAAACATGGCCGCCATCTCTGGCCAACCTTGCTGATGGTCGGTGTATTCGATCTTTGGCAGCAACGGCGGCGGATCGGTGTACGGGTTGTTCTCAAGCGTGACCGAAAGGTCGACCAAACGACGGTTAGACGTTTTCATAAGCAGTAACTCCGGACTTCCTGGCCCCTGCGGATTTGCTTCGCGCAACGGCTTTTGGTTTGAGTGAATTGCGGATCAGTGCAGCTGCCGAGCCGTCATGGCGAAAGCCAAGGGCTCGTGCTTGCGGGGTTTTCATCGGCGGGTAATTGCCAAACAATTCTTCGAGTTGGGCATCGGCAGCAAAGCTGATCAGCTGCCGGCGCTCTTCACCGTATATGGCGGCCAGCGCATCAATAATCTGGGCAATGCTCAGGTGCAATACAGGCAGCTGCCAGACCCGCTCGCCGTCCAGATCGGAGCCGTCGAGTTGGGCCGCATGTATCAGGTTATCGACGCAGCACTGCGCCGACATCCACCAACAACGCGCCTCCTCCGAGACTGGACAGCAGTAGGGTTTTCCCTCAGCGAAGGCACTCAGCAGATCGCTCATGAATGCTGAGCGCAGGCCATTAGGTTGTTGCGGCCGCGCAACAATGCCTGGCAGGCGCACTGCGCGGGCGTCAACATCGCCGCGCCGGGCAAGGTCGGTAATCGCCGTTTCGACCATCAGTTTGTGCGCGCCGTAAGACAATGCCGGACGCTTGGCCGCGGACTCGTCCATACGTGCGGCAAAGTCCGGGTTGTAAACAGCAACGCTGCTGGCGTAAACCATCACCGGTGAACCCGAATGCTCGCGTAACTGATCGAGCAGCTCCAGGCTCGCCATGAGGTTGATCTGATAGCCAAGGGAATACTGCGCTTCGGCCGCGCCGCCTGGCAGACTGACCAGATGAAACACCACGTCGATGCCATCGGCCAGCGCCCGGCGTAACAAGGCCGGGTCGGTAATGCTGCCAATGTGCCGGCGCAGGCGTGAGTCTTCCGGGAAACCGTTCAGTTCCTGATCCAACAGCAACAACGCCGCTATTTCACGACCGCGCAGTTGCCCTTGCGCCAACAGGCGCTCAACCAGTACACGACCGACAAAACCGTTTGCGCCCGTAACCATTACCCGCATGACCTGCTCCTTAGTCGGCAGCGACTACACGTTGGTCGATGCCGCCAAACAGCGACTGGCCATCGGCACCAATCACGTCCATCTGCACGCGATCACCAAACTGCATGAAACCGGTTTGCGGTTTACCGTGCTCAATCATCTCGATGGCGCGGCGCTCCGAGATGCACGCAGAACCTGCGCTGCGATCGGCATTGGAGACCGTGCCCGAACCGATGATCGTGCCGGCGGATAATTTGCGGGTGAACGCGGCGTGGGCAATCAGCTCGGCGAAACTGAAGTTCATCTCACGCCCATTCGGATGCCCGAACCATTCACCGTTCCAGTTCACCTGCAACGGCAGATGCACGCGCTGGCCCTGCCAGGCATCACCGAGTTCATCCGGAGTAACGGCCACAGCGGCAAAACTTGAAGACGACTTGGCCTGGACGAAGCCAAAGCCGGTTTTCATTTCGCGTGGTGCCAGCGCACGCAGGCTCATGTCATTGATTTGCACGATCAGTTTGATATGCGCCGCTGCATCAGCTGCGCTGCAGCTCATCGGCACAGCGTCGACGATCACCCCGTACTCGCCCTCAAAGTCGATACCAAGGCTTTCGCTGGGCAAAGGAATATCAGCACGTGAACCGATAAAGTCGTCGCCTGCGCCTTGATACATCAGCGGCGTGATATCTGCCCCCTCAATCGGGTCAAGGTGGAAGGCTTTCTGCATCAATTCGCCGTGATTAAGGAACGCCGAACCATCCAGCCATTGATACGTGCGTGGTAGCGGCGCCATCACCGCAGTTGGGTCGAAGGCTAAACTGCCATCAAACTGGCCTGCGTTGAGCTGGGTATACAGCGCCTGTAATTGCGGCTCGACACTGCGCCAGTTCTCGATGGCAAACAGCATATTTACAGCGATATGGCTTGCATCCAGGGCACGTTTCAGGTCACGTGAGACCACCAGCAAGCAGCCGTCGCGGGTGCCGTTATCAAGGGTTGCCAATTTCATGCGTGTGCTCCGAGTAATGCAGCCAGATCCGGCGCGTACTGGCCGTCCAGAAGGATGAAAACCATGCGCGACATGGCTTCTGTGCGGTTGCTCCATGCGTGATTTGTGCCGCGCTGCACAACCACATCACCGCGTTTGAGGTGCACCTCTTCGCCGTCGAGTACCAGCCACACTTCACCTTCGGTGACGATGCCGTAGTCGAGAGTTTCGGTGCGATGCATCAGTTTGTGCTTCGAGTCCTTGGTGCCCGTGCCCGCATGGGCCTGGCCAATTTCCGCGAATGTGGCAGCAGCCTCAGCATCACTGACGTTGTTCTGTACGCTGTCTGGTGGAATATCGACGACGCGGATTACGCTGCCCAGCAAACCGGGGCTTAACTGCAATGGTTTGTCAGTCGGGTCATCGCCGTTATCCAGCACTGCCGGGCTGCTCTGGCTGTTCCATACCTCATAAAACACCGTGCCGGGAACAGCCTTGAGGGGAAAGTTGTTCGGCGTCTCGCCGCTCATCGCGACCACTGCTTGGCCGCTGGCATCGTGACCTGTGACCACGCGTTTAAAGCTAGGCAGTTTTTGCATGAATCTATCCTCGATCAGTTACCGTCACCGATGGTGGTGCCACCATCGACGAGCAAATTTTGTCCTGTGATAAACGCCCCGCCAGGCGCAGCCAGCAGCACGGCAAGGGCAGCAATTTCGTCCGGGATACCGACGCGTCGCAGCGGCGTCAGAGCAATGCGTTTGCTCATTACCTCTGGGTTATCGGTGAGTGGGCGGGCAAATTCGGTGGCAATGACGCCTGGACTGATGGCATTGACCCGCACGTTGCGCGGCCCCCACTCCACCGCCAGGTTGCGCGCGAGCTGGGCAAGAGCCGCCTTCGACAAGCCATACAAACCTAACCCCTTGTTGCCGCGAACCCCGGCAATGCTGGCCATCAGCACCACACTGCCACCACCCTGCGCGGCCATGTTTGGCAGCATTGCGCTGGTCAGCCACAGCGCGCTGCGCAAATTGACGGTCATGGTCAACTCCCAATCTGCTGCACTGGCACTGGCCAACGCGCCCATATGTGGCGCTACTCCGGCATTACAAACGAGGGCGTCGATACGTCCAAAGCGTTCAAGCACGGCGCTGGCGAGTGAATCAGCCTGGACTTGCTGGCTCAGATCCGCGACCACAGCACTGACTTCAAAGCCCTCATCTGCCAGTAGGCTGACCGCCTGTTGGCAGTGTTCGGCGTTCTCGCTGCTGATTACCACCCGCGCACCAGCTCTGGCATATTCACGTGCAATGGCCAAACCGATGCCGCGAGTCGCGCCGGTAATCAGCGCGACTTTTCCAGCCAACGAAAACAGTTGGCTGCTCATGCCAACACGCACGCCTGCTCGAAAGACAAACGCGGGCCGGCCGGTCGCAACTTGCTGGAATCGCCATAGCCCAGGCTGCACAGGAAGTTGCTCTTCCAGCGGCCATCCGCGAAGAACGTGCTATCAACCAGGGCATTGTCGAAGCCGGACATTGGCCCGCAATCCAACCCCAGCGCACGCGCTGCGAGCATCAGGTAGGCGCCTTGCAAGCTGCCGTTGCGCAATGCCGCGATGTGCGCCAACTGAGGATTACCGCGGTATGGCGCGGCGGCGTCGTAGATCGGGAACAGCTCAGGCAGGAACTCGAAGAACTGGCTGTCGAAGGCCACAATTGCAGTCACAGGCGCTTGCAGCATCTTCTCGCCGTTGTGGCCTTTCAGTGCCGGTAACAACTGCTGTTTAGCTTCTTCGCTGCGCACAAATACAAAGCGTGCCGGGCTGCAATTATTGCTGGTCGGCCCTTGCTTGAATGTGTTGTAAAGCGTGTGCAGCAACTCATCTGATACCGGCTTATCCAGCCAGGCATTGTGTGAGCGAGCCTCAACAAACAGTTGTGCTAGAACGTCACTGGATAATGCTTGATTCATCAAAAACACCTTATCAATCGAGTAGCGGATGCCCGTACTTGCGGGTGCAAATGCTCAGTGCTGAGCCAGATTCTCAACACTCATCGCGGGGGCTTTAGTGGCCGTCAGTCGCGGCAGAAACAGGCACATCAATGCGATCAGCAACTGCGCCACGGCGATCACAGCCAGTGCGGTCGGCAGTGTGTCGTTGACCCCGCCAGTGATCGCCAGCACTGCCAGCGGGCTGACAAACTCACCTGCGAACAAGGCGGCAGTGAACATGCCCGCCGCGCGGCCGCGCTGGAAGAAATCGACGTGCGACATAATCCAGGTGATCAGGGTCGGCAGCATCAGACCAATGCCCAGCCCATTGATCAGCACGGCCACCACAACCATGGCGTGGCTGGTGGACAGCGCCATGAGCAGACCGCCGAGCCCTGCGAGCGCAAAGGCCAGCAGCAGTTGGCGATGGCTGGCCAAACCGCTGAGCACGCGGAAGCTCAGTGCCCCCGCCAGTACGCCGAGTTGATTGGCACCCATGGTCATGCCGATTTGCTTGGGCGCATCGACATGCAGCAGGTTAAGCAGATAACCCGCCTGCACCGGTACAATGAACAGGCTCAACCCGGCCAGAAAAGTCAGCACATATAAAGGTGCCAACGTGCCCCACGGGAATGCTTGTTGTGCGGACTTCTCCAGCAGCGCCCCGGCGCCTTGCGCAACCGGCTCCCACAGCAATTTGGCCATCAGGGGTAGAAACACCAAACCCACCGCATACAGGGCAAACGGCGTACGCCAGCCGCTCTCACCCAGCGCACCACCCAGCCCCATGAAAATAGCCGCCGACAGCGAAGTGGCAACCATTTGCAAGGCGAACAGCCGCTCGCGCCGTGCCCCGTCGTAGTAATCGCCCATGAGCGTGGTGCAGCAGGTCATGATCGCGGCTTCTGCCAGGCCGATACCGGCGCGACTGACCACGATTGCCTCGAGCGACTCAAGCCACAGGGGCAACACGCCGCACACCGAATACAACAGCATTGCACCCAGCAGCAGTGATTTACGGCCCAGACGGTCGGCAATTACGCCGGCGAATGGCGCCAGTAAAGCGATCACCAGCGCCGGTAATGTCAGCGCAATCGGCACCAGCACCTGAGCGCCCGGGGTTTCGGCAAAATGCGCCTGCATACGCGGCAACACCGGCGCCAACAACACCGCGCCCAACACCGGCAAACAGCTGCCCAACAGCAACAACAATGACTGCGGCAAACCCGCCTGGCGCACGCTGCTCATTGGTTTTCCTCTTGCTGGCTGATGCCACACACAGCCGCGCCGTAAGCGGCCAAACCAATAACCAACACGCTCCAGAAACCCTGGCTTAAGGCAATTGCTCGATTCATCTCAGGTTCACTCTTGTTATTGTTGGGTCTTTACACGCAATCAGGTCGGCGAGACGCCGCGCGCCAGTGGCGCAACATCGACCGTGGTCTGTGATTTAGTTGTGGGTTGGCCGTTTACCGACGGTTTATTAGCAGTGTTTGCGGCTTGCTCGCTGACCTTGCTCGGCAACAGGAAGTACGCCAGTGCCGGCAGCAGAATCAGTGCTCCCACCATGTTCCAGATGAACATGAAGGCCAGCAGCACGCCCATGTCGGCCTGGAATTTGATTGGCGAAAGAATCCACGTCGCCACACCAATCGCCAGCGTCACACCGGTGAGCATCACCACCTTGCCGGTCGACAGCAACGCGTTGTAGTAAGACTCGGACAGGCTCTCACCACGGCGCAGATGCGCGAGCATGATGCTCATGACATACAGCGCGTAATCCACGCCAATGCCCACACCGAGTGCGATCACTGGCAAGGTTGCGACCTTGACGCCGATATTCAGCCACACCATCAGTGCTTCGCAGAGAATCGAGGTGAGCATCAGCGGGATTACCGCGCACACCGTGGCGCGCCACGAGCGGAAAGTGACCAGGCACAGCAGGATCACCGCGGCGTACACCCAGATCAGCATCTCGCGGTTGGCCTGCTTAACCACGATGTTGGTGGCCGCTTCGATGCCAGCGCTGCCTGCGGCCAACATGAACTGCACTTCATCGGTGTTATTCGCAGCGGCAAAGGCTTCAACATGATCGACCAGGCGCGTCAGCGTCGCGGCTTTGTGGTCGGTCAGGTAGGCGTACAGCGTCAGCAAGCTACAGTTTTCGTTGTACAGACCACGCGGCGCACTGGCGGTGATCATGTTGAGCATCGCCTGGTTGTTCTGCAGCTCGTACCACTTGGCGCTGCCCTCGCTGAAGCCCACCAGCATCCGTCGGTTGAGCAACGCCAGCGAGTTGGTCGAATCGACACCCTGCAGGCTGCGCAGTTGCCAGTCGAGGTTATCGACCTTGTTGAGAATGTCGTAACGGGCGCACGCACCGGCCGGGGTTTTGACCATGACCGCGAACAGATCACTGCTGGCCCCGTACTTTTCGGTAAGGAAGGCATCGTCACGGTTGTAACGTGAGTCCGGACGCAGTTCCGGCGCACCGGCATCGAGGTCACCGATACTCAAGTGCTCGCTGACCATGAAACCGAATACCGCCAGCGCCAGGCTTGCTGCCACGCAGATGGACGCCCAGCGACGCTGGGTGAACAGGTCGAGGAAGCGCCAGAACGCATGACGCTGCTGACCGGATTGCTCGGCTTGCTCGCTCTTCAGGCTCAGCTGCGCGGCACGCGGGCTCACGCCTACATAAGAAAGCAGAACAGGCAGCAGGATCAGGTTGGTGAAGATCAGCACGGCCACACCGATACTGGCGATCAGCGCCAGATCCTTGATGACCTGAATCTTGATGATCATCAGCACCGCGAAGCCCACGGCATCACACAGCAGTGCAGTCAGACCCGCCAGGAACAACCGGCGGAAGGTGAAGCGCGCAGCGACCACCCGGTGCATGCCGCGACCGATGTCCTGCATGATGCCGTTCATTTTCTGTGCGCCGTGGCTCATGCCGATGGCGAACACCAGAAACGGCACGAGTACCGAGTACGGATCGAGTTGGTAGCCGAGAATCGGCAGCAAACCAAGCTGCCAGACCACCGCCACCAGCGAACAGAACACCACCAGCAAGGTGCTGCGAACGCAGCGGGTGTACCAGTACAGCACCACCGTAGTGATCAGGATCGCGACGATGAAGAACAGCACGATCTGCTTGAGGCCGGCGATCAGGTCGCCGACCTTCTTGGCGAAGCCGGTAATGTGAATATCGATCGAGTCGCTTGAATACTTTGTACGCAGCGCTTCGAGTTGCTCGGACAAAACGGAATAGTCGAGCGCTTTGCCGTCCGGTGTTTTCGCCAGCAGCGGCACATAGATAATGCTTGAGCGCTGATCAAACGCGACCAGTTGGCCGATCTCGTTGGACTGCTGCACATTGCGCCGTAACTGGGCCAGGCTTTGCGCCTTGCCATCGTATTCATCGGGGATGACCGGGCCGCCATCCAGGCCCTCTTCCGTCACTGCGACCCAGCGGGTTGCCGGGGTCCAGAGCGACTTCATGTAAGCGCGGTCGACACCTGGCAGCAGGTAAATCTGATCGCTTAGTTGCTGCAGAGTTTTCAGGTAGTCAGCGTCGTAGATATCACCCTTTTTATTGGCGACAGCAATGCGCAGCGCATTGCCCAACCCACTCAACTCACGCTGGTGATCCAGATAGTTGGCAATATAGGGGTGCTGCGTCGGGATCATTTTCTCGAAGCTGGCATTGAGCTCCACGCGGGATGTCTGAAAACCCAGCACCACCGTGGTGATCAAACACACCAGCAGAACCCAGATGCGGTGGTTGAACAGCGCGCGCTCAAGAACCGAGCCAGAGCGTGGGTCGAAATCGGCCATATCACTGGCATTGAAACTGTTAGAGGACTTCATAACCTCACTCCGTCGCAGCTGTGGATGGCTGCGTCAGGCGCAACAATCCGGTGAACCCGGCAACAACCACACTGCCATCGGCAGCCTGGACCAAACTCGCGACTGGCTTACCCAGTGGCTTGCCAAACATTTGCAATGCAGCGCCCGCCTTGGCATCGCTGAGGAACAGCCCGCCGGCCTGATTGGCCAGCAAGGTGCGACCGTCTGCCAGTTGCGTGGAGTCGCTGAAAGAAACCGGCATTGGCACAGGCATCAGCTCAAAGGACTGGCCGCTGTCGTGGGAAATAAACGCGTGACCTTTCAGACCGGCCACGACCAGGGCGCCGTCATCCGTAACATGCGCGGTGAAAAAGCTGCCCTCGTAAGGGCTTTCGAGTTGCACGAATGACTGGCCCGCATCGCTGGAACGAGCCACAAAGCCCTGCTCGCCCGCGAGGTACCAGTCATTGCCGTGCTGGGCGATTGCATACAGATGCGCACCCATCGGATTGTCGACATGACCAACCAGCGACTGCCAGCTGGCACCGCCGTCGTTGGTTTGCAACAACATGCCGTAAGCACCGGCGATCAGCCCATGCTTGGAATCAGTGAAGTGGATAGCCAGAAATGGCTTGTCCGGGCCGTCCGCAATCAAGCGTTCGGCGTTTTGAACGCGCAGATCGGCGTTATCGACTGCGGTTGAGTCCAGCGTTTGTTCATCGACGGCCGTAGCGTCGCTTGTATTCACCGCGGCGGCTGCCGTCACTGCGAGCAAGTCTTTGCGCGCGGCTTCAAGTTCAATATTGGCGGCGTCCAGGCCGCTGAGTTGCTGCTTCCAGCTTTCGCCACCATCAACCGTCGCCAACACGACCCCGGCGTGACCAATTGCCCAACCATGTTTGGCATCGGTAAACTGCACGGCTGTAAGGCTCACCGAAACAGGCACCGGTACTTGTTTCCAGCTCTGGCCATTGTCGTCAGAGACCAGCACCAGACCCCGCTCACCCACCGCAACCAAACGCGAGCCGGCACGTGCCAGATCAATCAGCACGGCTTTTGCCGGGGCAGTCACGTGCATGGCAGCGGTCGTCAACGGTGAACCGGCAGCTGGCATAGCCGCTTGGCAGACCAGGCTATTAGCACACAAAGCCAAGGCCACAATCAGGCCATTGGTGGGCGATTTTATTTTCATTATTGACCTCAAAAAACGCGTCTTGCAGTGGGGCCAGCAAAGGCTGGCCCCGAACATCAAGCAACTGCTTTACCGCACGCCCTGCCCGGCCATCGCGGCTGGCGAGAACTCGGATTTTCTGTAGCGATCAACCACGCCGTACTGTTCTGGCAACCCGGTGTAAACGTTCTGGATAAACCAGGCGCCGGATGTCAGGTCGTAGAAACCCGAAGACAAGGTGGCGTGAGCCGGGATATCCGGCATAACCGCAGGCAGCGCCCACAGGGTTTTGGCCAGCTGGCCGTTAGCATCCCAGCGGTCACCCAACATGGCCTGCCAGGTGTCTTCGTCGAGGTAGTAGCGCCCTTTCGGCAACTGGTGACGTTTGCCCGGTGCCAGATCTGCTTCAACCACCCAAACGCGGTGCAGTTCCCAACGCACGTAATCAGGGTTCATGTGATGCTTGGCAAACAGGTCTTCGGGCTTGGCTGCGGTCTGCACCTTGTTGTCGTTGTAAGGCACATACATCTCTTTCTTGCCGATCAACTTCCAGTTGAAGCGATCGATTCGGCCTTGGAACACCGACAATTCGTCGAAGCTCATCACCCCGGCGGTAGCAGGTGTAGGCGTGTCGCAGCAGGCGTTTGGCAGTTTGCGCACGCGGCGCTGGCCAGCCAGATAAACGTGAGCCTGCGACTTGTCACCGTTGAGGTTGGTGCGCCCCATAATCTGCTCACCGGCGCGGATCGGCGGGCCAACGTTCAGTAGGCGGAACAGCCAGTAATCACCTTCAAACTTCTCGGCAGACCCTTCCGGGTAGTAGTACGGCATTTCCTGAATGGCTTTACCGTCCGTGGTCATTACCTGAGTACCATCTGCGGTCATCAGGTAGTGACGGAAATGCATCGAAACCGAGGTGCCACGCCAGTTAAGGATGTGGTTCCAGATAGCCTCGGTTCCGTCTTTCGGGATCGGGAACGGCACGCCACCGTAAGCGCCCTGAGGAATTCGCCCAGCGCTGCTGTCAACCAGTGTCGCGTTAACGGCGTTCTTCGCGACGTTGTCATACACCCATTGCGGTGCAGCCGCAGTCCGGTGAGTCGGGTAGACATCGACGCGGTAGGTTTCTGGATACTTTGCAAACATCGCCTTAGTGCCATCGCTCAGCTTGTCGGCGTATTGCGCCATGTTCTGGGCGGTGATACTGAACAACGGCTTTTCCGCTGCGAACGGGTCAAGGCGCTTGCCACCTTGTTTGTAGGCCGGATCAACTTTGGTATAGCCACCATCCCAGGCAGGAATGGTGCCGTCGGCATTACCGGCTTTCTCTGCGCCCATCGGCGTCAGGTTCTTGCCCAGCTGGGCGGCTTCTTCAGCAGTGACTGCAAAAGCTGGCGAGGCGCTGACGGCCAGGCTGGTCAGCACGGCAAAGCACAAAGCCTTGAGTTTGAACTGGGTAGTCATTCTCACGTCCTCTTAGAAAGTGGTTTTAACGTTGAAGGCGACGTAGTCACGGTCTTTCAGCGACTGTTCGAAGTTGAAGTGCGTCTGCCCGTCGAGGTTGGTGTCTTCTGGTCCGTAGTAGTGGGTGTAACTAAGGCCGAAGGTCACGCGGTCGAGATAGGTCGCGGTGACGCCGATGTTCAAATCGCCGCCGCGATCAGGCCCAAACGAGCTGACCACCGCCGACTTGCCCATCGGGAAGTAGCTGATGCCCATCGGCACACTCAAATCGATGCCCGGATAGATCTGGCGATAGGTTGGGGTGAACACCAGCTTCATGCCGACGCCATCGTCAGTCGCTTTCGGTGAAAGCTGCTCGCGGTTGTCGGTCACGCTGAGCAAACGGTTCCAGGCCAGTTCGCCGACCATTGCCGACTCTTCGGAGATAAACGAAGGACCAAACGTTGCGAGGAAGTTGAGGTTGACGTGCGCCGTGCGGCCGATTGCGTAGAGCGCGTCATCGTTGTTGTCTGCGGCTTGCCCTGGCGCGATGGTTACACCGTTGGATACCAGCGGCATGTTCCAGCGCATCGAGGCTTCACCCGCCCAGTTGAACTCGCCGGACGTTGTCGAGAAGCTGGCGCCCAGCGCTTGGATGTCTTCTGGGTATACCCAGTAGTATTCGCTGAGTTTGCCAGTCTGGAAATTGACAGGGCCGGTGGGTTGCTTGAGGTACAGCTTCGGGGTTTTGTCGTGGTACTGAATCGCGTAGAAGCCGTAGTCCACGGTATCTGCTGCATAGCGCAGCTGCACACCGCCCTGCCCTGAACTGCGCGCTTCTTTATCGTTGCCATGCCAAAACGCAACCTTCTGGCCATTAGGCAATACGCCGCCAGTGAGCAGCCGCTCGTTACCTTCGCCAATGGTGTCACTCACCGAGAAGTAGCTACCCGAGCCCGGCAGACGGGTCTCTTCCCATTCCAACTGGTAGTAGGCGCCGAGCGATACATCGTCCGTCAACTGATAAGTTGTCGATAGCTGATTAACCGGGCGAACAATTTCCTTGAACTGGGTGTTAGGCACCGATACCGCTTTCACAACGTCGATCGGAGCCATACCACCGGCAATGCCGTTGGCCCCGAAGAACAGGCTCTCACCCCAGACCAGGCCATGACGACCGGCGCGAACCGACATCGCGCGCTCGGCAAGCTCGCCATTCCAGTAGACGAATGCATCGAGAATCTCACCACTGCCGCCATGCAGGTGGCGGGTGTCATCGGTGAACTCGTCATACGCGACAGAGCGCTGGTTGGCCCGCAGGGGATCATCGGCGTCGGTGTCTTTCTGATACTCGGTGTCGTACCAGGCAGCGCCGCTGATACGTGCACCAAAGTCGCCGAACGACATGTCCAGTTCAGACAACAGATCGAGACGATTGGAGATCAGGCCCTTGTCGAAGTTGCGGTCACCGTCGTCCTGGTTCAGCGCAACAGGACCTTCAGTCAGGCGGCTGCTCTGATCCTTAACACGCCAGGCGGCGCTGTATTTGACGGTGTTGTCCCAGCGCAGGCCAAAATCCGGATTACCGGTATTGATCTGAAACGCCTGAGCAGTGGGTGCGCCAAGCACCAGCATTGCTGCAAGGGACAGGGTGAAGGGTGCGTAGCGAGACGCAGCGATGTTGCGATATGACATCGGTGTAGCCCTCTTTATTGTTTTTATGCGTTGGTTCTTACAAGTTCTGACTTGGGCGTTGGCAAGGCAGGCCCCTACCCAAGTCAGGTATTCACGGTACAAAGGTGATTTTTGTTGTGGCTTAGATAGGCTCAGCCGTGCGCGCAAGCATCTGTTTAACCAGGCCGATGCGATCGAACTCGCGGTCGTGCGCGATTTCTTTGTCGCCAGCCAGCACCGAGCTTTCTGCGATGTACTTGCAGCGCTCAAAACGACGCGCCATGAACCGTTGCAGTTGCTGCTCGAGAGAGCCACCTGCAGTCAGTTCCTCACTGAGAACCACCGCATCTTCGATGGCCATGCCTGCGCCCTGCCCCAGATGTGGCGTGGTGGCGTGAGCCGCGTCACCAATCAGCAGAACGCGACCGCGATACCAAGGCTCATCGACAAACACCACTTCGAGCGGCTTGTAGACCACCTGTTCGCCATCGGTGATCTGCTCACGCAGCTCGCCGATCAAACCTTCGAAGCCGCTCAGGCGCTTGCGCATTTCAGTCGCCAGCACGCTCTTGTCCATCCACGGGTTGTTCGGCTCATGCGAGGTCACGAACATGTACATCAGGTCATCGGCCAGCGGCACCAGGCCAGCGTTGCCTGCCGGGCCCATATAGTTGGCCAGATGATCGATTTCTGCGGTGCGCGGGAAGTTGTAGCGCCAGACAGACTGGCCGGTGAAACGCGGCTGGTATTTATCGCCAAACAACAGACCGCGTACTTTCGAGAACAAACCATCAGCGCCAACCACCAGGCTGTAACGACCTTGCGTGCCATCGGTGAATTGCACGTTTACGCCGTCGGCATCCTCGTTGAGCGTTTCAACCGAAAGACCCAAACGCACCTGAGTGCCGAGCTCAATAGCGGTTTCGCTGAGCACTTTGTGCAGCGCAAGGCGTGAGATGCCCACGTTGGCCGGGTATTCCGGGCCTGCCAGACGCTGGCCGGGAATGCGTGCCAGCTGCTGACCGGAGGTGGTGTTGATGGTGACGTCTTCGAATGCATAAGCAGCATCGAGATAACCATCGAGAACGCCCAGCTTGGCCATTTCGCGAACAACGTTGCTCTGCTGGATGATGCCGACACCGTAGACAGTCCACTCTGCTTTAAGCTCGACCAGATCGACTGCAACGCCTTTGCGGCGCAGGGCGATTGCGGCGCACAGACCGCCAATGCCGCCACCTACGATTAATACCTTGTTCTCTGCACTCATGATGTTCTCACTCTTGTTCTTATGATCCGGGTTGGACGCCAAGTGCTGACCTTCAGGCGTGGTCATCTGCGCGTACGTGCTCCACCCAAGCTTTGTGGTTGAAGCATCGGGCCTTACCAGCAATTTGACTAATCGCATGTAAGGATGTGATGTATCGCAAAACGCGATACATCAATCACGACTCGCAGAAACTCAACTGAGCGGTATCCAGCACCAGCCAACCCTCATCAATCTGGTATTCAAGGGCACTCAACTGCTCACCAAGACACGGCCCGTAAACACACAGGCCGGACTCAGGAAGAAACTGGGCACCGTGGGCGTAGCAGATAATTCTCTGGCCATCGGCGGACATGAAACGGTCCTTGCGATACTCCAGGCGCACATCCAGATGCGGGCAACTGTTGCGGTAAAGCCGTACCTGGCCCTGATGCAATACCGCGAAAACGCTGTCTCGACCCTGGCCCAGCGGATCGAATCCGCGGGCCTGGCCTTCAGCCAATTCACTCGTCAGGCACAGAGCGACTCGCGCTGCACACATCGCTCAATCAGCCCTGCTTCGGCGGTGGTCCACCCGGCGCCCATTTCTCTTTCGAGGTAAACAGGAACAATTGCGAGTTGTCTGCCGAGAGCGGAGCCTGACGGGCGACCCACTCGTCATCGTGCTTGTCCATGTCGGCGTCGTACTCGATGTGGCAGCCCAACGGGCTGTTGAAGTACCAGAACCAGTTGGAGCCAAACAGGTGACGGCCAGGCCCCCAGAAACTGGTCCAGCCGCTTTGCTCGAAACGGCGTCCGGCGAGCAGTACTTCGGTGCCGCTGCCCATGTGGAAGGTGAAGTGCTCGCAGCCCTTCATGTGTGGCGGCGTCTGAATCATGAACAGGCAATGGTGATCGTCAGAGCCGGCTGGACGCATGAACGGGCCAGCGCCGATGAAGGTGTCGGTGGTGCGGAAACCCAAACGCTCGGCGTAGAACGCCTCTGCCTTGGCCACATCCGGAACGAAATACACAACGTGCGACAGCGTGCGTGGAATCGCCGGCATATCGAGGGTGATGCCTGGCTGATTAAGCGGGCGCTGAGGCGCATGGCCTGGCGCGTTGGTCAGATCGGCAGGGGCCGCGAATGCTTTGCGCACGGTGACCTGAAAACCAATCGCGAAACCCATGTCGTCGACACTGTATACCGAACCATCGGCGCCACGGGTGACGTCGCGATCACGGCCCAGCTCATCTGCAATGGCTTCGAGGTCGGCCGCATCAGCTACGCCATAGATGGTTTCGCGGATGGAAGGTGCCGGGCCAATTGCCGCCGGGAGCGAGGCGTCATCGGCTGCCCGAATAATGATTGCGGTGCCGTCCAGCGCTTCGAAACGACCGCCCTTCTCGTCCGCACCCACTGGGCTTAAACCGTAATCACGCAAACAATCTGTACAGGCTTGAATGTCATCGACGCCAAAGACCAGGGCGTCAAGGCCAATAATGTTCATGGCATACCACTCCATTGAAATTATGATCCGCATCCGTGGCTCAGTCGCCAGCGCATACGGTGGTGGAGGCCGGCTATATCCGACTGGTTGCAAAGATTGCGGGGGCTTAATGACGTTGACTAATCGCATGTTAGGATGCGACCTATCGACAAACGCGATACCTAACGCCGAACCGATCAGCGCTGGCTGCAGGGATCAATAATGAACACGGATTCACTTTCTTACTTGACGTACAACTGATTGCGCACGAAGGTATCGCAAAAATAAATACAACTCGCAGGCCCCTGCTATGCGCTTCAATCACCTGGACTTAAATCTGCTGGTTGCCCTCGACGTATTGCTTGAGGAGCAAAACATCACCCGTGCGGCCGAGCGCCTGCACATGACGCAGTCCGCAACCAGTGGGGTTCTCGGGCGTTTGCGCACATTTTTCGAAGACGACCTGCTGGTACAGGTCGGCCGCAAGATGCAGCCAACCCCCTACGCACTGGAACTGGCGAAACCGGTGCGCGAAGTGTTGATCACCATTCGCTCATCAATCACCACCAAGCAGGTCTTCGACCCCGGCACCAGCAAGCGCCACTTTCGCCTGGTGACGTCCGACTACCTGATCAGCGTGCTGTTTGCCCGCGTTATCCAGCAGCTGCAAAAGGAAGCGCCCAACGTCACCTTCGAGATGCTCGGCCCAAGCGACAATTCCGGTGAATTGCTGATTCGCGGCGAGGTTGATCTGATGATCGTGCCCGAACGCTACATCATCGAAGGCCACCCTTCGCAATTGCTCTTCGAGGAAGACCACGTCTGCGTGGTGTGTAAAGACAACACGAAAATTGGCGACAGCCTGTCACTTGAGCAGTACATGCAGATGGGCCATATCTCTGTGGGTTTTGGCCGAACACGGCACATGAGTATCGAGGACTGGTTCATGAGCCAGTACGGTTTCAACCGGCGAATCGAAGTCATCACCAACGACTTCAATACCCTGCCGCAGCTGGTGGTCGGCACCGAACGCATTGCCACCATGCACAAACGGCTTGCCGAACTGTACGCGACCTACCTGCCACTGCGTATTCTGCCAACGCCGGTGCAAGTACCGATCATGCGCGAATACATGCTCTGGCACCGCAGCATGGATGGCGACCCGATGCACCGCTGGATACGCGAACGCATCAGCCAGTGCATCCATAATTTTGATCAAAACAAGGCGGCTTGATGGCCAATTTGGCTGCGCGTGCTGGTATCTCACAGGCCAGCGCGCCGTTAGGTCATCGACCCGGCTCCGATATTGGTGAGGCGCTTGCCCTCTTCTTCAGAAAGCTGAGCTGAAACCCAATTAACGGCTAGCAAGGATCGGCATCTGCAAACCGGAGAATCTGGATGATCAACTTGCGCTATGAAACCAGCGCCAGTTAAACCAGCGGTCGCAAACTCGACGCTGCTGCAAATTGCGCAGGCGGGTATCGCGAATGCCGATACCTCGCATCCTTACTCACGATTGGCCAAATACCCGCGTCACTGCTTAACGTAGTTGCCCTGATAGTCCGTATTTGCCTGCCTGGCCGCGGACACTGCCTTTGCTCAGAATAAGGACAACAACAATGTTCCGTTACTTCCCCACCAATTATGTTTGGGACCTTTCTGTAAACCTGGCCATTGAGATGGGCGCGCGCATCGGCGAAATTGAAGAGATGTGCAAGCCGCTGGCTGAAGCGGCCAAGCAACCCGATGCGGCCGGTACTGCAGCGTTTCGTGCAACCTGGTCGAAAATGGCCGACAAACTCTGCAGCCTTGCTGAAGAAGACGAAGCTGCCGGTCGCCTGCTATCTGCCGGTGAGAAATACAACCGTGCATCCACTTATTACCTCACTGGCGAGCGCCTGCAAGCGCACGGCTCGGAAGGTCGCGCCGAACTGTACCAGCGGGTACTGACAACCTTTGCCCGTGGCATTGAACTGAGCAAAGAGAACTGCGAGCGCGTTGAAATCCCTTATGAAGGCGCCCACATCAGTGGCCTGCTGGTTCGCGCGGAAGGCGTTGAAGGTCCGGCGCCGCTGCTGGTTCAGGTCAATGGCCTGGATTCAACCAAGGAAATGAAATACCGTGTAGGCCTGCCTGCATGGCTGGCCAAACGTGGCGTCTCTTCGCTGATTATTGATCAGCCAGGCACCGGTGAAGCGCTGCGTCTGCACAACCTCACCGCTCGTTATGACACCGAACATTGGGCCAGCCGTGTGGTTGACTGGCTTGAAACCCGCGCGGATGTGGACTCCAAGCGGATTGGCATGGAAGGCGTTTCGCTGGGCGGTTACTACTGCCCGCGCGCGGTAGCCTTCGAACCCCGCTTCGCCTGCGGTGTAGTCTGGGGCGCCAACCACGACTGGCGCGACGTGCAAAAACGCCGCCTGGAAAAAGAAGGCAGCTTCCCGGTTCCGCATTACTGGGCGCATGTGCAGTGGGTATGGGGCGCCAAGGACATGGACGAGTTCATGACCATCGCCGAAAACGTCCATCTCGATGGCGTCCTGGATCGCATCAAGGTGCCGTTCCTGGTCACGCATGGCGAGAAAGACTCGCAAATCCCACTCAAGTGGGCCGAGCGCACGTATGAGCAACTGGTCAACAGCCCTAAGCGCGAGCTGAAAATCTTCACCGAGCGTACCGGTGGCGTACAACACTCAAGCTTCGACAACAGCATCAACGCCGGTCAGTACATCGCCGACTGGGTTGCAGAAACACTGGGCGGCCGCACCGCTTAAGCACTTTCTGCAACGCATAGAAAAGCCGAATCCCTTGGCGGGGATTCGGCTTTTTCGGGTCTGTTACAGCGCTTAGCTGGCGACTTTTGTAGCGTGAAACGAACTCATCTGCCAGCCTCTGGCCGTGCGTACCCACACCTGCGTCGCGAAACCTTCGCCACGCATGGCCTGATCACCGCCACGCTTTTGCAGCGTGTTGCACTGCGGGCCCGTCATGATGGCCAGATCATCGCCATAAAAACGAATGTCCAACGGGCCGCGTTCGATCGCCAGATACTGCACGGCGCTGCGGGCATATTCCAGATAGTCCGCCTTGCCCTGCACCAGCCCGGTGGTGTGCACGTACACCAGATCATCGGCAAACAACTCATTCACCGCCGTATAGTCTTCTTCAACCAATGCACGGCTGCGTTCTTTCTCCAGGGCCAGCAGTTGTTGTTGCGCACTCATTGTTGTTCTCCTTGATAGGTCTCGCCGACATGGCGACGCAGCACCATAGAGGCGCGACGCAGGCGCAAAAAAATCGTCTATCAGGATGGCAACTATCGCCACTTACGATACCCACTGCACGGTGGCTATCATCAGCGCGCCCTCCCCGTACCACGTGGCCTGCGGCTGATATTGAGCGGATCAATAGCCGCGCATCGATACAATCTGCTGGTCGCACAGCAGTTATTTACCTAGCGTGCCGCACATAACAATCAACCGAGCGAAATCGTTATGAGCGCCCTGCACCTGCACTGCCAAACCCTCTTCGACAGCACCGGCCTGGAAACACGTCAGCAGCAAACCCTGGTCGTGGAAAACGGCCTGTTCAGCTACGTCGGCCCAACCGCCAACGCACCGTCTGTAAAGCCAGGCGATAACGTAGTCGATGCCGGCGACAATTTCGTCATGCCGGGCCTGATTGACGTTCATACGCACTTGGCATTCGGTAACGCCCAGAGCGAAGAAGACATCGACATCTGGACCACTGACGAATTTCGCGCCCTGCGCGGCATGTTCTTCGCGCAGCACGTTGTCGCCGCCGGCGTGACCAGCATGGTCTGCCCCGGCGACAGCGGCCAGCTGAGTATTGCCGTGCGCAATGCCATCGCCGCTGGCATGTTCGAAGGTCCGCGCATTGCAGCAAGCAGCCGGGTAATCACCAACCGCCAAAGCCTTAACGACTGGTTCCCGAGCCGCGTCGGCGCGCCAGAATACTTCACCGCACGGCTGGTGACGAGCCGCAGTGAGGCGCTGGCAGAAATTCGTCGCCAAGCCAAAGACGGCGTAGACCTGATCAAAATCGCCATGGACGGCACCCATCGTCGGCCTAACGGCGAGATCATCGCGGCGTTCACCGCAGAAGAAACCTATGAAATGGTTGAGGAAGCGCATCGCCTCGGGTGCAAGGTGGCAACTCACGCCTACGGCCGCGAAGCGGTGATGTACGCCGCCAAAGCCGGTGTGGATCTGGTATTCCACGCGTTCTATATGGACGATGCCTGCATCGAGGCACTGCTCGAATCCGGCAGCATCCTTGCCCCGACCATGACCTTCCCGCAGAACACCGTGGATTTCTGCCAGCCACACGACCCGGCGATTACCACCGGTTACGCGGGCTACTGCGCCCGCACGCTTGAGGTTGGCAGTGAAGTACTGAAGCGTGCAAAAGCTGCGGGTATCCCGTTCGCCTGTGGCAGCGACAGTGGCTTTGCAGTAACGCCTTACGGCGAGTGGCACGCCCGCGAATTGGAGCTGCTGGTGAAGCGCCTCAATTTCACCCCAGCAGAAGCGCTTTATGCCGCCACAGCTGTCGGCTCGCGCTGCATGCCGCGCGGTGAAACCCTCGGCACTATTGAAGTCGGCAAGCAGGCAGATTTTCTGCTCATCGACGGCTCGCCGCTGCAAGACATCCGCATTCTGCAAGACCGCTCACGCCTCAAGGCCGTGTACAAAGGCGGCCAACTGATGAAGCAGCAGCGCACCCCGTATAACCCCAAGCAAGTCAGCGATTTCAACTCGCTTAAATGGACCGATCTATACACCCGCGACCGCGTCGCTGAACTTGGCAAGTGGAGTCTGTAAGCATGACCATCACCACGCTAGACCTGAAAACCGCCACCCAGTTAGCCAGCGCCGCCATTGCAGCATCGCACGAGCTGGATGTGAAACCATTGGCCGTTGCCGTGCTCGATGCCGCCGGGCATCCGCTGGCAGTGCTGCGCGATGAGCAGGCGAGTTTCCTGCGTCCGAAAATTGCCACCGGTAAGGCGCGTGGGTGTCTGGGCATGGGCTTCGGCGGGCGTGAACTGGCACGTCGCGCCCAGGCGATGCCGGCCTTCTTCGATGCCATCAACAGCCTCACCGACGGGGAAGTGATTCCCGTGGCCGGTGGCGTGCTGATCCGCAATAGCCAGGGTGCCCTGCTCGGCGCTGTTGGCATTAGCGGCGATACCTCGCACAACGATGAACGCTGCGCCCTGCAAGGCATTAGTGCAGTCGGTTTGGTTGCCGATACCGGTGACGCTCAGGCCTGATCCAGTTGCGCGGCCTGCTCAACCAGCAGGTCGCGAAACCAGGCCAACGCCGGATCGTTATCTTGATACGGATGCCACTGCATCACCTGCACCGCCTCTGGAAAAGCCAGCGGCGCTGGCAAGATCCTCAGCGCATAGCGCTGCGCAAACTGCTCAGCCTGGCGGCGGAACAAGGTCGCCACCCGGGCGGTGCCCACCACAAACTCCGGCATTAACGCAAAGCTCTCAAGCGCTACGCCAACCTTGCGTTCAATGCCTATTTCACTCAGGTGCGCCGCATCGAGTGCCAGATTGCGCCCTTCGGCAAACTCACGTACCACGTGTTCGGCAGCGCAATAAGCGGCCAACGTCATGCCGCCAGCAAACTGTTGTTGCTCACAGCAGACAATACAACAGAGCTGATCGCTGAGTAGTGGTGTTTGCGGATAGCCGGGATTCAAGCGTTGCTGCGGCACAATTACCAGATCGCTGCGACGATAATCCAGGGCTTCACTGACCACATCGCCATCGCGTGGCATCGGCAAGTCACGCAACTTCAAACTCACGCCCGGCGCCACGCGGGCAAGTTCACGACTGACCGCCGGCAGCAGCACCGCCGCCACATAATCCGACGCCACCAGGGTGAATTGCCGATTGCACATGGCCGGATCAAAGGTCATTGGCGCATCGACAATCTCACGCGCCAAGGTCAATGCTTCGCGCACTTTGGGCTGCAGTTGCAGCGCCAGCGCTGTCGGCTCAAGCCGTCGTCCGACTTGCACCAGCAACGGGTCATTGAAGTGCTCACGTAAGCGGCGCAACGCAGAACTGGTAGCCGATTGCCCGAGATGCAAACGCTCAGCCGCACGGCTGACATTGCACTCGCTGAGCAGCACATCAAGGGCGACCAATAAGTTAAGGTCAAGGTGGCGATAACGCATGCGGGCTCGGTTCCAGTAGCAGTGGTTGCACAGTGCGGTCGCTATGATTAGCTGATCGGGAAGTGGTTGCAACCATAGATGGCGGGCTTTTGCAGGCTCGTTGCGAAACGACTGTTGCAGCACGCAGACCATTGCGCCTAGCACAAACAAAACGGCGGATTGTTACGCCACAGTTAACAGTGATTTACATAAAGCGCTATTTAAAGCAGGACGCTGCCCGCCCATGATGCCGCCCGCTGTACAGACAGCCCCGACGTTTAGGCGTGACTGCACTGACGTCTTTATCGGCCACTCTTTCGGGGTGGCCTTTTTTATGGGCTGAAATCACTTGCAGATTATTACCTGCAAAGTAAGGGTATTTCAGCCCTTGCGCCCAGGATTCACCGCTGCGAGCACAGATATACCGGTGGAACTGTTGGGCGTGATCGACATAGTACAGCCCGAAAAAGTCGCTCATACCGGTTGTTTACCTGAGGTTTTTGATGACGCCAGACCAACGTTTTGCACGCTGGGTGCAAATCGCTATTGCAGCCCTGGCTTGCTGCTTTATCTACTTTCTCACCGCTGACTTGTTCATGCCTCTGACGCCGCAAGCTCAGCTCAATCGCTCGGTGCTCAAGCTCGCGCCGCGCATTGCCGGCCAGGTCATAGAAGTGGCCGTGACCAACAACCAACACGTTCACCCGGGGCAACTGCTGTTTCGGCTAGACCCGCAGCCCTTTGAAATTGAAGTGCAGCAGGCCCAACTGCAACTTGAGCAGGCCGAACAAGACAACGCTGAACTGGACGCGCAACTGGAGGCCGCCAAAGCGCAGGAAAAGGCAGCGCAAGCTCAGTCTGCGGATCTGGCGGCGCAGGCCAAACGTATGCAGCGGCTGATCGCCCGCCAACTGATCTCGAAACAAAACTACGAAACCCTCGACGCGCAACGCTTGATGGCAGTGGCCGAACTCAGCGCCGCACGCGCCAGAATTGGTGAACTAAAAGCCCGCCGAGGCAGCAGCGATAACGACAACTTGCACCTGCGTCAGGCCCGCAATGCACTACGTCGCGCTAAATTGAACCTGCAATACAGTGAAGTACGCGCTGAGCGCAGCGGCGTAGTCAGCAACTTGCAACTCACAGCGGGCACCTTTGTGGCCGCTGGCGCACCAGTTGCCGCCTTGGTGGAAGACAGCGTGGACATCATCGCCGACTTTCGCGAGAAAACGCTGCGTTATGTCAGCGCCAACACCCCTGCCGTTGTGGTCTTCGATGCGCGTCCGGGCGAGCGTTTCAGCGCTACGGTCAGCCACTTTGATGCGGGAGTTCGCGAAGGGCAAATAGAAGCCAACGGCCAACTGGCAGCGCCAGTGCAATCGGAGCGTTGGGTTCGCGATGCGCAACGCCAGCGTCTGCACCTGCAACTCAAGCAGACGCTCGACTTCACATTGCCGACCGGCGCCAAGGCCACAGTACAACTCAAACCCTTCGACAACCCACTCGCCAGCGCAGCTGCCGCTATGCAGATTCGCCTGATCAGCTGGCTGCACTATGTCTACTGAGCAAGCCGCTAACGGCGGCATTACGCCGGCTAAAACACTCAACGAAAATGACCTGCGCCAATGCTTGCGGATCGCCACAGGCGGCTGCCTGGCACTGTTGTCCTGCAAGCTGCTCAACCTGGAGTACGGCGCGTTCTTCTGCGTATATCCGATGTTGTTGCTTGGCTTGGCACCCAGAATCAATGCCCACCTGATCCGCCAGTTTTTTGCTCAAGGCATGCTCGTCAGTGTTGAGATCGCCCTGCTCTACGGACTGTTCGGCGGTCGTCCGCTGGTCATCACGCCGTTGATATTCCTGTCGTTCTGCTACCGCTTTGCGCTCATGGCCAAAGGCAATCACTTCATGTTTGGCGCACTTGGCGCGGTGTTTCTGTCGATCCAGCTGAATTTCGCCAGTTACCCGCAGACCGATGTCATAGACATGCTCGGCTACAACAGTTGGGCAATCTTGCAGGCCACTGCAATTGCCGTACTGATGTTTTATGTATTCCCCGACGCCGAGCCCAGACATGCACGGACGCCACCGAACAAAGACCTGCCCCGCCGCCGACACGAAGCCTTGCTTGGCGCCACGGTCGCCACGCTGTCGTTTGTTGTATTTCAGTGCCTGAACCTGCATGACTCGCTGTCCGCGCAGGTCGCGAGCATTCTGCTGCTGTTTCCCATGCACTGGAAAGGCTCGCACTTTGCAGGCAGAGTCCGCGCCAAAGGCACATTACTGGGCTGCGCAATGGCGCTGCTGATCATGCTGCTGCTCTACAACCACTACGACGTGCTGCCGCTGCTGATCATCATGGTATGGATAGCCGCCATGGTTTGCGCACGCTGGCACATGCTCGAAAATGGCGTGCCCGGCGTAGGCTTTGGCGCCCTGACCACCCTGGCCATTCTCTTTGGCCAATCGCTAACCCCTGAACACGACATCATGTACGCCACGCTCTACCGCCTGACTTCAGTGAGCCTGTCGGTACTGCTGACACTGTTCGCCGTGTTTATTGTTCATCGCTTGCTCAACAGATTTGAGGCGACCCGCCATTTCAGCCATTGAATAACTGACCTGCAGTCAGTCTGCTGGTCATGAACAAGCCGTAGTTATTGCCAAATAAGCAGGAATGCAGGGCTGCGTTTTCCATGCTGCTCAAGATGTGCGTGCGGACCACCGGCCAAACTAACTACCTGCCTTGCTCAACCGCATACCTCGCTACCCCACACCCTCCAGCACCACCCCTTCCAAACCCAGCACCTCACCCGCATCGGAATAAATGCCGCAGCCGCGTTCGAGCACCTGACGTTCGCTGCCATCGGCGCACATTAATCTGTAGCGCATAACAAATGCGCGGCCTTCGCCAATTCCCTGCTGGACTTCGTGCCACACGCGCTCGCGGTCTTCGCTGTGGATCAGGCTGTTGAAGGTCAGGCTGTTGCTGTCGACCAATTGCTGTGGCGCGAAACCGGTGAGTTGCAGGCAACCGGCGCTGACATATTCCATGCTCCAGTGACGATTATTGCGGCAGCGATAAACCATCAACGGCAGGCCATCCAGCAGATTGCTCAAGCTTCTGTGCCGGGCTTGCAATGCCTGGCGCTGGGGCATTTGCGCACTCATATCGCCAACGCTGGCAACAAAGCCTGAACCATGGCGGCGCAGCCTGACTTCCGCCCAGCACAACTCGCCCGAGCGGCGCAAATAACGCAGCAGCAACACCTGTGCTTCACGGCTGGCGCTGTCCAATGCCTGCTGCCAACGTGGTTGATCTTCAATATGCAAGAACTCGGCATGGCTGCGCTGCACGCACTCTGCTGCGGGATACCCGCTTAGCTCCTGCCAGCCGCGATTGAGCCGGAGCATGTGCCCGTGACGATCAAGGATCACCAGCGCCAGTGGTAGAGCATCAACGCACTCATCCCATTGCGCGTCGGCCACTTGCGCGGACCACCTGGCCAATCCTTGCTGCCAGGCTTGCTGCCAGACCTTAGCGAGATTCATGCCGGCTCTCCGCGTACAACACCCGGCAAGCCATGACGGTAGACCCAGGCGGCCATTTCCAACCGAGAGTGCAAGCCCAGTTTACCCAGCAGATGCTTGACGTGAATCTTCACAGTGCCGTCGCTGATGCCCAGTTGGCGGGCGATCAATTTGTTGCTCATGCCCTCGGCGATCAATACCAATGTTTGCAGCTCACGGTCGGTCAGCCCCACCGCGGTTGCTGCGGGTAGCGGTTCGGCGTCGCGCAAGCCACTGGCGAGCAACCCCAGCAGCATTGGGTCCAACGGCGCGCGGCCAGTGCGACATGCCTGCAGGGTGTCGAGCAATACTTCCGGCTCGCGGTCTTTGAGCAAATAACCATCCGCACCGGCATGCAGCGCCGCGAGTAAGTCATCTCGCGCATCCGATGCGGTGAGCACCAGCACGGTGGTATCTGGCAGCTCGGTTTTCAACGCGCCAAGCGTAGCCAATCCACCCAGACCGGGCATATGCCAATCCAGAAGAATCATGTCTGGCTGCAGTTCACGGGCCAGTTGCAGGCCTGTTTGCCCTTCGCTGGCCATGCCAATCACCTGATAATCACCGTTAGCAGCCAATAATTCGGCTAGCCCGCGACGCATTAATGGATGGTCATCAATCAGCAGTACACGCCAGGGTTTATTCATCCTCGCCTCCAGTACAGTTGAATGCAGGTGCCTTGCGGCTGTTGCGTGAGTATTTGCAAATGCGCGCCGATTGCGGCGGCGCGCTCACGCATGATGCGCAGGCCGAAATGGCCATCAGCGACAATATTCGCTGGAATGCCGACACCGTCATCGCACACCCTAACGTCTATATCCGCGCCGTTGAGCAGGTGCAGGCTGAGCTGAACGTTACGAGCATGAGAGTGGCGCACCACGTTGGCCAGCGCCTCTCGGATAATCTGCAGCACCTGGAGTTCGGCTTCGCTGCCAAGCACATCGTTGCTCAGCCGGTTGTCGAGAGTGAACACACAACTGCTGCGGCGGGAGAATTCTTCGACGGTGGCCTCAAGCGCCTGGCGAAGGGTTCGTCCGTCCATGGTCAGGCGCGCCGTGCTGATCAGTTCACGTACTTGTCGATGCATCACCTGCAGGGTCTGGCGCAGATCGACCAGCATGGCTTCGGCCTGCCCGTTGGTGGGTGCCTGAGCAATAATCGCCTGCAAGCGGCACGCGCGGATTTGCAGGTAACTCAATTGCTGGGCAACGTTGTCGTGCAGCTCGCGGGCCAGCACGCCACGCTCAGCTGCCAGTTCGCGGCGACGTAACTGGCGATCCTGATAAAACGCCCGGAGCACCTGCGCCAACTGCTCAGCCACCGCGGTTAATTGCTGAAAGGCCGAACGCCCCGGCGCGCTCGGGTAAGCCAGCACCAGCAAAGCCTCGCGCTCGTCTGCCAGATCCAGTCGACAAACCAGATGAAACCGCTTTTCCTGCAAGCAAATCTGGCACAGCGCTGCATTTGGCCCTGCGTTGCCGCCGGTGGCGCCATGCAGCGGACAGTCTGCCAGGGCGCCAACGCTGCCCAACGCCCGCCAACCGCTCTGCTGCGGTAACAACAGCAATGCATCGCGGCCGCCCAGCACCGCAGGCAGCAACCCAAGCAACTCTTGCAGGGGCGCATCACTGCCCGCCTGCTGCATGAGTCGCAGCGGCAGCAGGTGCATCGTACTTTGCCACTCGAGCCAACGGGTTCTGGCCCGGCCGCGCCAGTCGCTCCAGAAAAAGCCGCGCCTGGGACTTGATAACAACATTCGCACTCCTACGCGTAATGCCCATCACGCTTCGCAGAGCAAGTTCCATGCCCTGCATCCGACACCCTCGCCTCCGCACGAACAGGAAAGAATAATTCCTTGCAAGAACATTGATTCTTGTCTTTTCCCGCCCGGCCGATGCGCAGTAAACGCACCAACAGCAAGCGCCTTTGCTTGTTTTTGTTGCACCGCTGTCATTGCTCCAATGCCGGACTACCCACAACTGGGTATCCCCAAAAGGAGAGTTTCCTTGCAGGCTGATTCCACTAATTTATTTCCCACAGAGAAATTTTGTTTCTCCTAAATCGTTTACACACTCTTCAGGAGAGTCACTATGCCAACACGTATTGCGATCATCGGAGCTGGCCCATGCGGCCTCGCTCAACTGCGTGCTTTTCAATCTGCTGCAGCCAAGGGTGCCGAGATTCCGGAGTTGGTGTGTTTCGAGAAACAGGCGGACTGGGGCGGACTGTGGAATTACACCTGGCGCACTGGGCTGGATGAGCATGGCGAGCCGGTGCACGGCAGCATGTATCGCTATCTGTGGTCCAACGGACCCAAAGAATGCCTTGAGTTTGCCGACTACACATTTGATGAGCATTTCGGCCGCCCTATTGGCTCCTATCCGCCGCGGGAAGTGCTCTGGGATTACATTCAGGGCCGGGTAGTCAAAGCCGGCGTGCGTCAGTACATCCGCTTCAATACCGCTGCGCGCATGGTTGAATTCGACGAAGCCAGCGGCTTGTTCAACGTCACTGTGCACGATCACAGCAAGGACCTTACCTACAGCGAAAACTTTGATTACGTGATCTGCGCCAATGGCCATTTCTCGACGCCCAACGTTCCCCACTTCGAAGGTTTCGAGCATTTCGGCGGACGTGTTCTGCATGCCCACGATTTTCGCGATGCGCTGGAGTTCAAGAACAAAGACGTATTGATCGTTGGCAGCAGCTATTCCGCCGAAGACATCGGCTCACAGTGTTACAAGTATGGCGCCCGCTCCATCACCAGTTGTTATCGCAGTGCGCCAATGGGCTACAAATGGCCGGCAAACTGGGAAGAGAAGCCGTTGCTGCAACGCGTACAAGGCAACACGGCGTACTTCGCCGACGGCAGCCACAAACACATCGACGCGATCATTCTCTGCACCGGTTATCAGCATCACTTTGCCTTCTTGCCTGAGTCGCTGCGCCTGCGCACCAACAACCGTCTTTGGCCGCTGAATCTGTACAAAGGCATCTTCTGGGAGCCCAATCCGAAGCTGCTGTACCTCGGCATGCAAGACCAGTGGTACAGCTTCAACATGTTCGATGCCCAGGCCTGGTATGCCCGCGATGTGATTCTGGGGCGCATTGCCTTGCCCGATGCAGCCACTCGTTTAGCCGACGATCAGGCTTGGCGCGCCCGTGAAGACCAATTGCAAACCGCACAGGAAATGTTCGAGTTTCAGGGGGCGTATATCGAGCAACTGATCGATGCAACTGACTACCCGAGCTTTGATATCTCGGCGGTTAACCAGACCTTTCTGGAATGGAAGCACGACAAGTACGAAGACATCATGGGCTACCGCAACAAGTGCTATCGCTCATTGATGACCGGCACCGAAGCCGCTCCGCACCACACGCCATGGCTGGAAGCACTGGACGACTCACTCGCCAGTTATCTGGCTGAGCCCGCCGTCATGAAAAACGTCGGCTGACCCATGCTCATCACCCAACCGCCAAGCCAGCAAGCACAGGACGGCCCTATGAACATGCCCGCCATTTCACGCCCGTTCGAACCGGCGCTGTTTGCCCGTGAGCCTGCGCGCGAACGTCATCGCGTTGCACCGGACGGACTCACGGTGATCGCACTGCAAGCGGGTGATCGCTTGCAGGTGATTGATGTTGAGGGCGATCAAGAGGCGCATCTGCTCGCCTTCGACACTCAGGGTCGCGTGGCGCTCAGTGCGCTGGGGCTTGGCAGTGACCCGGCGGCGAACTACATCTCCACGTTGCTGGCAAACGGCAGCGGCGATTCGGTCCAGATGCGCCTGGGGCTGGCGCGCTACGCGATTGATTGCAACCAACTGCCAGCAGCCGCAACGCTTTGGCCAGCACAATCGCCCGCCGGTTACAGCCGCCTGTTTACCGCCAGCGATACATTGGTGGTGCTTATCGCGGCGCCGGGCGGCCTCACAGCGGTCGACAGCCAGCAGCGCCCAAGCGAACTGCAGTTGCTGATTCACCGCAACAATCCACGCAGTATCCTGACGCCACCGTTGCCTACCCCGTTGGCTGAGGTGGTTGACGAGTTCACCCTGAGGCCCGGCACTGCCAATGCATATACCGTGACTGCCGGGCAGTATATTCAGGTACTCGATGTGGCAGGCCGGCAGTGCTCCGACTTTGTCGCGCTGGATCGCCGGGGCCTCGACCGGGGCCGCGAAATTGAACTCGACCCCACCGTGACCCGCACGCTGAATGGCAACGCCTATCCAGGCCCGGGGCTGTTCAGCAAGTTTTTCGATCGTGATATGCAGCCCATGCTTGAAGTGGTTCGTGACACGGTGGGTCGCCACGACACCTTCGGCCTCGCCTGCACCGCGCGCCACTACGAAAACATGGGCTACTTTGGTCACGACAATTGCAGCGACAACATCAGCCGCGCCCTCGCCGCATATGGCTCACAGCCTCGCGCGGGCTGGGCCGCCATCAACTTCTTCTACAACACCGCAGTCGATGCCCACCAGCAGTTGACCTTCGACGAGCCGTGGTCGCGTCCTGGCGATTACGTCTTGCTGCGCGCCATGAATGATCTGGTGTGCGCGAGCAGTTCCTGCCCAGACGACATCGACCCGGCAAATGGCTGGCAGCCAACGGACATTCACATCCGCGTTTACAGCGCAAAGGAGCGTTTTAGTATCGCCATGGCCACTCGAAAAACTCCAGACTCCGAACCAGTTCTCACCCGCGAGAGCGGATTCCATGCCGCCACCTCGGCGCTGACCAGCAACTTCATCGACTACCGGGGCTGGTGGACACCGACGCATTACCACGGCTTTGGCGCCATTGAGGAATACCACGGCTGCCGCGAGCGAGTGGCGGTGATGGATCTCTCGGCGCTGCGCAAGTTTGAGGTGATCGGGCCGGATGCCGAAGCGCTGCTCAACTATTGCCTGACCCGTGATGTGCGAAAACTGGCAGTAGGCCAGGTGGTCTATTCAGCCATGTGTTACGAGCACGGCGGCATGCTCGACGACGGCACGCTGCTGCGTCTGGGAGCGGATGCGTTCCGCTGGATCTGTGGCGAAGACTACGCCGGCGTCTGGCTGCGCGAACAGGCACAGAAGCTGGGCATGAAGGTCTGGGTCAAATCGGCCAGCGAGCAAATCCATAACGTTGCCGTGCAAGGGCCGAAAAGCCGCGAACTGCTCAGCCAGATGATCTGGACACCTGCAACCCAGCCATCCCTCGGTGACCTTGGCTGGTTCCGCTTTCTCACGGGTCGCCTTGATGGCTACAACGGCGTGCCGCTGATGGTCTCCAGAACAGGTTATACCGGCGAACTTGGCTATGAGGTGTGGTGCCATCCGAACGATGCGCAGCAGGTCTGGAGCCGGCTTTGGGAGCTGGGTGAGCCTCTCGGTCTGGTGCCACTTGGGCTCGACGCACTGGACAGCCTGCGCATCGAGGCCGGGCTGATCTTTGCAGGCTACGAATTCTGTGACCAGACCGACCCCTTTGAAGCCGGCATCGGCTTCTGTGTCCCGCTGAAATCCAAACAGGATGACTTTATCGGCCGCGACGCACTGCTTCGGCGCAGCGCTCACCCGCAACGCAAGTTGGTGGGTTTGATTCTCGAAGGCAACGAACAGGCCCATCACGGCGATTGCGTGCACGTTGGCCGCGCGCAGGTCGGGGTGATTACCAGTGCCACCCGCTCACCGCTGTTGGGCAAGAATATTGCACTGTGCAAGCTGGACGTCGGGTACTGCGAACCTGGCTGCACAGTGCAGATCGGCAAGCTCGACGGCCAGCAAAAGCGCATCAACGCCACGGTGGCCGCCAGCACAATCGCCTACGACCCGGAGAAAACCCGCGTGCGCAGCTGAGTTGGCGGCGCAGCCATCTTCATATTGCTCAGGGAGTAGCGGTAAATGGGGTTCAGGGATCAATCCAAAGCACTCGCCAATGAGCTTTGTCTGTTCATCGCTCAATTGCAGCGCGATGAACCGGGCACGCTAAAGACACAAGCCACGTTGCAGCGCCACCCTGCACTGCTGACGGCGTTGGGCCAGTTGAGCCAACGCTGGCAGCAGCGTCAACAACTGCTAAAGGCCAGCGCAGACCAGCCTGCTCCTCCGTGCAATGCAGCTGAGTATCAGCAATTGCTTGAGCAGTTGGCTTGCCAGCAGCAGAAAACCAGCGAACTTGAGCAGCAATTAGCCGAGTGCAACCGTGAGCTTGCGCAGAACGCAGCGTATCAGCGCCAGTGGCAGCAGGACGAACAGGCCTGGTCGCTGACCAAACAGACCCTCACCGAGGGATGCTGGGATCTGCGGGTGGTCAACGGAGACGCTGATCATCCGGACAACCTGATTAGTTGGTCCGAGCAGTTTCGCAGCCTGATCAGTTACAGCAAGGCGGAGTTCGCCGATGGCTGGGACAGTTTCTTTGCCGTGGTAAACCCCGACGACCTGAAACACGTGATGCAGGTGTTTGCCGACTTCATCCGTGACCCCAAAGGCCAGCGCGCTTATGTAGTCGAGTACCGCATGCAGCACAAAACCCGAGGTGAAACCTGGTACCGCGAGCGCGGCAGTTGCCTGCACGACGCTAACGGCGTGTTACTTCGGGTGATCGGCGCGGTGCGCGATATCAGCGATGAGAAAGCCGCCGACGCCTTGCGCCAACGTGAACAGGCGAGCATTCAGAACACTTACGGCCAGATCGCCAAGGTGGCTGGCGCGATCAAGGGCGTAGCAGATCAAACCAATCTGCTGGCACTCAACGCTGCAATTGAGGCCGCCCGCGCTGGGGAGCAGGGTCGCGGTTTTGCCGTGGTGGCAGACGAGGTGCGCAATCTTGCCCGGCGCACCCAGGAGTCGGTCGGTCAGATCCAGAACATGCTGCAAGAACAGCAGTGAATGCACAGCGAACCAAGATCAGGCGCGCGCGTACAACAACGATCACAAACAGGGCAGCAGTATCAAGAACCAGCTTCAAGAAAGAATCATAAATCATTGATAAATAGACAATCATAAAAATGGCACAAGCTTTGCTAATTCCCAGTGAGAACTTTTTATAACTCACGGTAAAAGCCTAAGGGCACGCTTACAACTCTCGATCTGCCGAACAAACCTAATCCTAAAAATTGCATCGAGGACTCAGCAATGGAACGAGCAACCCCCACACTGGAAGAGCTGAACACGCTCATACAGATGTCCGGCACCATCAATATGGAGATTTTTTATTGGTGGTGTATTGCCTTGATGGTGATCATTCACGCCGGCTTTCTTTCGTATGAGATTGGTGCATCGCGCCTGAAAAACGTGCTGACCGCCGGGGTCAAAAACATCCTGGCGTTCGCCTTCATCGTTCCCACCTTCTATTTTTTCGGCTGGTTCATCTACAACGGTTTCGCCAACGGTTTCACCCTCGACATGGAAGCTGCCGCAGCTGCCCTGCCGTGGAGTGGTTCGATGGGGCCGAACATCAGCGATAACGCGACGGGGATTTTCTGGGGCGCGTTCGCATTGTTTGCTGCCACTACTGCCTCGATCATGTCTGGGGCACTGATCGAGCGCACACGTATGAGCGCGTTCATTGTGCTGGCGATTATTCTGGGCTCGGGCGTTTGGATTCTCGGCGCCGCGTGGAGCTGGCATCCAACAGGTTGGCTGACCACTCAGTGGGGCTTCCATGACGTGGGTGCAGCGGGTTGCGTTCACACCATTGCCGGTTTCTTTACTCTGGGTGTAGTGATCAACGTTGGCGCACGCATCGGCCGCTTCAATGCAGACGGCAGCGCCAACGCCATTGCCGGCCACAGTATGCCGATGAGCGTGATTGGCCTGATGTTGGTAATCGTCGGTTTCTTCGGTTTCCTCGGCGGCTGCATCATCTACAACATCGGCGGCCAGTGGACCAACATCTACGGCCAGCCAACCACCCTGTCGGCGTTCGCCTTCAACACACTGATGGGCTTTGCCGGTGGTTTGATCGGTGCTTACCTGACCACGCGTGAACCGTTCTGGATGATGTCGGGCGGCCTCATCGGCATTGTCTCGGTGGCACCTGGCCTCGACGTTTACTACCCGCCGTTGGCTTATGTAATCGGTATGGGCGTGGCAGCAGCGGCTCCGCTGGTTCACAAGTACCTGGTAAAACGTCAGATCGACGATGCAGTGGGCGCTTTCGCCGTACACGGTTTCGGCGGTTTCGCGGGCATCGTCATCAGCGGCATCTTCCTCTCGGGCTACCCGAATATGGGTGAAGGCGTACCGCCGGTGAACTTCCTTGGCCAGGTCGGCGGCGCATTGGTACTCGCCGTACTCGGTTTCGTACCGGGCTACCTGATTTCCCTGGCGATGAAAAAGGCCGGCGTCCTGCGTGTGCCTGCACATGCTGAAGAGCGCGGTCTGGACCTCACCGAAGTACCGGCCGAAGCGTATCCGGAGTGGGCACTTACCGGCGCCAGCACCACTTACATCAGCACCGAAACAGCCGCTCCAAGCGTCATCAGCGCAGAAGCCAAACCTGTTTAAACCACTTAACGCGCGGTGCCAGCACCGCGCGACACACTGAGGAGAACGCCCATGAGCAGTCCTATCACCAGTTGGGAAGGTGCGAGCAGCGTCTTCACCTTCGCCGACAAGCCCGGCGTAATGGCTCTAATTCTGGTGGTCGCCGTTGCCGTCACGGTGGCAGCCATCTGGATCACCGTGCGTCACGAGAAGCACAGCTACAACAGCCCCATGACCAAGAAGTAACTCCCTCCAGGCCGGCACACATCTGTGCCGGCTCACTCGGACAGCGCTATGTTCAACCCTGTTTTTCGCCTCGAAACACCTCTTGATCTCGGCCTCAAGGCCATCGCTTTCAGCCTGCATGCGTTGAATAATCAGCAATACAGCGCCATGTTGAAGCAGCGCTTGGCTCGCCTGTGCAAGCATTTCGATATGCAGCACTGCCTGCGTCAGACCCAAGGTTTCAATGGCCTGCGCCTGCGCATGGGGCGCTCGCCGAAACGCTACCCCGCCTCACCGCTGGCCCTGCTCGACCAGTATCTGCGCAAAGGTTCGCTGCGCGGCGTCTCACCGGTTGTTGACCTGTACAATCAATGGTCCCTCAACAGCGGCTTGTCGATCGGCGCCCATGACCTCAGGCATGTGCAGTTACCCGTCAGCCTCACCCTGAGTCATGGCACCGAGCTTTTTCAGGGGCTTGGCAGCGATACGCAGCAAAGGTTACCGGCTGGCGAATACGCGTATATCGACGCTAACAATCAGGTGCTGTGCCGCATGGACTATCGCCAGTGCGCCAACACCGCGTTGAGCACAGACAGCACCGATGTGCTGTTTATCGTGCAGGGTAATCCAGACACCTGCCCGGATTACCTCGAGCAAATGGCCAGCGCTCTGAAGGCCGATCTCGCCCTCTGCTGCCAGGGCAATGTCAGCCAGGTAGCCTGAACTGCGGTCTAGCGCACCATGTGCGGGCAAACAAAAGGCGCTGCATGAGCGCCTTTGAGGTTGAGCCTTAATCGAGCAGAGCGTTCTACACCGCGGTGCTGCTGCTCACCAGCTTGAGTCCAATCACCCCGCCAACAATCAACGCCAGACAGCCAATACGCGCCAGATGTGCCGGCTCGTTAAGAACTGCAATGCCATAGATCGCCGTACCGACTGCACCAATCCCGACCCATACCGCGTAGGCGGTGCCGATTGGCAGCGTACGGGTGGCCAGCGACAACAGATACAAGCTGATAATGATGAACACTGCGCAATAAACACTGGGCCACAAGCGCGTGAAGCCCTCTGTGCGCGGAATGATGGCGGCATAACAGATTTCACTTAGCCCGGCGCACAACAAAAAAAACCAACCACTGCTGATACTGCTGAACATATCGACTCCCTGCGGATATTGATGCAGATCACGCGCACTCAAGGCCCGGATTTTCACCGTGCAGAGTGTGCTGCGATCGCGGTCTGGGCCTGAAAAACACAAGGCGCACTCACCGAGCACGCCTTGTTGACTTATCGATTAGTGGCTTGCGTTTCAGCCCTTGGCGGTACGCTTGGTTTTCTCCGGGTCATCAAACGGCAGCGTGTGGGCAATCGCATCGACCTGCACGCTACCTTTGACCTTGAGTGCGCAGCCTTGCTCGGCATAAGGCACGTCCAGTCGCGCAATAGCCATCGATTTGCCGGTGAGGCGTGAATACATCGCACAGGTAATCAAGCCCACCTGTTTGCCGTCTGCCCACAACGTATCGCCCTCCGCTGCCGCTTGATCACCCTCAAGCAGCACGCCAAAAATCTTCAGCCGTTCCTTGCCTTTCAGGCGTGCGTGCTCAAGCCCGCCGCGGAACTCGCCCTTGGTTGGCGACACGGTGAAATCCAAGCCCAATTCCCACAAAGTGTCGCCCGCCGGTTGATCGGCAAACGGGTATTTCTCCGAGTTGTCGTAAGGGAAGAACAGCAGCGAGCTTTCTACACGCAACCAGTCGAGCGTGGTGAATGCGCACGGGATAATTCCCAGTGACTTACCTTGTTCGAGAATCGTGTCCCAGATCAGTGGCGCGTCGGCCGCCTTGCAGAAGATTTCGTAGCCGCGCTCACCGGTATACCCCGTGCGCGAGATCATCACCGGGCAACCGAAAAGCTTGGTCTGCACATGGTGAAAATAAGCCAGATCGCGAATCCCGGGTACGTGCTCGGCGAGGAAGTCGACAGCCAGCGGGCCTTGCAACGACAAGTCGTGCAGGTCATCGTCAAACAGCACCGAGACCTGACGCCCTTGCGCCCAGCGCACCAGCATCTCGTAACCATTACCGGCGCCATGCACCACCATGAATGCATTCGGGCCGGTGCGATAGATCACGCAGTCATCAACAAATTTGCCGCCTTCACTGAGCAGCGTGGCGTATACCGACTTACCCGGATAGATCTTGGAAATATCACGGCTGGTGGCGTATTCGAGCAGTGATTCTGCATGCGGCCCGACGTAATGCACCTTGCGCAGGCCGGATACATCCATCAGGCCTGCGCGTGTGCGGATCGCCTCATGTGCGTCTGCCAGATCGACCGCCTCGTAAGTCCACGCGGTGCCCATACCATTCCAGTCTTCAAGTTTGGAACCCAGTGCCCGGTGCCGCTCGGCAAGGGCGGAAATACGCCAGGAATTGGCCATCTTGTTCTCCTTTGACAGTGTAAAGAGCCGCAGCCCAATGACTGCGACGCAGATGAATCAGGCGACAACGACTTCGGGGTCGTACTGGCTCAACCAGTCGACCACGAACTGCCGGTACAGGGTCATGCCTTTGTAGTCGGCGATGGCATCCGGCAGATCCCGCAATACCCGATGCAGGCGGCACGCCCAGGCCGGATTAGTGGCCAATTCTTCGAGGCTGATCAGGTAGGTACGGATGCCAAACAACAACGCGTTACTGCGCGGCAAACGGGGCATGAACTGCAACTCAACCCGCAGGTGCACCATGCTCGCGACGTTCTCGGCGTTGACCAGCGCGCGCTCATGCCCCCACTCGTGATACGTCTCGGATGAGGTGTCCATGCGCGGATTGACCGTCAGCGTCCAGTTCAGTCGGCGCACCGGGCGGTCCACCTGAATGTTCAGCAAGTACTTCAATGCCCGCTCGAATACCCCCATCTGATGGGCCATCGGTACCGGGGCGTGCCATTGGGTGAAGCTCATGCCGGCATCAAACTTGATCGACCAGTCCGCCGGACAAGTGACCATGCCGGCATCCATGAACAGGTTGCCGTCGCGCTGATCCAACAGTGCGAAATCACCCTGGGTCTGGCGTGTGATGTACTCCAGCGGCTCGCAGGGCAATGTATCGGCGTCGTCAAAGGTGAACGCTTGCTCAATCCCCAGCGGCCGGTTGATCCAGGTCCAGCGGTCACCTTCGCGGCTGAGGCTGAAATGCTCCGGGTAGTCTGCAGCCATGTGCGTCATCAGCATTTCCAGCGTGTCCCAGGCTGCGGTTGCCATGTGCGGCATGACCAGACAGCGCTCAGGGTCGCGTTCAAGAACGATGCTGCGCTCAGCCATTTCAGACAAATAGTGCTCGTCTATATCAAACCAGTGGCTGAATACCGAGCCCGGCTCCCGGGGCGTGGCCGGCTCGATATTCACCGAGTACATGTAGTTGTCTTCCGGGAATGGAAACGGAAAGCGGCTGATGGCCTGAGCGCTGTTGTGATAAGTGAAATCGTCGCGGTAGCTTTCGAGCGGTTTGAACATAACGGACATAACAGGCTCCTAAAGATCAAGCAGTAACGCGCTGCCGCAAAGGCCACGCGAGACACACGGCATGACGGTGTTGCTGCGCTCAGTTGCAGACAAATAGGCATCTCGGTGTTCAACCGCACCGTCCAGGTAGGCAACGGCGCACTGCCCGCAGACACCGCCGCGACACAGGTTGGGAATCTCCACGCCAGCCTGCTCCAGCGCTTCGAGCAGGCTTGAGTCACTGGCGACCTCGACCGTCAGGCCGCTGCGTGCCAGATTGGCCACAAACGGATGCCCAGGCTCGGGGGCGGCAAACACCTCCCAATGCACCCGGCTTTCAGGCCAGCCCAGTTGCTCAGCGTGGGCGCGAACGCCATCGATCAGGCGCTGCGGCCCGCACACATAAACGTGTGTGCCAAGCGCCTGGCTGGCGAGTAGCGTGGCCAGATCAAGTGCCTGGCCTTGTATTGAGTCGTAGGTCTGCAGCCGCGTGCCGAGACTCTCGCGCAGGCTGTCGAGGTAGGCATCGGTAAAGCCGCCACGGAAGGCGTAATGCAAGCTGTAACTGGCAGCCCGCGCTTGCAGCTCCGGCAAGTAGGAGAGAAACGGCGTAATACCGATGCCACCGGCGATCAACAGGTGATGGCGGGCTTGCGAGTTGGGCGCAAACAGATTTGCCGGTGGCGATACCTGAAGCAGGTCACCCGCCTTCACCTGTTCGTGCATATAACGCGAGCCGCCTCGTGACTCATCCTGCAAGCGCACAGCAATTCGGTAGTGCTGCGTCTGTGCAGGGTTGCTCAATAATGAGTAGGCATTACGCACGCTGCGCTCGCCCACTGGCATGTGCACCACGACGTGGCTGCCAGACGAAAAACCGGGCAATGCGCCGCGCACCGGCTCAAAGGTGAACTCGCGAATCACCGGAGTAATTTGCGTCACCGCGGCGACTCGCACTTCAATCGGTGAGTTCATGACCGCACCTCCCCGCGCACGTTGTTTGGGTCCAGGCAAACGCCCATGTACGCGCCGAGGCGCTGGGAGAAATGTGCGCGAACCAGCAGGTTGACGCCGCAATTGGCGCAGGCCACCTCGGTCTGATCAGCAATGTCCTGCAGCGCACTGCAATGCACGCAATACAACTGGCGCCGGGAGCCTGCACAGAACAGTTCGATTTCCTCATTGAGCATGCCGGCGTGGCGGGCAATCTCGCGGCACTGCCAGATAAACGCCTCGTCGCCGCACAGATACAAACGTGTGCCGACCGGCGCACTGCGCAGCGCGGCGTGTAGCATCTGTACAAGTTCAGCCTGACTGGCGGCCACTTGCAGTGCATCACTGGCAGTTCCCGTGCCGCCAATAGCCACCACCTGTAGCGGTTGAGCGTGCGCCTGCAGTTCGCTGATAAGCGCTTCTACCGGCGACTGATCGAGTGCTTGCGCAACCACCAGTCGACGCGTCGCAACCTTCGAATCAGGCTGGTTCTGGTAGACCGGTGTACTGAACAGCGGCTGTACCGCGTGCGTAGTCATGAAACGCCTCCTTTGCATCGCACCAACGCATTTTCAGGATGAGAATTGGACGGCTATTTAATTCTCAGTAGGAACATATTGTTCTTATTAAGAAAGCATGGAATGTGCCATTGTTTTTCAACTTATTGATTCATAACGAATAGATTTTCAGACCAGATAATTCCGTTCACCCAGCGCCGCCAGCGACCCAGGAACCCTGCACAAAAGTCGTTCATCCTTCGCCAGACCGCGCCTTTAAGGCGCAAAATTGGCCGTTACAGAAGCTTAAAATCTGCTGATTTTTTGCCAGCCGCAAAACGCAAAACGCCGAGCATATGCCCGGCGTTTTGGCCTCAGAATGTGGGGAAATAACTGTCTGTTAGAAACCCTGGCCAGGCACCCAGTTAGTGCCTGCCAGTGGCACCCGCGCCATAGCGGCGGATTCCATGGTCAGGGCCACCAGATCCTCGGGATCAAGATTGAGCAGATGCGACTTGCCGCACGCACGCGCCATGGTTTGCGCCTCCAGCACCAACACACGCAGGTAGTTGGCCAGACGACGCCCGCCTTCAATCGGGTCCAGGCGCTTGGCCAGCTCCGGGTCCTGAGTGGTGATACCGGCCGGGTCCTTGCCATTTTGCCAATCGTCATAGAAACCCGCCGCCGAACCGATCTTCTTCAGTTCGTCATCCAGGCTCGGATGGTTATCGCCCAGCGCGATCAGGGCTGCCGTACCGATAGCCACGGCATCGGCCCCCATCGCCATCGCCTTGGCCACATCGGCGCCGGTGCGGATACCGCCAGAGACGATCAACTGCACCTTGCGGTGCATGTCCATTTCCTGCAGCGCCTGCACGGCTTGCGGAATGGCGCAGAGAATCGGGATACCAACGTGTTCAATGAACACTTCCTGTGTTGCCGCGGTACCGCCTTGCATGCCGTCGAGCACGATCACATCGGCGCCGGCTTTAACTGCCAATTTGACGTCGTAATACGGACGGCTGGCGCCGATTTTTACGTAGATCGGCTTTTCCCAATCGGTAATTTCACGGATCTCGGCGATTTTAATCGCCAGATCGTCCGGGCCAGTCCAGTCCGGATGGCGACAGGCGCTGCGCTGATCCACACCAATTGGCAGGGTGCGCATGCCCGCGACACGCTCAGTAATTTTCATCCCCAGCAACATGCCGCCACCGCCCGGCTTGGCGCCCTGCCCCAGAACGATTTCAATAGCATCGGCTTTGCGCAGGTCATCCGGGTTCATGCCGTAGCGCGACGGCAGGTACTGATACACCAGATGTTGCGATTGCCCGCGCTCTTCCGGCGTCATGCCGCCGTCACCGGTGGTGGTGCTGGTGCCGGCGATAGTCGCACCCCGGCCCAGGGCTTCCTTGGCGTTGGCCGACAACGCACCGAAACTCATACCGGCGATGGTGACCGGAATCTTCAGGTGAATCGGTTTTTTGGCGAAGCGGTTGCCGAGAGTCACATCGGTGCCGCATTTCTCGCGGTAGCCTTCCAGCGGGTAACGCGACATCGATGCGCCGAGCAGCAGCAGGTCATCGAAGTGCGGCACCTTACGCTTGGTGCCACCGCCGCGAATGTCATAAATGCCGGTTTCGGCAGCGCGCTGAATTTCCTGAATGGCCAGGCGATCGAACGTAGCGGACTCGCGCAGGACAGGGGTTTGTTTCTCGCTCATGGTCTGCTCCTTAGTACGCGGACGCGTTATCGACTTTGAAGTTGTACAACTGGCGGGCCGAGCCGTAGCGTTTAAAGCTCGCCGGATCGACATCGAAGCCTGCCTTGTCGAGCAGCACACGGAGTTCTTCAATGTGCTCGGCGCGCATCTCTTTCTCGATGCAATCGGCGCCAAGTGACTTGACCGAGCCCTTCACGTATATGACCGTCTCGTACAGTGAGTCGCCCAACGCATCGCCCGCATCGCCACAAACCACCAGACGACCGGCCTGGCCCATGAAGCAACTCATGTGACCGATGTTGCCGCCGACCACAATGTCGACACCTTTCATGGAAATACCGCAACGGGCACCAGCATCGCCTTCAATAACCAGTAAGCCGCCGTGGGCGGTTGCACCCGCTGCCTGCGAAGCGCTGCCTTTGACCCGAACGCTGCCGGACATCATGTTTTCTGCCACGCCAACGCCCACGTTGCCGTGCACCGTGATGTTGGCCTGCTGGTTCATGCCCGCGCAGTAGTAGCCTGCATGGCCGTCAATCACGATGTCGAGCGGCTGATTCACGCCAACCGCCAGATTGTGCTTGCCGCCACTGTTGCTCACACGCCACTCGCGTTCTTCGAGTTGCTTGGCCTGGTCGTGCAATGCCTGATTGAATTCGCGCACGCTGGCGCTGGATAGATCGAATGTTTTCATTGTGTGTGCGCTCCTCAGGCGGATTTGCGTTCCCAGATGTACATGGTTGCCGGCTCCGGCTCCCAGACTTTGGCGTTTTCGATACCTGGCAGACTGGCCAGCGCCTGATACTCGGAAGCCATGGCCACGTAGTCGTCGGTTTCGGCGAGAATGGCCGGCTTGCAGGCCACCGGGTCACGGATCACCGCAAAGCCGTCACGTGTGCCAATGGCGAATGTGTAGAAACCATCCAGATCTTCCAGCGCATGATCCAGGGCTTGCTTGAGGTTGTCGCCTTGACGCAAGCGCCATGTCAGATAACCGGCAGCGACTTCGGTGTCGTTCTCGGTTTCGAATTCAATGCCGTGACGGCGCAGTTCCTGACGCAGGCGGAAGTGATTCGACAACGAACCGTTATGCACCAGACACAGGTCCATGCCGGTCGAAAACGGATGGCTGCCTTCCATGGTCACTGCGCTTTCAGTGGCCATGCGGGTGTGGCCGATGATGTGGCTGCCCTTCATTTTGGCCAGTGAAAAGCGTGATGAAATTTCTTCAGGCAAGCCCATACCTTTAAGAATTTCGATGCTCTGGCCCACGCTCATGATGCGCAGGCCCGGCGCCAACTCGGCGAGTGCAGCGCGCACGGCAGCTTCTGCGGCATTAACCTTGAGCACGGCAGCATTGGCGTTCTGAAACCAGTCGAGCGAGCAACCCAGCGCGCCTTCCAGCGCACCCATCAAGGCTGTCCAGTTAAAATCGCTCGCCGTGCTTTGCAGCGTCAGCTTTATCCAGCCAGCGTCCACTTCATCACCGTAAATGGCGAAACCAGCGCTGTCCGGGCCACGATCAGTCATGGCCTGCAACATGGGTTCGAAGAGCTTACCGAGCTGGGATTCCAGCGCCGGGTTCTTCAAGTACAAGCCTACGATTCCACACATATTGATAACTCCTGAAACCTAAGGGTGTTGGTGTTGCCTGCTTACGGGCAGGCAACAAAATCAGAAAAATTCGGTGTAACGCTCGATTTCCCAGTCGCTCACGTGGCGGCTGTATTCGATCCATTCCATGCGCTTGAGCTTGATGAACTCATCCACGATCTCGGGGCCAAGCACTTCACGGAACAGCGGGTCGGCTTCGAGTGCATCGCACGCCTCATTCAGGCTCTGCGGCAAGGTTTCGATACCGCGTGCGGCAATCTCTTCAAGGCTCAGGCTGTAGAGGTTTTCGTTGCAGGCCTTGCCCGCGTCGAGCTGACGGTCGATGCCATCGAGGCCGGCGGCGATAATCGCGGCGCTGACCAAATAGGGATTGCAGCCGGCGTCCGGCAGGCGGAACTCGATGCGCCCGTACGGGATGCGCAACATGGCTGAGCGGTTGTTGTCGCCATAAGCGATGAACGCCGGCGCCCAGGTCGCCCCTGACAGCGAACGGCCGACAACCAGACGCTTGTAGGAGTTAACGGTTGGCGCTGCGAACGCGCACAACGCCGGGCCATGCGCCAGCAAGCCCGCGAGGAAGTGATAAGCCAGTTTCGACAAGCCCATGCCGCTGGAGTCACTGGCGTCATGGAACAGGTTCTTGTTGGTGGCGCTGGCCAGCGACAGGTGAAAGTGCATGCCATTGCCGGCACGCTTCGGGTCTGGCTTGGGCATGAACGAGCAGATCATGCCCAGGTCGTTGGCGATTTCACCGGCGGCCATGCGGAAGAATGTGAAACGGTCAGCCGACTCCAGCGCATCGCTGTAGGTGTAGTTGATTTCGAACTGGCCGCAGGCGTCTTCATGGTCGATCTGATAAATATCAAAACCTACCGGCTGCAGCGACTCGGTCAAACGCTCAAGAAACTCGCGTGAGCGCGAGAGGCCTTTATAGTCGTAGCAAGGCTTCTCGAGTTTATCGCTGGCGTCCACCGCCTTGAGCTTGCCGTCTGCATCGCGGCGGAACAGGCTGAACTCTGGTTCCAGACCGGTGTTCAGCGACCAGCCACGATCACTCAGGCGCTGAACTTGCTGCTGCAGCACATAGCGACTGTCATAAGGATGCGGTTGACCGTTAACATGCCCCACGCACACGACACGGCCATAACCCGGCTGCCACGGCACAGGAATCAGAGTCGAGAGATCACCACGGGCCATGAAGTCCGGACCGTGTGGCTCCATGCCCATGCCCCAGATGGCGAACCCGGCAAACCCGGCGCCTTCTTCGGCCACGGCTTGCAGACCGCTTACCGGCACTGATTTGGTTTTGGCTGCACCGTGGATGTCTACAAACTGTGCCAGCACATATTTGATACCGTGCTGGTCGATGACTCGCTGGGTTTCGCTAGGCAACATGCTCTGCCTCCTGTGGGGTCTTTGATATATTCCGCTTAGGAATTTAACTTTCCCCAAAAGAAATGCAAACAGCTTGCCAACCTGTGAAGTAAATAGCGCAAGACCAGTAAAACCGGCGATTGCTACTATTCAGATAAGAAAAATGTTTTCATATGCGGAATATCTTAGTATTCCAAAGAAACAAACCGCACATTACTAGTGCGAATTTTTTATTCCTGTACTTAAAAGGTGCAAGAGAACATGCGCAACACTGACGAATCCCATCCGCGTTTGAAGCTTGAACAATATCTGGGCATGCAGATCCGCCGGCAGCGCCAGGCTCAGGAACTCAAGATTGCCGACGTGGCACGCATCGCCAACATCAGTCAGGGCATGTTGAGCAAGATAGAGAACGCCCAAGTATCTACCAGCCTGGAAACCCTCAGCCGCCTGTGCGATGTACTCGGCATGCCCATGTCGAAACTGTTCAGCCAATATGACCAGCAAGGCAGCGGTGCGCTGCTGGTCAAAGGCGATGAGGGTCTTGAGGTGGTGCGCCGCGGTACCGAGAAAGGCCACACTTATCACCTGCTCAACCACACCCGCGGCCCGAAGAAGACCTTCGAGGCGTATATGGTGACCATGGATGATGCCAGCGAAGAATTCCCGACGTTCTCGCACCCGGGCACAGAATTTTTGCACTTGCTTGAAGGTGAACTGGTTTACCGCCACGGTGATCAGCTCTACACCATGACGCCAGGCGATAGCCTGACCTTTGATGGCGAAGTTCCGCATGGCCCGGAAAAACTGGTGACTGTGCCCATTCGCCTGCTGTCGATCATGAACTACGGCAAGGAATAATCCGCCGGGGTGTTCGCACCCTGCTGCCTGATTGCTGCCAATCTACTGCGCCGGCCCCGAGCTTACGGGGCCTACTCAGCGCGCCATGCGCCTGCCCTCCCGTCTCGTTTATAACCGCCTCTGGCCAGCCTGCAGACATTTAATACGCTGGCAACACCCAGACGCTTGATACCCGCAAGATTCGCGCGATCAGATCAGCATCGAGTCATATCCGCCCGCACTCAGCGACGTCGCGATCCTCACCGGCGGCATCGTCCCGCCATGCCCAATATTGTTCCTGCCAAGCCACCGCCGAGGGGCATTTCGCGCGACTGATTATTTCGGGCACGCGTTTGGCATCGCTTCTGCAACACCTTGCCTGACTGCTGAGTAAAGGCCTGACCCGCTGACGCTTTATGCGCTTGTGAACCTGCGAAGCATCACGTCTGGCCGTCTCAACAAATATTCCTGACAGGACACAATATTTCCTAATAGGTATAGACAGGCAAGTTTCATTCGCTTATAAAAATCCCCACAAGAATTATATATTCCTTTCGGTTAATTTTATTCGCGGATGAATTTCTCTTTTGCCAGCGAGAAAACCGCCCAGGCTCTTAGCGAGGACTCCATGCACCAAGCCCCGAATCAATACATCATCAAAGTCAGTTGCCCGGCTACCTCGGGCATTGTTTCTGCGGTCAGTACCTTTCTGGCCGATCAACAGTGCTACATCAGCGAGATGGCGCAATTTGACGACGAGTTCAGCGGGCGCTTCTTCATGCGCGCGGTGTTTCGCTTCAACGCGGGCGTGCAAGGTGACATCAAGGAAGTCGAGCAAGGTTTTCTGCAGGTGGCAGCGGGCTTTGACATGGACTGGGAACTGCACAGCAGCGTAACCCCCATGCGAGTATTGCTGATGGTGAGCAAGTACGACCATTGCCTGTCCGACCTGCTGTATCGCTTCCAGAAAGGTGAGATGCACATGCATATCACCGCTGTGGTTTCCAACCATCTGGATCTGCGCCCGATGGCCGAGCGCATGGGCATTCGCTTTATTTACTTGCCGGTGAGCAAAGACACCAAAGCACAACAAGAGGCCGAGTTGCTGCGCATCATCGAGGAAACTGGCACCGAGCTGGTGGTGCTTGCCCGTTATATGCAAATTCTCTCGGATGAGCTGTGCCAGAAACTCTCCGGTCGCGCCATCAACATCCACCACTCGTTTCTGCCTGGCTTCAAAGGCGCAAAACCCTATCACCAGGCCTATGACCGCGGCGTGAAGCTGATCGGTGCAACGGCTCACTACGTTACCGGTGATCTCGACGAAGGCCCGATTATCGAGCAGGAAATTCAGCGCGTTGATCACAGTTACCTGCCGGATGATCTGGTGGCGACCGGCCGCGACACCGAAACTGTGGCGCTGTCGAAAGCGGTCAAGTACCACATCGAACACCGTGTGTTCCTCAACCACGACAAAACGGTGATTTTCAGATGAACAACCCAGTTCACGGCGACCTGATAGACGGCAAAGCCATTTCAGCACTGGTGCTCAGTGAAGTGGGTGCGGCTGTTTCGGCGTTACGCGAGCAAGGTGTACACCCCGCACTCGCAGTAGTGCTGGTCGGCGACGATCCGGCCAGCCACGTTTATGTGCGCAACAAAGTGCTGCGTGCCGAGGAAACCGGTATCCGCTCGATCGAGCACCGACTGCCAGCCGAAACCGCACAAAGTGTGTTGCTCGATTTAATCGGCCAACTGAACGCCGACCCGGCTATCAACGGCATTTTGGTGCAGTTGCCGTTGCCGGCACATATCGATGAGACCCGCGTGCTCGAAGCCATCAATCCGGCCAAGGATGTCGACGGCTTTCACAGCAGCAACGTCGGTGGTCTGAGCCAGGGCCGCGCAGTACTCACACCATGCACACCGGCAGGTTGCATGCGCCTGCTTGAGCAAACCTGCGGCACGCTCGCCGGTAAGCACGCGGTGGTGATTGGTCGCTCGAACATCGTCGGCAAACCCATGGCCGCGCTGCTGCTGCAAGCCGACTGCACGGTGACTGTGGTGCATTCGCGAAGCATCGATGCGGCTGCACTGTGCCGCCAAGCCGACATCGTGATTGCCGCTGTCGGTCGCCCACGGATGATCAATGCCAGCTGGCTCAAACCTGGCGCTGTGGTGATCGATGTCGGCATCAACCGCATTGAGGAAGACGGCAAGTCACGATTGGTCGGCGATGTCGATTTCGCCAGTGCATTACCCCTGGTTTCAGCCATCACCCCAGTGCCCGGCGGTGTTGGCCCCATGACGATTGCCATGCTGATGAGCAATACCGTCAGCGCTGCACGTCAGCAACACAACAGCCATACGCAAGCGGTGTCCGCTACGGAGCAAGCATGCCTTACAACCTCCTGAAATACGGGCTTTCCTCGGACTATCCGATAGAAGCCGACCTGCCGCCTCCCCGTGAACTCAAGGCCAGTTACGACGTGGTCATTATTGGCGGTGGCGGCCACGGTCTGGCAACCGCCTATTACCTGGCCAAGTACCACGGTGTGACCAATGTTGCTGTGCTTGAAAAGTCCTACCTGGGCAGTGGCAATACGGCGCGTAACACCGCAGTGATCCGCTCCAACTACCTGACGTCGGAAGGCGTTCGCTTCTATGCCGAGTCGGTAAAGTTGTTCCAGAATCTGTCCAACGAATTCGACTTCAACATCATGTATTCCGAGCGCGGTCAGTTAACCCTGGCTCACACGGATGCAACCGTGCGCGCGTTCCGCCAGCGCGCCGAAGTGAACAAGCATTTCGGTGGCCGTACCGAAATGATCGACCGCCAGCAGATCCGCGAGCTGGTCCCAAGCCTCAACCTTGACCCCGGCCATTTGCCGGTTATTGCCGGGCTCTGGCATATCGACGGTGCCACCGCTCGCCACGACGCAGTGGCCTGGGGATATGCCAAGCAGGCGGCCAAGCTGGGTGTCGAGATTCACCAGCTCACCGAGGTTGAGGATCTGCAAGTCGAGCACGGCAAAATTGTCGCGGTGAAGACTAATCGCGGCACCGTCAAATGTGGTTGCGCGGTACAAGCCGTAGCCGGTCACAGCTCACTGATGATGGCCAAGGCCGGAATCAAGGCACCCATTCACAGCTACCCGTTGCAAGCGATGGTGACTCAGCCTTTCAAGCCATTCCTCGACCCGCTGGTGAGTTCCAGCGCCCTGCACTGCTACGTTCAGCAGACCAGCCGTGGCGAAATGGTCTTTGGCGGCGGCTCTGATCCCTACCCGCTGTACAACACCCGCTCGACCCTGGAGCTGAAAGAGAGCCTGTTGGCGCATGCCATCGAGATGTTCCCTTTCCTGGCCAACGCCCGGTTGATGCGCCAATGGGCCGGCATTACCGACATGACGCCCGACTACAGCCCGATCATGGGTTTATCCCCGGTCGAAAACTATTACCTCGACGCTGGCTGGGGGACCTGGGGCTTCAAGGCCACGCCGATCTGCGGCAAGACCATGGCTGAGCTGGTGGCGAGTGGCGGCAAGACTCCCGAGCTGATCAAACCGTTTGCACTGGACCGCTTCTCGACCTTCCAGCAGGTCAACGAGATGGGCGCGACAGCGGCCAGCCACTAAGGAACATCCGATGAAAATCATGCCCTGCCCGTTGAACGGCCCGCGCAATATCAGCGAATTCACCTACGGCGGCGAACTTAAAGCCATGCCCGATCCCAGCCACTGCAGCGATGCCGAATGGGCCGCTTATGTGTTCAACAGCGACAACCTCGCCGGAGTCGTTACCGAGTGGTGGATGCATAACGCCTCAAGCTACTGGTTTCTGGCCGAGCGCCATACGGTCAGCGACGAAATTATCCGCACCTTTGATCCGCAAGAACTGTTCAAGCAGCGTGTCGACTTTGCTGCACCGGCCAAGGTTGAGGAGGCCACCGTATGACGTCTTTCAACCGCCTGCCCGCGCCAATGGGTTTACTGATCAACCGCAATCAACCGCTTGATTTCGAGTTCGACGGTAAGTCTTACCAAGGTTTTATGGGCGACAGCATCGCCAGCGCTCTCGTCGCCAATGGCCGTTGGTTGCTCTCGCGCTCGTTCAAATACCATCGCCCGCGCGGCCCGTTGACCATGGCAGGCCAAGACGCCAACAGCCTGGTGCAATTACCGGACGAGCCAAATGTGCTGGCTGACATGCACCCGCTCAGCCATGGCCTTAATGTTACGGGTCAGAATTATTCCGGCTCGCTGGATAAAGACCGCGACGCGATGCTTGGCCACTTCTCGAAATTTATGCCGGTGGGTTTTTACTACCGTTCGTTCTACAAACCAAAAGGCATGTGGAAGGTCTGGGAGCCGCTGATTCGCAAAAAAGCCGGCCTTGGTGTGCTCGACCTGAATTTCCAGCCGCAATACCACGACAAGGCCTTTCTGTTCACCGATATAACCGTGGTCGGCGCGGGCCCCGCTGGCCTGCAGGCAGCGCTTAGCGCAGCCAACGCCGGCGCCAAGGTTCTGCTGGTTGAACAGCAACCCTTGCTCGGCGGCTCACTGACATGGGCACGCTTCGATGTAGAAGGCAATCAGACCCAGCAAGCTGGTACGGAATTGATCAAGGCGGTTGAGCAGCACGCCAATATTCGTATTCTCACCCAGGCGACCTGCAATGCGTGGTTCACCGATAACTTCCTGCCCGTGATTCAGGGCAATCGCCTGTACAAGGTGCGCACCAAGGAGTGCATCGTCGCAGCCGGTGCGTTCGATCAGCCGGTGGTATTTCGCAACAACGACCTGCCCGGCATCATGCTCACCAGCGCCGCCCAGCGGCTGATGAAACTCTATGCGGTCAAGCCAGGCAATCGTGCAGTTGTATTAACCGGCAATGACGACGGCTACCTCGCCGCACTCGACCTGCATGAGCAAGGCGTGACTGTCGCAGCGCTGGTCGACATGCGCCCACAACCAGACAACGGCGCGCTGGTCACCGCCTTGCAAAGTCGCGGCATCAACTGCCAGCTGGCGAGCACGGTATATGAAGCCCTGCATGGGAAAGGCATGCGCCATATCAGCGGCGTCGATGTGCGCCGCATAACCGGCCAGGGCCTGGTGGGTAAGGAGGCGCAGCACATCGACTGTGACTTGTTGTGCATGTCCGCCGGCTACATGCCTGTGTATCAACTGCTCTGCCAGGCTGGCGGCAAGCTCAGCTACAGCGACAAGGACGCTGCATTTGCCCTCACCGGCTTGCCCGACAACCTTGGCGTGGCCGGTTCGGTTAATGGCCATCACCGCCTTGAGAACGTTTTTGCCGACGCACGTAAAGCCGCCGCTGCCGCACTGAGCCGTCTTGGCTTGCGAGCCGAGCTGGCCGGTACAGCATTGCTCGAAGAGCCGCGCGTTAACTTTGAGTGGCCGATTTTTGCCCACCCGAAAGGCAAGGAGTTCGTCGATTTTGACGAAGACCTGCAAGTGCGCGACATCATCAACGCGACCCGCTACGGCTACCGCGACGTGCAACTGGTCAAACGCTTCTCGACCGTGGGAATGGGGCCATCGCAGGGCCGCCATTCTGCCCTGCCAACGGCGCGTTTGGTGGCGCAGGCAACCGGTCGCAGCGTCAGCGAAACCGGCGTTACCACCGCACGCCCGCCGTTTGTGGCCGAAAAGCTGGCGCATGTTGCCGGACGTGGCTTTGATCCCGCCAGACAAACACCCATGCATCAACGCCACCTGGAAGCAGGCGCGAAGATGATGCCCGCAGGTATCTGGCAACGTCCGGCGTATTACGGCAGCAGCTCCGAGCGCGACGCCTGCATGCAAGCCGAGGCCCGTCATGTACGTGAGAAAGTCGGCCTGATCGACGTCTCCACCCTCGGCGGTCTTGATGTGCGCGGCCCGGATGCCGCCGAACTACTCAACCGCATCTACACCTTCGCCTTTCTCAAGCAGCCCGTGGGGCGTTCGCGCTACGCCCTGATGACGGCAGAAGATGGTGTGGTGATTGACGACGGGGTTTGCGCGCGCTTCAGCGAAAACCATTTTTACGTTTCGGCCACCACCAGCGGCGTCGACCGTATCTACCAGCAAATGCTCAAGTGGAACGCCCAATGGCGCCTCAACGTGGACATCACCAACGTGACCGCAGCGCTGGCCGCCGTCAATCTGGCAGGCCCGGATTCGCGCAAAGTCCTGGAACAACTCTGCAACGACGTTGATCTTTGCGCAGAAGGCTTCCCGTATCTGGGCGTACGCCTGGGCACTGTGGCAGGTATTCCGGCGCGCTTGCTGCGAGTCGGTTTCGTTGGCGAACTGGGCTATGAAATACACGTACCCGCGCGCTACGGCGAAGCCTTGTGGGACGCGTTGATGGAGGCCGGCAAAGCATTCGACATTCGCCCGTTTGGCGTCGAAACCCAGCGCCTGCTGCGCCTTGAAAAAGGCCACGTAATTATCAGCCAGGACACTGACGGCATGACCCATCCGGGTGAAATCGACATGAGCTGGGCAGTAGCTCGCAGCAAGCCGTTTTTCGTCGGCAAGCGATCGGTCGAAATCCTCGCGGCGCAACCGCTCAAGCGCAAGTTGGTGGGCTTCACCCTGCCCGCCACTTCCAGCAAACCTTTGGAAGGCCATCTTGTTCTCAAGGGCGCTGATATCAGCGGTAACGTCACCTCGTGCGAGTACTCGCAAACACTTGGGCAGATCATTGGCCTGGCTTACTGTGCAGCCGATCAGGCCACGCCGGGCGCGCAAATTCCTATCCGCGTGGAAGGCGCAGAAATGGTTCACGCCACGGTGGTCAAATTGCCGTTCTACGATCCAGAAACCTTGCGGCAGGAGCTTTGAACATGGCCTCACTACAAGCCCGTAACTTCAATCAGCGCAGCCCGTTGGCGCATCGCCATGTCGGCGCAACACTCGGCCCGATGGGCGACAGCGTAATCGTTGCCCGTTACGGGCAACACGACGAAAAAGCCCAGTTGCAGCGCTGTGCCCTGCTCGACCTGAGCAATCTGCCGCGCGTGGGTTTTCGCGGCGCAAACACGGCTGAATACCTGCGCCAACGTGGCTACCAACTGCCTGCCCAGCCCAATCAGGCCGTGGTGCAGGCGGATGGCAGCCGTGTGGCGCGGCTCTCGCAGAATGAATACCTGCTGCTCGGCAGCCTGTTCGATGGCGGCAGCCGCATCGCACTTGAGGAGGTGCAATGGCAATACGACGACACGCCGAACTACCTGCTACCGCGACAGGACAGCCACGCCTGGTTGCTGCTGACGGGCGAGCACATCAGCGAGGTCATGGCCAAGCTGTGTGGCGTCGACCTCAGCGCGCAAGCCTTCCCGCCAGGCTCTGTGGCACAAACCTCGGCAGCGCGGATCAACGTGATCGTGATCAATCTGGCCGAGGGCGACTTGCCAGCCTTGCAGATTCTCTGCGACCGCGCCTCGGCTGACTATTTCTGGGACGCGCTGCTGGATGCAATGGCCGAGTTCGCCGGCGCGCCAGCCGGCATCGACGAACTGCTGTAACCCCCGGATGCGCCCTGCTTACTCAGGGCGCATTGACTCCTCTATCTCTCGGCAAGGGAGCCTGCAATGACCACCGGCGAACAACTCGAGCGCGACACCGATTACAGGGTCCCGGCGCTACAACGCGGCTTGAGCATTTTGCAAATGTTTGGCGCGGCGCAGCGCACGCTGAGCATGAACGACATCGCCGAAAATCTGGGAGTCAGCGTCTCCGCTGTCTACCGGATCGTGCACACACTGTGTGAGATGGATTATCTGCGCAAGCTCGGCAAAAACAGCTACGAACTGGGCCCGCAAGTCGTCAGCGACGGTTTCAGTTACCTGACCAGTCGCGATCTGGTCGATGTCAGCTTGCCGTACTTAAATGCCCTGCGTGATCGCACCTCGCTATCGTGTCACTTGTCGATTCGCGAACAGACCGACAGCCTGTATCTGTACCGCGCATTTGCGGCTCAACGGCTATCAGTCAACATCCCGATTGGCACACGCATTCCCTGCCACTGCACGGCCATGGGCCGCATGTTGCTGACCGGATTGGATGCCAGCGAACTGAACAACCTGTATCAACATGCACGGCTGGACGACTATCCACCTCCCGCCCCGAAAACCCTGCCCGAATTGCGCCAACTGGTCGAAGGCGACCGTGAGCGTGGCTGGGTCCTGCATCGCTCAGACTACTCCACGGCCATTGCCTGCGCGGTATACAACCACCTTGGCGCCGTAGTCGCCGCCATCAATCTGTCTGGCCCGGAAGCGGTGATGGATAACGACAGCGCACTGCAGAGCTACCTCGAAGCCCTCCAGCAATGCGCCCGCGAAATCTCCCGCGAACTGGGCGCCAGCGCACGGCATGGCGGCACCTCAAATTATCGGTAGCGGCTTACTGGTGGCTTGCATCGACTGACGCAGAAACCTCCAAACGCAACGCAAACGTACTTGATCGTATATTTACGCCGCGCTCTACTTCTCAGACGTTTTCCGACATTTGCCTAAATATCCAACACCAGACAAGCACTTTTAGCCCGTGAGCAGCAGGGTGTGAACTGATCGTTCAGGGCGTGTTCGGCGGGTGTCATAAAGGCATCGCGGTGGTCGGGCTGGCCGTCGATCACGCGAGTCAGGCAAGTACCGCATATGCCCTGCTCGCACGACACAGGAATGATCACGCCAGCTTCATCAAGAACTTGTACCACCGTTTTGTCTGCCGGAATTTGCAACACCAGACCGCTGCTGTTCAACCGGACTTCAAAACTAGTGTCATCAGCCGTGACTGTAGGCGCAGCGCTGAAGTATTCGCGGTGCAGGCGATTTTCCGACCAGCCCAATGCTCGCGCATTCTCAAGTACAAAGTCCATGTAGCCCGTTGGCCCGCAGACGTACAAGTGGGTTTGCGTGCATTGCCTGGCCAGAACAGCTGTAATGTCGAGCCGTTGCTGCTCATCACCATCATCAAGGTGAACATGAACATTGGCGGCAAATTCGAGCTGCTGCAGGCGTCTGACAAACGCCGCTTGCTGCGCAGAGCGACTCGAATAGTGCAGTTCGAACGCAGCCCCATTCGAAGCCAGGCGTTGCGCCATGCTGTATACCGGCGTGATACCAATACCCCCGGCGAACAACACACTTCGCGGTGCGCTTTCATCCAGCGCAAACAGATTGCGTGGCTCGCTGATCCCTATTCTCTGGCCGACTCGCAGCGCTTCGTGCACAGCGGTCGAGCCACCTCGCGAAGCTGGATCTTTGAGGACAGCAATACAATAACGATTGCGCTCTTGCGGGTTATTGAACAGCGAGTACTGACGGACCAGCCCGTTGGGTAGGTGCACATCGATGTGCGAACCGGCCGCAAATGCTGGCAAGTCACTGCCATCTGGATTAACCAGCTCAACGCTAACAATGTCTCTGGCGACCAGGCGCATGGCCGAGATCAATACATCCATGACGATGCACTCCGGGCGATAACTGCATCACCCGCCTGTTTTTCTGCTGCAATGATGCGCTCGATAATTCGGCGCGACTGCACTCCGCCAGCATCGATATTGAGTTTGAGCAGATTACGTTCGGGATGCGCCAACAAGTTGCGTTGCTGACGTTCGAGCATTTCCAGATCCTCCGAGAAGATCTTGCCTTGGCCCGCGCGAATGGTCTCGGTCAACTCAGCATCTTGCGCCTTGAAGTTGCGCGCCATGCCCCAGAAATACCAGATGGATGTGTCGGTCTCCGGGGTAATGAAATCCACCACAATACTGCCGGCCTTGTGCTCTGGCGCGGCGTCATAACCGCCGTTGCCCGCATGCGCTACACCCACTTCAATCATTACATGGCTTGGTGGTGAGAAGCGGCAGATCTGCCAGCGGTCCACCGGCACATCATCGGCCAAACCATTACCGCGCAATGCCGCACGCCAGAACGGTGGCGGCATGACACCTTCCATGAAACGACTGGTGATCACGTTCTGGCCGTCAACTTTAGTGGTCACCGGCGCTTCATCGATCTCTTTCTGACCAATGCTGGAAGCATGCACATAGGTTTCATGGGTCAGATCCATGAGGTTGTCGACCATCAGCCGATAATCGCAATTGATGTGGAACAAGCCACCGCCGTACGCCCACTCAGGATTCTGAGCCCATTCAAGATGAGGAATCAGGTCGGCACTGGCTTTCTTGGGATCACCCGGCCACACCCAGATAAAGCCATAACGCTCCTCTACCGGGAAACTGCGAATTGCCGGAAAACCCTGCACACGCTGATTCGGCATGCCGGCCACCTTGCCATTACATTCCATCACCAGCCCGTGGTAGCCGCACACCAGTTGACCGTTCTGCACATAACCAAGGGACAACGGCGCTCCGCGATGCGGGCAGAAATCCTCAACGGCCGCGACCCGGCCTTCGTGGCCACGGTAGAACACAATGCTCTCGTTACAGACTTTGCGCCCCAAAGGCTTATCCGCAATTTCATCCGGGGTGCAGGCAACGTACCAGGCGTTTTTCGGGAACATGCTCAGATCTCGCTTATTGTTATCAATGGATCCATCTTGAGCAAAATCTACTCATAAAACTGAGCTTAATCTAGCCACTGGATCCAGTGATCGTGCGATTAACGAACACAATAAGCTCCGATAACTCGCCGAATCCAACACTGGAATCAGGGACTGGTTCAAGAGTACATTGGCAACCTATAAATCTAATTGGATCCAATAGAGGCTTTAATGAGCGGTTCAGGCCAGCGCGTACTCAATCTGTTACGCAAGATGATCATCGACGGCGAGTTCCCTGCCGGTGAGCGGCTCGCAGAGATTCCCACAGCCGACCGGCTGGGCGTGTCGCGGATGCCTGTGCGCATGGCTTTTCGCGCTTTGGAACAGGAAGGCCTGCTGATTCGGCTCGGCGCCCGTGGCTTCACGGTTAAACAGATGACCGCCGATGATCTTGCCGGAGCGGTTGAAGTCCGTGGCGTTCTCGAAGGGCTGGCAGCGCGCCAGGCAGCAGAACGCGGGATACCAACCGGGATTCGCGAGGTGTTGCTGTCCTGCCTTGAACAAGGCGATCAGTTGTTCGCCAAGGGCTACGTCAGCGAGGAGGATCTGGCTGAATATCACGACATCAATAAGCGCTTTCATCAGGCAATTATCGACGCCAGCAATAACATGGCCATCGCCGAGGCGCTTGCCCGCAATGAGCACCTGCCCTTCGCGTCTGTCAGCTCATTAGCCGTCGACCGCAACGACCTGGCTCTGGAGTACCGCCGCTTCAACTTTGCCCATATGCAACATCACACCGTGGTAGATGCGCTGTTAAGCGGTCAGGGCGCACGTGCCGAGATGATCATGCGTGAGCACGCCAATGCCACATTGCGCTACGCACACCTCTTCGGCTCCGCGCCGAGGGACGGGCTCAAAATCATTCAGTGATGTCTGAATCAAGACTGCACGAGAATCCGCAAGAGCAATAAACTGTGTTCGAAACTTGGCAGATCTAAGCAAACGCAGCGGCCTGCCCCTCGCCAAAGCAACCTTGCTGTTTGGCGAGGGGCAGCAATTAGGGCTTACACCACAAACCCGTAAAGGTCCCACTCGGCTTCAGATATGTCCAGCTCCAGGCGTTGCAACTCGGCCCGTTTAATCGCTACAAACGACTCGTGCAAACACTGCCCGAACACCTCTTGCATGAAAGCGGATTGCTCAAAGCGATCAATCGCCCCTTTCCAGCTGGTCGGCAAATCCGCCACATGCTCCTTGCTGTAGCCGTTGCCCTCTACCGCAGGGCCCGGACCGCTTTCTTCGCGAATACCTTGCATGGCCCCGGCTAATGTCACTGCGGCCACCAGATACGCGTTGGCATCAACGCCGGCTACGCGGTGCTCGAAGTGACGGGTCTTGGCTGAACCATCAGGTACGCGCAAGGCGACTGTGCGGTTTTCAAAGCCCCAGGTATCCGATGCTGGCGAGTAGACCGCCGAGGCAAACCGCCGCCACGAGTTGAGGAACGGCGCCAGAATCAGCGCCGTGTCGCCTACGGTTTTGCGGATGCCACCGATGGACTGCAGCATCAGCTGGCTCAGTTCACCGCAAGGCTGATCAGCGTACAAGTTGCTGCCGCCCTCATCGTTCAATGACAGATGCAGATGCATACCCGAACCCGCTTCCTGTCCGAATGGTTTGGCCATGAAGCAGGCCTCCACGCCGAAGCGACGGGCCACCGAGCGAATCAGGCGCTTGGCCAATATCACATCATCCGCGGCGCGCAGCAGGTCCCGGTAGCGGATGGTCAGCTCGTATTGACCTACCGCGTATTCCGAAATAACCGACTCCATGGGAATGCCCAGATGCTCGGCACCGGCGTAGATCATCTCGAACAAGGGCGACATTTCATCCAGCTCATCAACCGCCATTGTGTTGCGATTGAGCGAGCGGCGGCCCGACAGCAAATAGCGCGCCGGCTGATACCGTCCGTTGGCATCTCGTTCTTTGTCGATCAGGTAAAACTCAAGCTCAAACGCGCCCATGGGTGCGTAGCCAGCCTTATTGGCGGCCTCGACCTGCCGGACCAAAACTGCACGCGGATCGGCATTGAAGGGCGAGCCATCGGCGTTGTACATGCTCACCAGCACCACGCCCCTGCCTGAATGGGGCTGCAGCCCGAGCGTTCCCGGCACTGGCCAGCAGCGCTTGTCGCCGCCGCCATCGTGCAATACCAGTGAACAGTCGACGTCATCGCCCGCAACATCCTGTCCAAACAGCGAGGTCGGCATGGCGCGTCCCGACTCATACAGCGACTCCAGTTCATGCCGGCGAATGGTCTTGCCACGCCCGATGCCGTGGCAGTCGGTCATGACAATGTCGACGCCTTTAACGTCCGGATACTTGGCCAGAAACTGATTCAGCTCTTCCATCGTGGCCCCTGAGGGCGATTTAGCATTCATATCGGCGACCAATAGTGGGCAGGGAGTTAGTCAATCAAACCCAGATTACGGGCGTGAGCATAGGTCAGCTCAATGACTTTTTGCGTCTTGGCGATCAGCTCATCGGCTTCGGCGTGCGTCAGGCTGAACGGCGGCGCGATGACCATCCGATCGCCGACTGCGCGCATGACCAGGCCATTGTTGAACGAGTGCTCACGGGCGATCATGCCGATCCTGGCCTCGGCCGGGAAGCTGCTGCGTTTGGCCTTGTTCGAGGTGAACTGAAAGGCGCCAATCAGGCCGGCCATAACCGCTTCACCCACCATCGGATGTTCAGCCAGTGCCTGCCATTTCTGCTGCAGATAAGGGCCAATATCATCGCGCACGCGCGTGACCATTTGCTCGGACTCAAGAATCTCAAGGTTGGCAATCGCCGCCGCACACGCAGCCGGGTGGCCGGAATAAGTAAAGCCGTGGGCAAACTCATCACCGCGCTCAAGCAACACTTGGGCGATACGATCGGACACGGCGACAGCGCCCATGGGCACATAGCCCGAGGTGATGCCCTTGGCCATGGTCATGAAATCGGGCTCGGTGCCCATCAACTCGCAGCCAAACCACTCACCTGTGCGCCCGAAGCCGCAGATAACCTCATCGGAAATCAGCAGAATGTCACGCGCCTTTAGGCCCGCCGAAAGCGCCGGCCAGTAGGAAGAAGGTGGAATGATGACCCCACCAGCGCCTTGAATCGGCTCGGCAATCATCGCTGCGACTTTGTCGGCACCGATTTCGTCGATCATGTCGAGGGTTTGTTGTGCCACGTGCAGGCCGAAGGCTTCCGGGGTCATGTCGCCGCCATTCGCCCACCAGAACGGTTGCGGCGCGTGCACCACATCGGGAATCAGCATGCCGCCCTGTGCGTGCATACCGCCAAAGCCGCCCAATGAGGCCGCCGCGACTGTAGAGCCGTGATAGCCATTGATGCGACCCACCATGATGCGTTTCTCGGGCTTGCCTTGCAGCTCCCAAAAGTAGCGGGCCAGGCGGAAAATCGTGTCGTTGGATTCAGACCCGGAACCGGTATAGAAAAAGTGGTTGAACTGCGCTGGCGTGATCGCTGCCAACTTGCGCGACAACTCGATAACCGGCGGGTGCGAGGTGTTGAAGAAGGTGTTGTAGAACGTCAGTTCGCTGAGCTGACGGGACACCGCGTCAATAATCTCCTGACGACCATGCCCAACGGACACACACCACAACCCGCTCATGCCATCAAGCAACTGGTTGCCTTCGGTGTCGGTGAGATACACCCCTTTGGCCGAGCTGATCACGCGCACGCCACGGTCATTCAATTCGCGGGAATTGGTAAACGGGTGCAGGTGATGCTGCGCATCGGTGTGCTGCAATGCCAGGGTCTGTTTCGACAAGCTCATGATTTCCTCTCTATTGCTTGGGCACGAAGGCCCTGCTGTTATTGGGTTGCGACGCTGCGGTCGGTCAACCGGGAAAAATTAAGTCGCGGCTTTGTAATTGAGTGTTCACCGCTGCCAGGCCTACCCGGCCAGCGGTTTTCTTGATCATTTATGCGGCGTAGATCGCAGCCAATTCAGGCCTGTGAGCCCGACGACAACCCATCCAGTTCCGGCATCGCCACCTGCAGCGGCTTGGCGTAAAGCTGCACGGCCTGATCGATATCGCGCTGGGTAACGCCTGACATCTGCGCCGGATGCATACAGCAATAAATTTCATAATTTTTGCGATCGCAGATCACACGATATAGGCTTAGCGAGAGATTTCGCAAGCCCATCGAATAGATATATTTTTGTGCCCTGCTGTGGCTGACTTTTGCGGTAAAAATCGGCGTTCAGGCGCCCTTCTGACGTGATACCGCCGGGTTTGGCGTCATCAATGAGCCAATTTTTTCTGGCCCGACGCGCCACTGCAGAATAAGATTCCGCTGGCGCACAAGCTTGTAGAGCTGTTTGGCGAGCACCATCGCAGAGTCCTCACATGGAGAACACGTGAAAGATAAAAGCCCGATAGGCCTTGAAACCATTGAAGTGGCCCCGCTCCATGAAGTCGTCTATCAACGGCTGACGCATGCGCTGATGTCGGGCCAGATCAAGCCTGGTCAAAAACTCACCTCACGCAAGATTGCCCATGAGTTGGGCACCAGCGACATGCCGGTTCGCGCCGCGCTGATGAAGCTGCAATCGCTCAAAGCGCTGGACCAATTACCCAATGGCTCGCTTACGTTGCCAGTCATGACCCGTCAGCGCTTTGCCGATCTGATGAGCACGCGATTGGTGTGTGAAGTTGCAGCGGCGCGGGCGGCAGCCGATGCGTTCAAAAAGGCTGAGCTGAAAGCCATTCAAAACGCCTCCTCTGCCCTGACGCAAGCCGCCAAGAACAAGGACATCGACGATTACCTGCTGCGCAATTACGAATTCAAATTCATGATCTATCGCGCCTGCCATTCAGAGTCGTTGATCTTTCTGATCGAGACGCTATGGCTACAAGTCGGTCCGTTTCTGCGCCAGTTTGGCAGCAGTTACGCAGGCAATCTGGAGGCCATTCTCGACATCGATTACCACGAGGAAATCGTTGAAGCACTCGGCCGTGGTGATGGTGATGCAGCCGCCGAGGCTCTGCGCAAAGACATAGCCGACGGCATGGCTTTCCTGTTGGAGCATGGCGAGTTTCAGTGACGGTGAGACCGGTTGAACTAAGCCGGTTGCGGTTTGAAGCGGCTCCGGTATTCACTGGGTGACAGCCCGACAATACGCGTGAAAACCTTACGAAAGGCACTGGGGTCGGAGTAGCCAACGGCCCAGGCCACGCGCTCCACCGACAGATGGCCCAGTTGCAGCGCTGATCGCGCCTTGCTGACCCTGAGTTGCTGGCAATATTCTGATGAAGTCATGCCGGTGGCTTTTTGAAAACGCCGCAGGAACGTGCGCTCTTCGAGGTTGGCCAATGCTGCCAGCTGGGCAAGCGACACATCCTTGCCTTCTACCGTTTGCAGCCAGTGCTGGACTTTAAGAATGGCACTGTCGCCATGCGCCAGTCGCGGCGCAAACATGCTGTAGTAGCGCTGCTCCCTTCCCGGCACATCAATCAGCAACACTTGCGCGGTCTGCAGCATCACATTCGGCCCGAGAAAACGTTCGACCAACCGCAGGCCCAAATCTGTCCAGCTCATCAGGCCGCTGCTGGTAATGATGTCTACGTCATCGATCAATAGTTGATCGGTGTCTACGCCAATATCCGGAAAACGCGCCTCGAACGACTCGGCTAGTGCCCAGTGCGCGGTAACCGTGCGTTGGTTAAGCAGCCCGGTTTCGGCCAGCACAAAAGTGCCTGCACAAACAGAGGCCAGGATGCCGCCATTGGCATGCACGCCTTGCAGCCATGTAACGGTCGAGGCAACGCGGTGTGGATCAATCGGATCACCGAGCTTTGGCGGCACAATCACCAGGGCCAGCTCGCAGGGCAAGTCTGGCGAGCTGTCGAACACCCGCACGGGTGGCGTTTTCTCAGAGCTTGCCTGCCAGTGCGTTACACGTACGGGATTGTGCCCGAGGCCTGCATGTTCAGCCGCAATTCCTCCTGCCATCAGCAGTAAATCAGTCACGCCAAGCACGGCCGCCTGCTGCGCTGACGGGTATAAAGCTACGCCGATTTCGATTGACTGCATGGTTGTCATGTGTCGTTTTTTACCCGAATTATGTCGATATGGCCACTCGATACTCTAGCGCATCCCCGTGAGAATGGAACCGTCATCCATTCAATATCGCTGGAGTGAAGCATGAGCAAGCACGCAGTTATTGTCGTCGACCTGCAAAACGAATACCTGCCAACCGGCAACCTGCCTTTGCACCGCATCGAGCAAACCATCAGCACTGCACTTGCGGTCGTAACCAAGGCGCGTAAAGCCGGTGATCTGATCATTAACATCAGGCATGAATCGGCTGAGCCTGATGCCCCGCTGTTCACTAAAAACACGCCAGCGGTTCAGTTCATCGAAGCAATGGCGGCGCAGGATGATGAGCCGGTGATTGTCAAAAATTTCCCCAACTCATTTCGCGAAACCGAACTCAAGTCGATCCTGCAGGCGCACGCCATCGATATGCTCACAGTGGTCGGCGCAATGAGCCACATGTGCATCGACGCCACCGTGCGTGCGGCAGCTGACTTTGGTTACCCGGTGACAGTTGTAGAAGATGCCTGCACCACCCTCGATCTGGAATTTGCAGGCCGTAAAGTACCGGCCCCAGACGTACACGCCGCGTTCATGGCAGGTCTGGCGTTCGCCTATGCGAACGTGGTTAACAGTGCTGAATACCTCAAGGGCTGAACCCTAACACTCGCTGCATGATCCGTTTGCAGGGGCGCTGAATGCCCCTGCAAACGGATCATACCAACTGCCTGATTATCGACGTATGCCCCTCGCGCAATCGGAATGTTCACTCACGCCAGCCAGTCCAGCGTCAGTAACAGCCGGGGCACACCGTTAGAAGTCAGCGGTGAGCGGTGGATCAACCCCTGCCCCTCATTGCCCACCCAACGCTCTCCCTTGGCCAGTAACACATGGCCCGCTTGAGCGCGATTGATCAACCCGTCATCCGTTGGCTCAGCACCTGGCTGGCCGAGCAATCGGCGGTCCATTGCATCCTCTGACAACCATTCACTGCCCGGCCCCGCGTAACAAGTAATCAGCCTGAGCGGCACATGGTCGACGTGAAAACGCGGGCACATGGCTTTGTCCAATACCCGCATGCGCAAGCCAATGCGCTTTGCGTCGACCAGGCAGACAAACGCACTGACCAGCCAGCGCACATCACCGAGCAAAGCCTCATGGCCGGGCAAATGACTGTATCGCGCGAGCAAAGCTGCTAGGTCGGGTTGCGTGTCTGCACCACTCAGATCGAGCGTGACCGATTCAGCTAAGGTTCGGTCATGGGCGACGACATTTGCTGCGAAATCGGTGATGTGAGCCGGTAACTGCCGCTCCCAAACGGCCAGATTAACTTGCTCTCTGAGCACCTGCGCCAAAACATCTGCACGTTCGCCAGTAACCTGTTGCACAGCGTGTTTGATATTCAGAGCCAGCATCAGGCAACTTCCTGCTCGGTCCATGGGCCGAATGGGTCTGGTAGTGCTTGCCAGGCAGCCGCACCCTGAGCCATTTCCTGATCATCCAGCAAGCAGGCATCCAGTTCAGCGGTCAGCCGCGTGAAGTCGATGTTCTGGCCGATAAAGACCAATTCCTGACGACAGTCGCCGACCTCTTCCTGCCAGTGCTTCTTAATTATTTGTAAGCCTTGCTCATCCTGCGGCCATTGATCTTGCGGCACAAAGCGCCACCAGCGCCCAGCAAAACCATGGCGCATCAACCCACCCGCCTGCGACCAACTGCCGGCCTCGCGGTACTTGCTCGCCAACCAGAAAAAACCCTTGGAGCGAAGCAGGCGGCCATTGGTCCATTCACGGTTAATGAAGTTGAAAAAGCGCTGAGGATGCAGCGGGCGGCGCGCCCGATACGCAACAGAGGCGATGCCGTACTCCTGAGTTTCCGGCACATGCTCGCCGCGCAGTTCCTTGAGCCAACCCGGCGCCTGTGCGGCACGTTCAAAGTCAAAGCGCCCCGTGTTGAGGATTTTTTCCAGCGGCACTGCACCCATCACCATCGGCACGATTTCGGCATGGGTATTGAGCCCCCGCAGAATAGCCATCAACTCATCGCGTTCATGACTGCTGATCAAGTCTGCCTTGCTCACCAACAGCACATCGGCAAACTCGACCTGCTCGATCAGCAGATCGGTGATCGAACGCTCGTCCTCGTCGCCAAGGGTTTCACCGCGGCTGGCAAGGCTCTCAGCCTCATGAAAGTCCCGCAGAAAGTTAACCCCGTCGACCACCGTGACCATGGTATCCAGACGCGCTAGATCAGCCAGGCTCAGGCCATCTTCACCGCGAAAAGTAAAGGTTTCCGCCACTGGAAGCGGCTCAGAAATACCGGTGGACTCAATCAGCAAGTAGTCAAAGCGGCCATCACGGGCGAGCCGCCCTACTTCTTCCAGCAGGTCTTCACGCAAGGTGCAGCAGATACAACCGTTGCTCATTTCAACCAATTTTTCTTCAGAGCGATTGAGACTGACATCGCGCTGAACCTCGCTGCCATCAATATTGATTTCGCTCATGTCGTTGACGATTACCGCCACCTTCAAATTCTGTCGATTCTTCAAAATGGCGTTGAGCAACGTGCTTTTTCCTGCCCCGAGAAAGCCGGACAACACGGTGACAGGAAGGCGGTTTTTCATGTTTTGAACTCCATCAGTATTCGGTTTGCTGCATCGGTGGGTGGTTGTGCGAGCGGGTCAGGTGCGCTTGGTGTATGAGAGCGTGACATTCAGCCGCCAAATGCATAATCACGTTATAACATAACAATACGCAAATCCATAAAATAGCAGATCCCCAACACGAAAATATTGGGGCGATGGGGATGAACGCATCACCATCGCCCTTTATTTGGAAGGGATCTCGGCAGTCCCAATCAGTTGCTTTCGCTAATCACCCACAGACCGGCAATGCGAGCTCATAACGCGTCCTGTTCACTGACCGCGATTTCTACACGCTCGCCCTGCAACCGCACCGGCCATGTGCGCAGTTGTTGCTCTGGGTATTCCAGGCACGTGCCATCTTCTAAGCGAAAATGTTGTTTGTAGAGCGGCGCCGCGATCACCAGATCACCGGCCAAATTGCCGACGATTCCGCGACCTATTACGTTAGCGCCTGACTTGGGGTCGCGATTATCAATGGCGTAAAGCTGTTTACCGCTCTCCTCGCTGGGCAGGTAGATCAGCGCAATTTGGGCGCCATCAACCCATGCCACCACACCAGAGTTGGCGACCAGATCAGCACGGCTGCACAGCGATTGCCATTGCAGGGTCTGTTGTGGCTCAAGCAGGGTTGCACTTGATGGGCTCATCAAACCACCTCCTCATATAACGGGATCAGGGAAAGTTCGGCGTCGCGTACTGGCCGGCGTTGCTGGCGTTCTTTAACGAAGTGGATGTCCGGATCGCTGCGTTTGTCGTTGACGAAAGTCCGGAAGCGTTTGAGTTTCTCGGGGTCGTTGAGGGCGTTTTTCCACTCGCACTCATAACGGTCGACGACTAATTGCATCTGCGCTTCCAGTTCAGCAGCAAGCCCCAGGCTGTCATCGATAATCACGGCCTTGAGATAATCCAGCCCGCCCTCCAGCGACTCGCGCCACACCGAGGTGCGCTGCAGGCGGTCGGCAGTCTGCACGTAGAACATCAAGAAGCGATCGATGTAACGGATGAGCGTGGCGTCATCCAGATCTGTCGCAAACAGCTCGGCATGCCGTGGACGCATACCGCCATTACCACTGACGTAGAGGTTCCAGCCGTTCTCAGTGGCAATCACGCCGACGTCTTTGCTTTGCGCTTCCGCGCATTCGCGGGTACAACCCGAAACCGCAAGCTTGATCTTGTGCGGTGAGCGCAAACCTTTGTAGCGATCTTCAAGGCGCAGCGCCATGCCGACACTGTCTTGCACGCCGTAGCGGCACCAATTACTGCCAACACACGACTTCACCGTACGCAGCGATTTGCCGTAGGCGTGCCCTGTCTCGAAGCCTGCAGCAATCAGCTCACTCCAGATATCGGGCAGCTCGTGTAGCTGCGCACCGAACAGATCGATACGCTGGCCGCCAGTGATCTTGGTGTAGAGGTCGTATTTTTTCGCCACAGCGCCAATGGCGATGAGCCCATCAGGGGTAATTTCACCCCCTGGAATGCGCGGCACCACCGAGTAGGTGCCGTTCTTCTGCATGTTGGCCATGAAGGTGTCATTAGTGTCTTGCAACGGCACCAGCGACGGATCGGTGATCGAGCGGTTCCAGCAGGATGCCAGCACTGAGCCCACCGCGGGTTTGCAGATGTCGCAACCGAGATGACCCTTGCCATGCTTGGCCAGCAGCTCTTCAAAGCTTTCAATGCCCTCGACCCGCACAATCGCGTACAGCTCTTGGCGGGTATAGGCGAAATGCTCACACAAGCTTTTGTCGACCACTACGCCGCGCGCAGTCAGCTCATGTTCAAAGACCTGCTTGAGCAGTGCCGAACAACCGCCACAACCCGTTGCAGCCTTGGTGCATGATTTAAGACCGGCAAGGTCGCTGCAACCGCCATCGATCGCTGCACACACAGCCGCTTTGCTGACGTTATGGCACGAGCAAATGGTAGCGGTCGCGGGTAATGCATCAGCCCCTAATGCCGGCGCGCCTTCACCTTGCGGCAAGATCAGGCAAGACGGATCTGCCGGTAATTTGATGTCGTTTTGTACGTACTGCAACAGGGTGTCGTAATAGCTGTTGTCACCCACCAGCACTGCGCCGATGGCGTGTTTGCCATCAGCCGAAACCACTAAGCGGCGATAGCTGGCAGTGGCTTCGTCGATGAAACGATAGCTACGTGAACCGGCAGTGGCGCCGTGTGCATCGCCGATAGAACCGACGTCGACGCCAAGCAATTTAAGCTTGGTCGAGATGTCGGCGCCCATGAATGGCTCGCTGTCTTCACCGCATAATTGTGCGGCAACCGCACGGGCCATTTGATAGCCGGGCGCGACCAAGCCGTACACTCCGCCGTTCCAGGCGGCGCACTCACCAATGGCATAAATGTCCGGATCGTTAGTGCGGCACTGGCTGTCGATCGCCACCCCACCGCGAGGCCCAAGCTCCAGATTGCATTGCCGGGCCAATGCATCCTGCGGACGAATACCAGCAGAGAAGACAATCAGGTCGGTTTCGAGGAAATCATCACCGCTGAAGTTCATGCGATAGCGGAATTCACGACCGGCGCTGATTGACTGGGTAGCCCGCGACAAATGCACGCTGACGCCCAGCGATTCTATTTGAGCTTTCAGTGCTAAGCCGCCGTGATCATCCAGTTGCACCGGCATCAAACGTGGCGCGAACTCGACAACGTGCGCTTCGAGGCCCAGCGACTTCAGCGCATTGGCTGCCTCTAAACCCAGCAATCCGCCACCAACCACTACCCCACGAGTCGCCTGCTTGGCCGCCAAGCGAATAGTGTCGAGATCCGCCAGTGTGCGATACACCAAGCGCGAATGTCCTTCAGCACCTTCAATAGGCGGCACGAACGGGTAAGAGCCTGTCGCAAGCACCAACTTGTCGAAGCTAAAACAGCCTTGGGCAGTGATCACCTCACAGCGCTCGCGATCAATCTCCAGCACGGGAATCCCCAGATGCAACGTAACGCCCGGCTGTTGATACAGTTCAGCGCCGCTGAGTGCCAATGACTCGGCGTCACGCCCGCCAAAGTACTCGGAGAGGTGCACCCGGTCGTATGCGCGCAGCGGCTCTTCGCTGAATACCTGAATCTGGTACTGAGCCAACGCGCCGCGCTCAATCAGCTGCTCTACGCAGTGGTGACCGACCATGCCATTGCCGATAACGATCAGCGCTGGCAGATTATTTGAGGTTGCGACAGTGGAGTTCATAGAGCACCCGTTCGAGCTGATCACATTTTCAAAAGCAAAAAAAAGGCGCCTGGAACCTCACGGTCCCAGGCGCCATTGCCTGTTCGTTTGCGGTGTTACTGCGGCCGCCATGCCGAGTTCACCGTCTGCGCCCTTGTTCTTTACAGAACGCTCGATCGCCATTGACCGATTGGGCTGCCCTCAAAAGAGAGAGCACTTATTGAGTATTAGCAAGGCCTATGCCAGATAGTTCAAATGGCTGGTTTGAGCGTCTGCGCTGCGCATATGGCCAACACAGCAGTCATCCGCAGAACGGGTTTGGAACTCAATTGGTGCGCCTTTAATGAAAACTGCACCGCGCTGATGCCAAACCCCAGCGCTTTGCACTCGAATGTTCAGGGTGTTAAGAGCCAGTGCTTAACAGCCAGATAATCACGGCGCCCAGAATCGCGGAAAGCCCCTTCCAGAACATCAGGGGATTTCGTTCAAGCAGCGGTGGGCGGTACTTATTGAGCAGCGACTGATTGGGCTGACGCAGCTCGAAAATAAACTCCGAGAGCGCGGCATAACGCTTTAACGGATCGGGTTGCAGCGCCTTTCGCAGCACATCATCAATCCACACGGGGAGCTCGCGGTCGTTGTCACGCAACGGCTGATAGACCAGACGATTCTGCGCTGTACGGCTTTTGCACTTGGCCACTTCAGCGCCATACGGCAAGCGCCCGCTGAGCATTTGGTAAATGATGACCGCCAGCGAGAATTGATCGGAGCGTGGCGAGCCCGGCTCACCCAGAAAATATTCAGGTGCGGTGTATTGCGCGGTGCCCAGCAGTTGGTTGCGCGCAAATGGCGCGGTGATTTCAACCAAGCCGGCGACTTGCGCAGAACCAAAATCGATCAGTTTCAACGTACCGCTGGCATCAATCATGATGTTGTCGGGGCGCAAGTCCTGATGGAGCATTTCCAGGCGATGGAATGCTTGCAAGCCTTTGCCAATCTGCTCGGCCATACTGCGTACTTTCTCCAGCGGCGCTTGCGGATGGTCGATAATCCACTGACGCAACGTCTGCCCCTCAATGTATTCACTAACGCTGTAGAGAAAGTTGCGTTTACGGGTTGGCACGGGCGCTTTGAGCACATGCGGGCTGTCGATACGCCTCGCGACCCACTCCTCGCTCAGCAAACGCTCCAGATGCTGTAAATCATGCTGCAGGTCTACCGATGGAATTTTCAACGCCACCTGCGCGCCGCTGTCGATATCCTCAGCCAGGTAAAGATGACTGCGGCTGCTGGCGTGCAATTCGCGAATTATGCGAAAGCCTTCAAACTCCATCCGGGGATGCAGTAACGGGGCGAATGCCAGTTCAGCAACTTGCTGCTGCAACTCACTCGCCTCGTTCAGCGGCAAGCTGTCGACTCGAACAATCTGCACGGTGAGATTGTCATCACTGCCTTGTGCATAGGCATGTTCGACAATCGCCCGGGCGGCGCCATCAAGGTCAGTATTCTGCGTCGTAATCAACTCAACCATGCGCGAATCGCTGGCGAACTCGTAAACGCCGTCGGTGGCAAACAAAAAGCAGTCGCCCTGCTCCACCTGAAACGTACGGTAATCGAGCTCAAGGTGAGTATTGATACCCATCGCACGGCTCAGATAGCTTTTTTCTTGCGATACCCAAAGCCGATGGTCTTCGGTCAATTGCTCCAAATGGCCATCGCGTAATCGGTAGATTCGCGTGTCGCCCGCATGGAAAATGTGCGCGGTCGTCGACTTGATAACCATCGCGCTGAGCGTGCAGACGTAGCCACGGTCGAGGTCATAACGGAACTGGCTCTGACGGGTTTGTGCGTACAACCACGAGTTGGTCGCCATCAACACCCGCTGCGCGGACTTCTTCACTGACCACGCATCAGAGGTGCAGAAATAATCGCCAAGAAAACTGCCCACCGCCGATTCACTGGCAATGTGGCTCACCGCGCTACTGCTTATGCCATCAGCCAAGGCAATGGCGATACCTTTGGCCGTAAGCTGCGGTTCCTGCGGGATATAAACCCCATGAAAGTCCTGATTGGCAGCCTTGCGCCCCTTGTCGGAGTGCTGCCCTACGGTCACCTTGAGCTGGCTGGCCATGTCGCTCCTGACACGGCCCGACAGATTAGCTGCCGGACCGTGATTGCATTTAGCTGAACGTACGCTTCGGCGCCGTCTTCACATGGGTGGTGTAGAGCGTCAGGCCGGTGAAGGCTAAACCGCCCACCAGATTACCCAATGCAGTCGGGATCTCGTTCCAGAGCATGTAGTCCATGACCGAGAAATTACCGCCCATGATCATCGCCGAAGGGAACAGGAACATGTTCACCACGGAGTGCTCAAACCCCATGTAGAAAAACAGCATGATCGGCATCCACATGGCGATGGTCTTACCGCTGACGGTGGTCGAAATCATCGCGCCAACCACGCCCATCGAAACCATCCAGTTGCACAGCATGCCGCGCAAGAAAATAGTCATCCAGCCCGCCAGACCGTACTCGGCATAGCCCAACGTACGCGCTTCACCGATGTGCGAGATCTTCTCACCGATAACACCCGGACTCGCATCGAAGCCATAGGTAAAGACGAAAGCCATCATCACCGCCACCGTCAATGCGCCGCCAAAATTACCGAGAAATACCAATCCCCAGTTACGCAACACACCGTTCACCGTCACACCTGGGCGCCGGTCCAGCAGTGCCAATGGCGTCAGTACAAACACCCCGGTGAGCAGATCAAAGCCCATCAGGTAGAGCATCACAAAACCCACCGGGAACAACATAGCGCCCACCAGCGGCATACCTGTTTGCACGGTGATACTAATCGCAAACACGGCAGCCAGCGCCAGGATCGCACCCGCCATAAAGGCGCGGATCAAGGTGTCGCGAGTGGACATGAAAATTTTCGATTCGCCGGAATCCACCATCTTGGTGACGAACTCAGCAGGAGCTAGATAGGACATGTATTTTCCCCAAGTGTCAGTATCGCAACGCAAAAAAAAACGCCTGAAGCCTTTCAGCTCCAGGCGCCTTTGCCTGTTAATTCTTTGCCTAGTTGGTTGTGCGTTACACCAGGCGCAATGGCCCCAACTTATCGCAATCAGCAGTGGTTTTTTTGTGCTGCCTGATCGCCGTTGATCATTGGCTGCCACTCGCGTGATTACGATGGTGTCACCGATGATTAGCAAGTAGCGCGCCAAACACCCTGAATCTGCGCTGACATCGCGCTAGCGGGGACTTCGCGGGCTGTTGGCAGAGAGCGGCTAAGTAATGTTCACAGCGGCTTACGCGACATTCGGAACCAAAACAGCGCACACAACCGGAGAGACGCCCCACCCTGAGCCGCGACTGATGAGGCTAGCGCTGACGTATGTTGCTTGAGCCATTGTTGTGCCGGGATTTTACGGTCATGGATTTGGCTTTCTTGATAGAATACTGGCTGGTGCTGTTTATCCAGACTTGCGCGGTACACCTAACATCGCCGCCTTTTCGCAGCCTTGATGTGATCGTTACTTAAACCGCCCCGTGCTACACGCCCTTGTTGCGGTGCTAAAAAGTCGTACAAGGAACGAGAAAACGATCACACACAGACCAAAACCCCACAGAATCAGACGACTCAAATGCCCGCAGAACCAGCCTCAACCCTAGTAACCACGCCGCCTGCCCTGTCCCGTCGCTTTAGCGTTGCACCCATGATGGACTGGACAGACCGTCATTGCCGGTTCTTCTTGCGCCAGCTTTCGCGCAATGCGCTGCTGTATACCGAAATGGTCACCACCGGGGCGTTGCTGCATGGCGATACGGCGCGGTTTTTGCGCCATGACGAGGCGGAGTATCCGTTGGCGTTGCAGTTGGGCGGCAGCACGCCTGCCGATTTGGCAGCTTGCGCCAAGCTGGCCGAGGCGGCGGGTTATGACGAGGTGAATCTGAATGTCGGCTGCCCGAGCGATCGGGTGCAGAATAATATGATCGGCGCCTGCCTGATGGCGCATCCGGCACTGGTGGCTGATTGCGTGAAGGCGATGCGCGATGCGGTGAGCATTCCGGTCACGGTCAAGCATCGCATCGGCATTGATGGGCGTGACAGCTATGCAGAGCTGAGCGACTTTGTTGGCACGGTACGCGATGCGGGTTGCGAGAGTTTCACTGTGCATGCGCGTATCGCGATTCTTTCGGGTTTGTCGCCGAAAGAGAACCGCGAAGTCCCGCCGCTGCGTTATGAAGTGGCGGCGCAAATCAAGCAGGACTTCCCGGACCTTGAGATCATTCTCAATGGCGGCATCAAGACCCTTGAGGACTGCAAGACCCACCTCGAAACCTTCGATGGCGTGATGCTCGGCCGCGAGGCTTACCACAACCCTTATTTACTGGCGCAGGTCGATCAACAGTTGTTTGGTTGCGACAAGCCGGTGCTCAGCCGCTATGAAGCGATGCTGAGCATGCGCAGCTATATCGAGCAGCATTTGCAGGAAGAGCGCGCGGCCATGCACCACGTGACTCGTCATATGCTCGGTTTGGCGCAAGGTTTCAAGGGTGCGCGGCGCTTCCGCCAATTGCTTTCGGTGGACATTCACAAGGCCCCTAATCCCATGGAACTGTTTGATCAGGCGGCTCTTTTGCTCGAAGGACATTGAGCCGGCAATCGCCCTCGGGTAATGTCATGGCATCTGCAACGACAAGGCACTGTCATGACTTCCAAGCTGGATCAACTCAAGCAGTTCACTACCGTGGTCGCCGACACCGGCGATCTCGACGCGATTATCCGGTTAAAGCCGGTAGACGCGACCACCAACCCTTCCCTGCTGCTTAAAGCAGCCGCCATGCCGCGCTATAGCGAATTGCTCAAGCATGCCGTAACCGCCAGCAACGGTGATCTGGGCATGGCTTGCGACCGCTTTGGTGTGGCGGTTGGCCAAGAAATTCTCAAGGTTATTCCGGGCCGTATTTCGACCGAAGTCGATGCGCGCCTGTCTTTCGACACCGAGGCCACGCTTGAGCGAGCTCATCGCCTGATTGATCTGTATCAGCAGGCCGGTATTGGTCGCGAGCGCGTACTGATCAAGATCGCTTCGACGTGGGAAGGGATTCGCGCTGCCGAGCAGCTTGAAAAAGACGGTATTCAGACCAACCTGACGCTGCTGTTCTCCTTTGCTCAGGCGCAAGCGTGCGCGGATGCCGGGGTCTTTTTGATCTCGCCTTTTGTGGGGCGGATTTACGACTGGTACAAGAAAGCCGAAGGCTGCGATTACGTGGGCGCGGCAGATCCTGGCGTGCAGTCGGTAAGCCGGATTTACAAGTACTACAAGGCCAACGGCTACAAGACTGTTGTGATGGGTGCGAGCTTCCGCAATCTCAGCCAGATCGAGCAACTGGCCGGTTGCGATCGCCTGACCATCAGCCCTGAACTGCTGCAATCGCTGGCTGACGACAACGGCAAGCTTGAGCGCAAGCTCGACGTCAATGCACAAGGTGAAGCCCGTCAGAGCCTCAACCAGAGCCAATTCCGCTGGGCAATGAATGAAGACCCGATGGCAACTGAAAAGCTTGCCGAAGGCATTCGCCAGTTCGCCCGCGATCAGGAAAAGCTCGAGAAACTGCTGATCAGCTAAACGCAAACGGGGCGCTTAAGCGCCCCGTCATGCTGTAATTTCAAGACTCAGGAATGCTCAAGCGCATTGACCAGGTCATGGAAGGCTTCACGATTGGACTCGTTAAGGCCCATCAGAATCCGGTGCGCTTCCAGCACTTTAGCCCGCACCACTTCTTCCGACTGATCCTGTGACGGCAAATCGTCTAATGCCTGCGGACACGGCACCGGCTGGTCGACGATGTTGAACACCTGATCGAAACCCATCGATTGCAGCAATCGTGTGATGTCCGCGTGCGTGGTGACGACCGTGGGCAACAGGCCGATCTTCTGCCGCGACAAGATCGACAGCTTCGCCAGCAAGCCCAAGGTGGTGCTGTCGATGCTGCGCGTTTCCGTCAGATCAATGACGATCGCGGAAAAATTGAGCGCCGTGAAGATTTTTTCAATGGTCGAGTCCAGCGCGGAACAGAGCGTCAGGCGCACTTCTCCCACGAACTTAAGAACAAATGTGCCGTCAAGTTCAGCGAATTGGATTCTTCCGGGACCGATCCCAGGATTCATGCAAGGTTCCTGCATAACACCATCAATGCGATATCATCCGGCATATCAGCGAGGTTGGCCAGCCCCAAAGCTGTGCTCAACCCCTCTAAAGAGCCGCCTGCCGAGCTAACTAGCTGAGGCAGTTGGGTTTCTTTTTCCTGCAGAGTGTCGCCCGGCAACAAATCGAGAATGCCGTCGGACAACAGCGTCAGGCTGAACGATTGCGGCAACTCGATCTCGTGATCCGAATATTCGGCCTCATCAAACAGACCGACCGGCAAGCCACGCCCCTGCAGATATTGTGCATCACCATTGCTGTACATCACCGGCAGCGGCAAATGCCCGCCAATGCTGTACGTCAGGCGATTGGTTTGTTCATCAATCACGCCGCCAAGCATGGTCACATGCTTGCCCAGCCTGCAATTGATGAGCCCGCGATTGATGTGCCCAAGCACTTCAGACGGTTTGAACTTCGGCAACGTGCCATTGCGCTTCGACTCGAAGAGCAGGCGCGTGGTCATGAACTTGAGCAATACGGTGATGAACGCCGAAGATGCGCCATGGCCAGACACGTCAGCCAGATAGAATGCCACACGGTGCTCATCAACACGAAAGTAGTCGACGAAATCACCCGACAGATACAGCGACGGGATGATTCTGTGTGAGAACTGCAAATCTGCAACCTGCCAGGGTGTTTCCGGCAGCATGTTCATCTGCACCTGGCGCCCGGCATTCTGGTCTTCCTGCAACAGGTGCAAGCTGGCCTGCAGCTCACGGTTGGCAACCTCGAGTTGCTCGCCGTAGCGTTTGTTTTCCAGGCGCAGATAAACTCGATCCAGCGCACGGCGAATCGAGTGTTCAAGAACAGCCAGATCTTCCAACGGCTTGATCAGGTAATCCACCGCACCGAGGCGCAGCGCTTCGACCACATCGCCCATCACACCGGCACCCGAAACCACGATGACCGGAGCCTCGACCTCAAGCGCATTGATGCGCCGGATCAGCTCAAGTCCATCGACTTGGGGCATACGTAGATCGCATATCACCAGATCGGGGTTCTCACGCTGGAATACTTCCAGACCTTGTAGACCGTTGCTGGCTTGCAAAACGTTAAAGCCGCTGTCTTCCAAGTAGGCCGCAAGGCTTGCGCGCACTACTTCGTCGTCATCAATAATCAGCAGCGTGGCACTGGTTTTGTGCATGGGATATCCAGGCAAACTACGCCGGAGATGGGTTGGCGTAAACACTGATCACCAACCCTTTCAGGCGAGCTATCAGTTCGTATTAAGGCGCAGACGGTACTCCCATCCGATTCCTGATTCAAGGGTGTGACGATCCGCAAAAGATCCACTGAATATGACTTTACACCTCAAATAGCTGGAGGCTATAACAACTGCAAACAAGTCGAGCTTATCTTTGAGGATAGCCCTATGTCTCAGGATGAACGTAATTTTACCGAAAAGCGCGATTTCCTGCGTATGCGCCTCAACTCGAACGCCACCCTTGTGTTCAACGATAACGAGTTCCCGGCCGTTTGCCGCGACCTCTCAAGCTCCGGCATGCAACTCGAAACCGAATGCGCATTAGCCTTGGGCGACCGCGTGTTGGTGCACATTGCCTCCGGGCTGGACAGCTTCGAAGATCTACAGGCAGAGGCCGAGGTTGTGCGTGTCAACGAACTGCCTGCCGGCACCAGACTGGTCGGTGTCTCGGTCATCCGGATGATCTGAGTCCGATACAACGCGTAACAAATCAGCTTTGGCGATAGTTCTTGCGCGGGCCGCTACGCAAGGGATCGAGCAAGCCAGACAAACCGTTGTGATCAATCTCCTGCATCAGCTCAAGCAATCGCCCCGTCTCGTTCTTCGGAAACCCTTCGCGGGCAAACCAGTTCAGGTAATGGCCAGGCAAGTCGGCGAATAACCGGCCCTTGTACTTGCCATAAGGCATTTCGCGGGTCACCAGTAACAACAGGTCTTCAGGTTTCATGGGCACACTTTGAAGATTTGGGCTTGGCGGCGAAGGTTAAGCCCGCGCAGCCACGCTCGCAAGCCAAAGGCTGGCATGGCTGACCTGATGCATACAGAGATTGCCGCTCGTGAAGTTGCGCAGGCCAAGCCATTAAAACTCCGGTAAGCTGCGCACCTTGTTAGACTCAACGCAGGTTTTAAACGGCAATGCTTATCAAAGCCCTCAGAAATGGCCTCGGCCAAATCATCATCTTTCTCGACTTTATTACCCGTCCGCGCAAGATGAAACGCACCCCGCAAGCTCAGGCTGCAGTCGAGCAAAGCGCCGCCAATCTTGCCCTTTATCAGTTCAAGGCTTGCCCTTTCTGCGTTAAAACCCGCCGCACCCTGCACAAACTCAACGTGCCTGTTGTGCTGCGCGATGCCAAAAACAACGAGCAAGACCGTCAGGCGCTGCTCGAACAAGGCGGCAAGATTCAGGTGCCGTGCCTGCGCATTGAAGAGAATGGCGAGAGCAAATGGCTGTACGAATCCAAAGCCATCAATGCCTACCTTGAAGAGCGCTTTGCTGCCTGAGCAATAACCCTCACGGCGACTCAGGTCGCCAGATCGCTGTCTAGTCCTGAAATAGGT
>NZ_VBTO01000011.1:0-116552 GCF_013277615.1 Pseudomonas sp. MS19 | reverse complement strand
TCAAGGGTTTATTGCGGATTTGTTTCAATCAGCGCCAAATGGCCATCATCCTGGGCTGAATCGAGCAGAACCTTATGGCTTTAACGTATCGATGATCTGCAGCGCCGCCTTTACTCTCAGTGCATTCGGGTAGTTCTTGTTAGCTAAGAGCACTACCCCCACTCGCTTGGACGGGATGAACACGGCGTATGCACCGAACCCATTGGTTGAACCGGTTTTGTTAACCAGCCATTCGGAGCCAGCCTGCTCGCGCGCTGCTACCGGCTTAAGCGGATGTGGCTCCAGCGCCATGCTTGATGAGTTGCCTTGCAGCAACGTCTCCTGCGTTGTCGGGTAGCGGTAAAGCTCCCAGCCCAATCCCTGGTACATGCCTTTAACCTTGTAATAAGGCCGTTGCGTCGTCGCTATCGCCCGTTGATACGGTTGCTTCAGTGCTTCACCTGACATATTCAGCTGAATAAAGTGCAGCACATCGCATGCCGTGGTTTTAACCCCGTACGCTTCCGCGTCGAGCATTCCTTTACTCACGCGTACCGGCTGACCATTGGCCATGTAGCCTTGCGCATAATCAGGCATACGAGCGGCTGGAACTTGCAGATAACTATGCGCAAGGCCCAGCGACGGAAATAGCTGCTTCTGCATTAACGTATCGAATGGTTTGCCCATGCTTCGTGCAGCGATATAGCCGAGCAGCCCGATACTCGGGTTTGAGTATTGCCGATGACTGCCCGCTGCATAGCTCGGCTGCCACTGACGGTAGAAGCGGTACATCTCAGGCTCATTATTAACGCCATCAGGAAACTGCAACGGCAAGCCGCCCGCACTGTAGGTGCCGAGTTGCAACAAGCTGATGTTATCGAACGCGCTACCGCGTAAATCCGGCAAATGCTCCGTCACACGGTCAGTCAACGCCAAGTGGCCGCTCTCTTGCGCATATGCGGCCAGCGTTGCGGTGAAGGTTTTGCTTAGCGAGCCGATCTCGAAAAGGGTTTCTGCGGTTACCGGAACAGCCCCCTCGGCTGCGGCCAAGCCATAGCTATATAGATAGCGCTCGCCATCTAAGGTCACCCCGACCGCCATACCTTCAATGCCCTGCTCCTGCATCAGCGGCAATACGCTCTGATCCACTGCCGACTTAACTGACGTCTCACTAAGCTTGGCTGCCTGCAGCGGATTAGCCGCCATCAGCGCCAGCAATGGCAACCCGATTACCGCCGTGCGTCTTCCGTACATAGAAAACCCTTCTCCTGAATAGCCATTAGCAACAGATCTTTTATGACCGCAGCCTCACAGCGGCTGCACAGAATTGACCACGACAGTGTTCGCCTATCCCGTCGCGGGCTGATACGTCTGACTAATCGCACCTTATAAGCGTTCCAAACCATGGCTTTGTTTGATTGACGCTCAGGCCAAAGCAACGTTTGATCGGCACATGCGTTATCTAAACCGAGCCGCCATGTGTCTCGATATTTAACCTGGCAATACCTCACCAATAACAACAATGAGGTCAGCTACATGCACGAGTCCCAGCAAGCCAAGAACGCCTGGCGCGTATTATTTCTGCTTTTCCTTGCCAACCTGTTCAATTTTTTTGACCGCACTATCCCCGCCATCATCATTGAACCGATGCGCATGGAGTGGAGCCTCAGCGATTTACAGGTGGGCCTGGCCGGCACCGTATTCACAATCGTCTATGCGATTGCCGGAATCCCGTTGGGCCGCATGGCCGACACGGGCTCAAGGCGCAAGATCATGGGCTGGGGCCTGCTCGTCTGGAGCGGTCTTACCGGCGCGACTGGAATGGCCGGTAATTTCATAACCTTCCTGTTTGTGCGCATGGGCGTAGGCCTTGGCGAGGCCAGTTACGCGCCTGCAGCCAACTCGCTGATCGGTGACTTGTTCCCCACCCAACGCCGTGCTCGCGCAATGGGCATTTTCATGCTCGGCTTACCGCTCGGCTTGGTCCTGGCGTTCTTCACTGTAGGCGCAATGGTCGAAGCATTCGGCAACTGGCGCGCGCCCTTCTTCATCGCCGCAGTGCCGGGCATGTTGTTGGCCGTATTTATCTTCCTGATCAAAGAACCTTCACGCGGGGCGGCTGAGGTGGTCAAGTCCGCCACCACGCCAGTCGAAAAACCGCTGCGCAAAGTCCTGGCCATTCGCACCTTCTGGTGGTTGCTGTTGGCGGGACTGGCATTCAACTTCGCCAGCTATGCGTGCAACACCTTTATGGTGCCGATGCTGCAACGCTACTTTCACCTGCCGTTGCAGCAGGCGGCGGTGGCCACGGGCGTGATTGTCGGGATTACCGGCCTGTTCGGCCTGACACTTGGCGGCTGGGCTGCCGATAAAATTCATCAGCGCTGGGCCACCGGCCGCCTGATGTTTGCCGCCATCAGCATGTTCATCTCGGCGCTGGCGACCGGTTACGCATTGCTCGCCGGACAAATTGAAGTGGGCGTATTCATCGCAGTGTTCAGCGTGGGCTGGCTGTTTTCGTATAACTACTTCACCTGCGTGTACACCGCAATTCAGGACGTGGTCGAGCCACGCCTGCGCGGCACGGCGGTCGCGCTGTTTTTTGCAGGCTTGTATTTGCTCGGCGGTGGCATGGGCCCGGTGGTTGTCGGAATGTTGTCGGACCATTACGCTCACGCCGCCATGCTGGCAGCTGGCGCCAGCGAGATGAACGAAACCTTCAAGGCCATCGGCCTGCACGACGCAATGCTGCTGATTCCCGTTGCGTTTGTGCTGACCACATTGGCCTTGCTGCAAGCCTCTCGCTGCTTTGTAAAAGATGCAGAAACCATGCGCACCGGCATGGAGCAAGCGGCGCTGGCGTGAACAATCTGCTGCGCAAGATGAAGCCCATCTTGCGCAGCGTCCACTCAAGCGACGCACTGATCGAAGGCGGCTTGCAGATTGGCCGGATCAATTGCGCCGTGGGCCCCGATCACAATGAATTCACTGTAAGGGCTGGTTCCACGCCACGTGTCTTGCGGCTTGATTTCACTACGGCTGCCAACCAAATGCAGCACACAGCGCTTGTCTGCCACCTCAACCAGATTACAAACACCTTTGGCCCGGTAGATGTCGGCAGGCAGCGATGCCAGGGTTTGGCGCAAGGCTTTGAGCGACAATGGCTTGTCGCTGCGCCAACTCCAGCTCGCAAATAGCGCCGCATGATCCGTCACACCCGGCGTTTTAACTGAGGGTGCAGCGGCCTTAAGTGGCCTGAAGGTTTGCGCCGATTTGAAACGTTCAACGCCAAGCACTAACTCCAGCGGCACATCACACTCAACGGTTTGCAATAGCCGGACATTGGGATACAACCAGCGCGAACGCAGGGCGTCCACCTGCTGCGGACTGACCTGATCAATCTTGTTCAACACAATAATGTCTGCCGCATCCAACTGCTCCATGGCCAACTGCGCCATGTCACCCTCAAGTGTTTCGAATTGCGCGGCATCGACCACCGTCAGAATACTGTCGATATGCAAAGCGTTGCGAAACTGTGGATAACGCAAAGTGCTGGCAATCTTGACCGGATTGGACACACCACTCGCCTCGATCACGATGTACTCGGGCCGGTTCTCGCGGTTGTCCAGCAGCCGCCCCATCTGCTCGATCAAGTCGCTTTCGACCGTACAACAGATACAGCCATTGGCCAGACTGACAGTCGTCTGTGTCTGGCTGACGATCAGTTGGCTGTCGATATTGATGGCACCAAAGTCATTAACCATGACGGCCATACGCAACCCGTGATCGCTGTTAAGAATGCGATTCAACAGGGTGGTCTTGCCTGCCCCCAGAAATCCGGAAACGATGGTGACCGGAATACTTTCTCGCCTGTGCATAGATTTCCGCCTCTTGGCTTACAGTCAGGGCCAGGCCCTGACCCGATCAATCAGAAGTTTGGCAACTCGCCCTGCCAGACTGCGGCATGGTCGGTGTTGTTGAACTCGCCCTGTCGATCCCACATCACCTCGCCCTCAAGCAAGGTCAGTTGAACTTGAGTGTCATGAATATTGCCCTTGGCCGAGCGTGCGAACAGATCGCGGTCGAGCACAATCAAGTCCGCCGACTTGCCGACTTCAATGGAGCCGGCCTTATCTTCCATACCCATGCACCAGGCGCCATTGATGGTCATTACACGGATGGCCTGCTCCAACGTAATCGGGTTGCCGTAAAAGCTGCCCTCTTCGCTGCCAAATGGATTTTCGCGGGTGATCATCGCCTCGAAGCCGATCCATGGATTGATGCTGGATACCGGCCAGTCGGTGCCCATCACGGCTACGCCGCCAGCATCGAGCACGCCTTTGAAGTTATAGGCGCGTTGCATGCGTTCCTCACCGAACACCGTACGGGCGTTGGCAAAGGAGGACGGAAACCAGCCCACCGGGGAAAATTCAGCGGTTACCTGCAACTGGGCGAAGCGTTCCAGGTTGGCATCGAGCAGAGTCGTGCTGTGCGCACATTGGTGACGAACACCGCTGTCGCCATTACGCCGACGCGCTTCAGCCACTGCATCGAGAAACAAATCAGACGCGCCATCGCCGGTGCAATGGGCAATAACCCGCACGCCTTTTCGGTCCATGTCCACGACCATGTCGCTGATATGCTCAGGCGTCAGATTCAGATGCCCGCGCCAGCTGGTTTCACCCGGCCATGCGCTCGACAGGTAAGAGGAACGCGACTCATGAGTGCCGTCGAAATGGAACTTCACCGCGTTGGCATTGAGTCGGGCGCTGCGATAAAAATGCCGCTCTCCCGCGAGCAACTCCCAACGCCGCTTGACCGGGAAAATATCGTCCTGCCAACTGATTGCGGCTTCGACCCGAACGGTTAACTCACCGGCCTGATCAATAGCTTTCAGCGCATTCAGGCGGTGCTCGCAAACATGCACATACTTGGTTCCCACCACGCCATGGCCACTCTGAAACTGCACACCCTCGCGGTATGCACGCTGCAAGGCATGCTGCGGGGTTGGCGGCATGGCGGCGTGGATCAACGCGTATGCACCGTCCACCAAAATCCCGCTAGGCTCGCCGGTCACACTGTCGCGCTCGATATAACCGTGGCGCGGATCCATGGTGTCGGCATCAATGCCTGCCAGCTCCAATGCCTTGGAGTTGACCATCATGCAGCCCCATGAACGGTCGAGAATTGCTACCGGACGATCCGGCATAAAGCTGTCCAGCCATTCGCGATCCGCCACCAGGCCTGCTTGCTTGAAGGTGTAACGGACAAAATACTGCCCGTAGATCCAGCCATCACCGGGGTTGGCCGCCGCGTAATCCAGCACCGCCTGTTTGACCTGCTCAGGCGTCGGGTCATCCAGCCCGATGTTCAAATCGCCGGAATAGCCGGGCGCCAGCGCAAGATCGGGATGGGTGTGCATGTCGTACAGACCCGGCATGGCAAAGCGGCCATTCAGGTCCAACACTCGCGTTCGCTCGCCAATCAATGGCTGCACATCGGCGTAGCTGCCCACCGCGACAAACCGGCCATGTTTAATAGCGACGGCCTCAACCCAAGGCTGCTGCTCATTGACCGTGTAAATACGGCCATTGAAAAGCACCAACTCGGCAGCGCCGATGGCGCCCACAATATTGGAGGAGAGATATTGATCAGACTTGGCCATTGGATAGTTCTCACATGTTCAAAGCGCGCGGGTGCTACGAAAAACCCTCTGCGCAGTAAATAGCGAATAAAAAAACCTTCACTCAGACGCCACTCGGGTGTCTGGGTGAAGGTGGGAAAATTGCCGGACTACAGCACCAGGTGCGCCATCAGCGACAGCACGGGCAAGGAGATCAGCACGCGCAGCAGATAGATCGCCAACAGGTCACGCAAGCGCAGACCGAAGTTGGCCCGGACCAGAATGATGGCCGCCTCGGTGAAGAAGATGATCTGGGTAACCGCAACGCCTACCAGCACAAAGCGGGTGATTTCGCTCTCAATCCCAGACGCCAGAATCGACGGCATGATGCTGTCGACAACACCCGCCAGAAGCGCCGGAGCTGCCTCAGCGGCCTGCGGAATCTGCAGCAGTTCCAGATAGGGCACCAGCGGCATCGACAACACATGAAACACCGTGGTGTATTTGATCAGCGACAGGCCGACGCAGCCGATCAACATCATTGCCGGGTACACCGAAATCGCGATGTCGGCACTGATGTGCACGCCTTGCTTGATCAACTCCAGCGGACTGCTGGCTTTTTCAGCGCGCTGGATTGCGCGGCTAAGGCCAAGGGCAAACAAACCCTGCCCATGGTCGTCATCGGTCACCAGTTGCTTGCCAACACCTGGGGCGTAGGTGTCGAGCTTGCCACGCAGTGGCGGCAGTTTTGGCACGATCAGGGCGCAGATAATTCCGGTAATCGCTACCGAGAGATACCACTGAATAAACACATGTTCCATGCCAATCAGCTTGAGTAGCAGGTAGGAATAGGCAATGGATACGATCGAGAAATTGGTCGAGATCACGCAGGCTTCACGACTGGAGTAGAAGCCGTTTCGGTATTGCTGGGTGGTGAGCATGATGCCCACGCTGGACGCCGACAACCACGACGCCGCGCAGTCAACCGCCGCGCGACCCGGCAGGCCGAACAGCTTCTCGAACACACGGCTGACCAAGGTGCCGATGAACTCCATCAAGCCAAAGTCGGTCAGCAGCGGCAACAAAATGGCGGACAGCAAGTAAATCGCCAACACCACCGGGCCAACGTCGTACAACATCACCCCGCCAGTGTCGCGGCTCCAGATCCACTCAGGGCCGACCTCGAAAAACACCATCAACATCAGCACCGCACCAATCACCCTGACGGCAGTCCAAGCCAGGCTCGGATTGAACAGTTGGATAAAACGATTGGGGTTGTTTTTCAGCGGGCTGAATCGCACCAGCAAGGTAATCAAACTGGGAATCGTCGCCACAGCAACGGTGGCCGGCACCATCATCGGTTTGAGCACATCGTTTACATAGTCGATGATGAACGCAATCATCACCGTAATGCGGCCATCCACGCTCAATGGCGTCAGAAACAACAAAATACCAAACAAAGTTGGAATGATGAAACGCAGTAATTGCTTGGTGGTGTAGGGTCCCAATGGCGCTCCATGTTGACTTGACGTGGTTTGTGTCTCGCTTGATTCCAGCATGTTTTCACCTTTTTATAGTTGTGGTGCTGCCTGGTTTGCACGCAGTTCTAGTCATTCAAAGTCACGCGGTTGCGTGTATTCAGTCGCGAAACGTCGGGTCCAAACGGTCCAGTTTGCGTAATTCGGCCTGCCAAACCAGTTCAACACTCTCCTGGTGATAAGCCGGGTGTTCGAACTGCTGAGCTGTCATTTCACAATCTTCACTGGACGGCAGAATCAAAGGTCGCCCGGTTTTCAGGGCCTCCAGCTGAATCTCACACGCCTTGTTGAGATAGAACATGAAGAAGTAGGCCTCAGCCACGCTGCGCCCAACGGTCAACAAACCGTGATTACGCAAGATCGCGCAGTTGCGGTTACCCAGCGCCGCAACAATCCGCTCGCGCACTTCGAGGTCTAGCGGAATGCCTTCGTAGTCGTAGTAAGCCACGCGGTTGTAGAAGGCCATATTGGTCTGATTCAGCGGCAACAGACCCTCCTCCATCGCGGCCACAGCCATACCCGCCAACGTGTGCGTGTGCATGACACACACCGCATCGTGGCGGTTCATATGAATGGCGCTGTGAATGGTGAAGCCGGCGGGATTGACATCACTCAGGCTCGGATCAAGCTTTTTGCCGTTAACGTCGATAGCGAGTAGATTCGATGCGCAGACTTCGTCAGGTGCAAGACCGTACTGATTGATCAGAAATGACGGCTCGACGCTCGGCAGGCGAGCTGAAATATGGGTAAACACCTGATCGCTCCAGCCATTAAGGTCGAGCAGGCGATAAGCTGCTGCCAGATCGGTGCGTAACGATTGCTCGTGTACTGAATCACTCATCGGGTATTTGCGCCTTTTGTTATGTCACTCTGAAAACTGACTGATGCAATGCCGCACGCAGGCTCAGTCAGTGCAGCCGCATAGCTGCCATCCCTGGGCGTCAGGTTAAGGCGCTTGTTGTGTCAGAAATATCGATTTATCCTTGATACACTCATTCCAAAACGTCATGAACTATTGTGCGCCGACAACTTCCCAGCATGATCTCGCTCAGCTGCTTCACCGCTTTCGCGCGCCACATGAGCGTGACCAAGGCGGCGGCGGAACTGAACCTGACGCAAAGTGCCGTGAGCCGGCAAATCAAGAACCTTGAAGACATGCTCGGCTGCTCGCTGGTCGAACGCGTCAAGCAACGCCTGTTGCTGACTGATACGGGTCGCCAGTACGCGCAAGAGATCAGCCTGCTGCTGGATCAGATCGAAGCGGCTACCCATCAGGTTCGCAGCAGCCATACCGGGCACTTGCGCGTGGGCGCCGAGCCTTCTTTCACCACGCGCTGGCTGCTGCCCAAGCTTCGTGATTACGCTCGCCAGCACCCCGAAATAGACCTGGAAATCATGAATGACCTGCGTCGTCTGTATGACGGCCACGAGGGATACGACGTCGGTATTCTCTACGGCGACGGCAACTGGCCCGGTTTCGATGCATATCATTTGATGAATGCCGACATGCTCGCGGTGTGCACGCCGGAGCTGCTTGAGCGCTATGGAGAAATCCACCAACGCCGGGACATCTTGCGCTACCCGCTCTTGCACCATGCTGCGCACTCGGCGCAATTTCGCTCGTCGACCCAGCTATGGCTGGATGCAGCAGGGCTTTCGCAAAAGGAAATCGAAATGCTGCCGGGCCAACGCCTGGAACACTTCCAGTTTGTCCGCGATGCCGCGCTACATGGTTTGGGCGCCACCGTGCTGCCGCGCTTTTTTATCACCGAAGAGGTAGACGCTGGCCGGCTGGTTATCGCCTGCGAGCAGCCTTTGAACTGCGGCCAGTACTACGTCGTAGTCCCCAAACACAACCGCGAGCCCAAGGTCGATCACTTCGCCCAATGGCTGCTGCAATGGCGTGAAGCGTAACCAACCCAGCGGCTAAACAGGCTGCGCCAATGCAACCTGAGCCTACTATCGCCGCATTAATACACCTGCGGACAAAAACTAGCTGCTGCGCCGCGCGGTAGACTCGCGGGCAATCAACTCAGAGCCGACATCATTGAGCATCGCGCCAACGCCTTCACCCTTGATTTGCTGGGTGAGTAATTCCACGGTGGTGTTGGCAACCAATTCTGCGGGCACCCGCACGCTGGTTAACGCCGGTGAAGCCACGCGGGCGATTGGCAAGTCCCCGAAGCCACAGATGCCCAACTCGCCTGGCACATCAATGCCATTACGCTGACAGGTAAACAACGCGCCGATGGCCGGCATATCGTTGGTGAAGAAGGCGCCGTCGAACTCAAGTTCGCCGCGCACGTAGCGTTCAATCACCGCAACTCCGTCATCAATATGCGGAATCGCCGAAGTGTTGTAGCGCAGCGGTTCGATGCCAAGCCCTTCAACTACAGCCTGGCGAAACCCCTGCCAGCGCAGATTTTCACGCGCATCTTCGTAGCCGAAGAATGCCGGCCGCTGATAGCCACAGTCGACCAGATGCTGACCCGCTGCTGCGCCTGCCGCCCAGTTCGAAAAGCCGACCACCTGCCCCACCGGCGTACGCGGCTCATCGCCCTCTGGTAAGTCCCATAACTCGACCACCGGAATGCGCGCCGCCTGTAATAACGCGAGGGTTTCGGGGGTGTGATAGCCATAGGCGAGGATCAGCCCGTCGAGCTGACGTCCGAGAAACGCACGGAGCATCTTGGTTTCTTCTTCGGGCGAGAAACGCGTCTCGCCGATCAGCATGTGCAAACCCGCCTTGCTCAGGCCTTGTTGAAGAATTTCGATGGTGGTCGCCAGAATCGGGTTGGTGATCGTGGTGATCAATGCGCCCACGACTCCGCTGCGCCGGGTAACCAAGGCACTGGCAGCCAGATTGGGCACGTACCCCAACTCGCGCACGGCCTGTTCAATCCGGTTGCGGGTCTCTTCCGAAACCAGCTCAGGCTTGCTCAGCGCGCGCGACACAGTCATACCGGACACGCCCGCCAAGCGCGCCACATCCTGCACGGTGGGTTTATTTTTGATCACGCAAACAGTCCCCTATTGGTCACTCAACGATTATCCCTATCAACAGAGCGCAGGCCAATAAGGGCTGTGAATTGCATGTGGCTGACGGCAAAAAGCCGCAGCCAACCGGTGACTGCGGCGCAGTTGCTTACACGGCGGACAGGAACTCGGCGTGCTCCTGAATCTCGATAATCGTTGGCCGGTCAGCCTTAGCCGCGCTCAACAACAACTCACGCAACTGCTCGAAACTTTCAGCGCGCTCGGCATTGCAGCCGAAACCCTTGGCCAGCGTGAGGAAGTCCGGGGTATAGATATCGACACCAATGGTCGGGATGTCGCGGTTTTGCATGTAGCGTTTGATTTCGCCGTAACCGCTGTTGTTCCACAGCAAGACGATCACCGGTGCATTGGCTTCCACCGCCGAAGCCAGTTCCGGCAACGTGAACTGGATACCGCCATCGCCGATCAGCGCCACCACCGGACGCTCGGGAGCGGCCAATTTGGCGCCAATGGCTGCTGGCAAACCGTAACCCAAGGTGCCGTAACCGGTGGATGAATTGAACCAGGTGCGCGGCTGATTGGCTTCAAACAAGTGATTGCCGGAGTAGACAATCTGCGTTGAATCACCCGCAAAAATCGTCTCAGGCAAGGTTTCCTGCAGCACATCCAACACGCGCTTTTGCGCACGCCAAGTTTCAGGAACTTGCGTATCCAATTGCTCACGCACCTGCGCCGCAAGTTTGCTGCCAGGGCCTTGCGGATTGAATGCCGGCACTTCACCCAAGCCTGCCAACAGCGCCTTAATTGCCAGGCGCGAGTCACTGAGAATGGCGATGTCGGCCGGGTAATTGCGATTGAGCTGTTCAGCGTCGATATCAACCCGGATCAACTGGCTTTCAATCTGGAAGTTACCGTCGAACACGGCGTCGTAGTCAGTCTCGCCCAGTTCAGTACCAATCGCCAACACCACATCGGCTTGCAGCACCAGCTCGCGCACCGGCACCAGCGACTGATTGGAGCCCAGCGCCAGCGGATGGCCCTTGGGCAAAACGCCCTTGGCATTAATCGTATAAGCGGTGGGCGCATCCAGCGCCTCGACCAGACGCACTGCCTCAGCGCACGCATGGGTTGTGCCGCCGCCGAGCAGAACCAGCGGGCGCTTGGCCGACTTGAGCATGTCTACCGCGCGCAAGATTGCATCCGGGCATGGCGCCGGACGGCTCGGCACAGCGCCCAGCTTGCGCTTGACGTGATCGGCAGGCGCGGTGATCACATTGATCGGAATTTCGATATGCACCGGTCGCGGACGGGCGCTGTTGAACACCGCAAAGGCGCGTGACAGCACCGCAGGTAATTCATCTGCGCGCATCAGCGTATGGCTGAACGCTGCAACTCCCGCCACCAGATTACTCTGCGAAGGCAACTCATGCAGACGCCCGCCGCCCATCGCCAATTGCTCGGTGTTGTTGACGCTGGAGATCACCAGCATTGGAATCGAGTCGGCATACGCCTGGCCCATTGCGGTGGTGATGTTGGTCATGCCCGGCCCGGTAATAATGAAGCACACGCCCGGTTTACCGCTGACGCGCGCATAACCATCGGCCATAAAGCCTGCGCCCTGCTCATGACGTGGTGTGATGTGCGTGATTTGGGTGGCCGGCAAGCCGCGATAAAGCTCCACGGTATGTACGCCGGGAATCCCGAACACGGTGTCCACACCGAAACCTTCCAACATCTCGACCAACAACTCTCCACACGTCAGCATGACAGCACTCCAGGCACATAATTAAGCGATGGCAGTACTCTAACATCGAAATGTTATCGCTAACATAGGCCGTATCAGATTTGTCCAAATCACCGACAAAACGCCTCTGCCAGCTCAGACCCAAGCCTGATAACCTCGCACTCTGGCATTAATGGAGAGACGCCATGGGCACCGCGTTACTGATCATCGATGTGCAACAGGCACTGTGCACGGGGGAATATGCAGCCTTTGAGGCTGACCGTGTGATCGCGGCAATCAACCAGATCAGCGCACAGATGCACGCCGCCAATCAGCCGGTTGTTTTCATCCAACATGAGGAGCCCAGTGGCTTGCTGCAATTTGGTAGTGCTGGCTGGCAACTGGCGGCGACACTTGCAACTGGCCCGAATGATTTTCGCGTGCGCAAAACCACACCGGACTCGTTTCTCAACACCGAACTGAGCGCACTGCTCGACGCACATGGCATCGATCGCCTGGTGATTTGCGGATTGCAAAGCGACTTTTGTGTCGACACCACAACCCGCCGCGCTCTGGCCCTCGGCTACGATGTAGTGCTCATCACCGATGCCCACTCGACAGTCGATAACGGTGTATTAAGCGCCGCGCAGATAATCGCTCACCACAACGCCACGCTGACCAATATTTCAAGTTTCGGTAAGCGCGCGATTGGCATCACCGCCGCCCAATTACAACTTGATCCTGCTACTTGCCCTGCTAACTGAGAGGACGCCCCGCGCATGAGCCCATCTACACCCGAGCCTCAACTGCCGCAAAAACGCCTGTTCTTCGCCCTGCCCTGCGCCCAACCGCAACGCAAGGCCATCGCCCAATGGCGACGCGAGTTGGGGCTGCGCAATGGCAGCCCGGTGCCCAGTGAGAACTTCCACCTGACCTTATTGTTTCTGGGCGCGGTCGAACTCGACCAGATTGAACAGGTTTGTCAGGCGGCAGCAACCGTGCGTCGTCCGCAAGCGCCGCTGCGCATCACGCTCGACCGCTTTGAGGTCTGGCAGCGCAACGCCCTGTTAATGCTTACGCCAAGCCAGCCGCCGAAAGCCCTCGGCCAATTAGCCTACGCCTTGCAACAAGCACTCCTGCCGCTCGGGCTCGGTGCCGAAGCCAAGGAGTTTCGCCCGCATGTCACCCTGTCGCGGCGTTTTAACTCAACGCTTCCCGAATCTCCAAGCGAACCTGAATTTTGGTTAAAATGTGATTACTTTGCGTTGTTTGAATCCCATCAAGGCCGCTACCGTGAAATCGCCCGCTGGCCACTCGACGGGGTTTAGCACGGCAGTCGATGAACAAGCCTGTTAGGGTGTTGCTCAACCGGTGAAGGTCGCCGGTTTGCAGTGCTGTCTTAACTCGATAATCCTGCCTGATTGCCCACGCGCAAGCTCTCTTGGCCACCCACGTGGCCGAATCACCCGAACAAGCATTCAGGGAAACTCCCCATGCGCAGTTGTAAATCACTTATCAGTCTGGCGCTGCTGGCCGCCAGCTATGTTGTTAGCGCTACGAGCGCAGTGGCTGCCAGTGCAGTGGCTGCCAGCCAAACGGTCAAACACGGCGAGGCCACCATCGAGTACAAGGTCGATGGTGCGGGCCCGCCGGTGTTGATGATTGCATCGCTAGGCCGTCCGGCCAGTGATTATGATCACCTGGCCCAGGTGCTGGTTGATGCCGGCTACAGCACTATCCGCCCGGAGCCACGCGGTATTGGTGGCAGTTCCGGCCCCATGCAAGCGTTGACGCTGGATGATCTGGCGGGTGATGCACTGGCCACCGTGCCTGCCGATGCCAAGGAGCTGATCGTGATTGGCCACGCGTTCGGCCAGCGTGTCAGCAGTTTGCTGGCAACCCGCCATCCAGAGAAGATCAAACGAGTGGTCATGCTCGCAGCCGGCGGCAAAGCGCCAATGCAGCCAGGTGCTGAAGCCGCGCTGATGGCGTCTTTCAACCTCAAGTTGTCACCCGAGCAACACATGGACGCAGTTAATTACGCCTTCTTTGCACCCGGCAATGACCCCGAGGTCTGGCGCGATGGCTGGCACGCCAAAGTCGCCAAAATGCAAATCACTGCCGCCAAGGCGCAGCCTATAGAGGACTGGTGGGGCGCAGGCAAAGCCAAGGTTCTGGTGATTCAGGGCGAGCAGGACAAGATCGCCACGCCGGAAAACGGTGAACTGCTCAAGCAAGAGTTCGGCGACCGGATAACCCTGCAGCGGGTCAATAACGCCGGGCATGCGCTGATAGCGGAGCAACCGCAAATCATTGCGGACTCGGTGCTGGAGTTTCTCAAAGCCAAATAACCCGCCCATGCTGGCAACGGGCGGCGCGGTCGATGCGTGGTTCCCGCGCAGCGCCCGCGAACTCAGTTGGCGTTTTCGATATTGGCCCGCACCCGCGCCAGCAATTCATTAAGTTGCTGGCACTCGGCGTCGGTCAGACCTTTGACCGCGCTGTTCGACACGTGGCGACCTTGCTCCTCGACGGTGTTGAACACCTCATGGCCGGTCGCGGTCAACTCCATGCGAATACTGCGTCGGTCGGTCTGATCAGCGCAGCCCTGCACAAAGCCCTTGCTCTTCAAGCCCTGCATCAGCCGCGCCAGCTGGGCTTTATCGCGCCCGCTGTGGGCCACCAGATCACTCTGGGTCGAGCCCGGATGACGGGCAAAGAAAGCCAACACCTTGAACTCCATGTGCGTCAGCTCAAAGGGCCCGTCGCGCAAGGAGCGGTATTGCTGCGCCCGATACAAATGCATCAGCGAGTGGATGGACTCAAAAACCTGATTGGCAATATCGCTGCTCATACTGTTGACTTTATCAACCATGTGAAATTATGATTGTTGATATTATCAACTTAACCCACCGAGGTACAACCATGGCAACTACCCAAGAGCGCCGCGTGCAACGCGTACGTCACGAATTACGCCGTCGCGATGTCCAGGTCACGCGTATCAATCCGATTGGTTCAGGCTTTGTCAGCCTGACATTTGCCGGCGAGGCTCTGCAGGATTTCACCTCGCTGGGCTTTGATGATCACATCAAATTCATGTTCGCCGACGCCGATGGCGAAACCGTGCGCCGCGACTATACACCGCGCCACTTCGACCCCGTATCCAATGAACTCACCGTCGAATTTGCCCTGCATGGCGATGGCCAGGTGTCGGAGTGGGCGCGCAATGCCAAAGTCGGCGAAAACGCCATTATCGGTGGCCCGCGCGGCTCGATGATTGTGCCGATGGATTACGCCTGGCATTTGTTCATCAGCGATGAAACCGGCCTACCTGCCGTCAGCCGTCGCCTCGAAGAGCTGCCGGCAAACAGCCACGCCATCGTTATCGCCCAGGTTGCCGATGCAGCGGATCAACGCAAATTTGCCGCACAGGCCAATGTGCAGGTGCAGTGGGTGCAAAACGCCGATGAGCTGATCGATGCGGTGGTCGCTTTGCAATTACCCGAAGGCGATGGTTTCGCCTGGGGCGCGGGTGAAGCCTCGAGCATGGCCAAGGTGCGCAAGATTCTGGCCGACGACAAAGGTCACTCCAAGCAAGCCATGCGCGTGGCCGCTTACTGGCGTCACGGGGCGAGCGACTTCCATGAAGAGCTCAGCCAACCCGAGTAAATCCTGAACGTGGCTGATTACCTGTCAGCCACGCAACCCGTAACACTCGGCAAGCACCTGTAGCTTGATGACTTCTAAAACGGCCTGACAAACCGCTATGATCAAGCCATGAATTCGTCCAACACCACCCGCCAACCCTGCCCGCCCGGCGCTTGCAATTGCGAGCGCGAGCAGCTTGTGGAAATCCCGGGCGGCGATACACGGATATTGCTGCTCACCCGCAGCGAAGAGAAACGCCTGCTTGAACGACTCGAGTCAGTCAGTAGCCTGGAAGACCTGGAACACATGCAACGACGCATGTACCAGCAACTTGGCATCCGGGTGTCCATCGCGCCGGGTTTTAACGAGGTGCGCAGCATGCGCGGTATCGTCATCGACATCGCCGAGCAAATCGGCCTGTGCCGTAAAACCCGCCAGGCCATCCCCGCCGCTATTCGCCGCGCACTGGAACAGCGCCCGGAAATTGCCTACCGCTTGCTGGATTCCCACGACTTGCTGCGTGACGCGTAGCGCAGGGCGCCCACCTGAAACTGCATCTTCTATAACCACCAGTGACAGTCATGTGCCGCTTGATTGCGCGCCAAACACAGCCGGGGTGCGACAACGCGTCCGGCTGATATGCTTTTTTTACAAAAAACTGAGCCTGTTATAAAACACCTCGCAACCTGATCATGCGCTCGCCTGATAAAACCAGACGAGGCTCATGACGTGAGCGAGCGCATCCCCGCAACACTTATCGAACCCGCAACTTCCTCCAGCCCATTGCGCCAGACGCCGGCCATGGCGGGAGGCGCAATTCACACCCGCAGTTTCACCGGGCTCTATCGCTCGCTGCGCCTTTACGGGGCCGGGGCCTTGTTCGTGCTGTACTTCGGCACGGCCTGGCTCAACTGGAACGGTCGCCAAGCCGTGCTTTGGGACCTGAGCAAAAGCCAATTCCATATTTTCGGTGCCACCTTCTGGCCGCAAGACTTCGTGCTGCTCTCGGCCATCCTGATCATCGCGGCGTTCGGCCTGTTCTTCATCACCGTATTCGCCGGGCGCGTGTGGTGCGGCTACACCTGCCCGCAAAGCGTCTGGACCTGGGTGTTCATGCGCATCGAGCACTTCACCGAAGGCGAGCGCCATCAGCGGATCAAACTCGATAACGCGCCCTGGTCAATTAATAAACTGCTGCGCCGCACCAGCAAACATGGCTTATGGCTTGGCGTCAGCCTGCTGACCGCGCTGGCATTCGTCGGCTATTTCACCCCGATACGCGCGCTCAGTCACGACCTTATCAGCTTCAACCTGAGCACCAGCGAAAGCGTCTGGCTGTTTCTGTTCACCGCCGCCACCTACTTGAATGCCGGCTGGCTGCGGGAAAAGGTCTGCCGCGACATGTGCCCCTATTCGCGGTTTCAGAGCGTGATGTTCGACAGCGACACCTTGCTCGTGACCTACGATGCCAGGCGCGGCGAAAACCGTGGCGCGCGCAAAAAAGAAATCAATCCAAAAGCCGCAGGGCTCGGCGACTGCATTGACTGCACCGTGTGCGTGCAGGTGTGCCCGACCGGCATCGACATCCGCGATGGCCTGCAACTCGACTGCATCAGTTGCGGCGCGTGCATTGATGCCTGCGACAGCGTGATGGATAAAATGGGCTATGCCCGCGGCCTGATCCGCTACACCTCCGAGCGTGCATTGGCCGGTGGCCAGACTCGCTTCTTGCGCCCTCGCCTCGTGGCCTATGCCGCCACCTTGCTGGTCATGTTCGGCGCATTTGCCTGGGGCCTTGAGCAGCGTGATCTGATTGCGCTGGACGTGCACAAGGATCGCGGTTTGTTCCGCGAGAACAGTCAGGGCCAGATCGAGAACATTTATGTACTCAAGGTCATCAACAAAACCCAGCAAGCCCGCGACTATGCAATTGCCTTGGTCGACTCGCCGGACTTCGCGCTCAACGGCCAACAACAAGTAAGCCTTGAGCCGGGTGAAATTCTCGATGTCCCCGTTAGCGTGGTTATGCTGGCCGACAGGCCTGAACGCAGCTCAGTGCCGATCTACTTTGCGGTCAGCGACAGCGACGATATTGCCAGCCACGTGCGTGCCAAGAGCGCATTTGTTGCGCCTCTGAACCGGTAAGTGTTCGCATGTTCAGGCGCGGTCAGTAAAGTGTCGTTACCGACTGCGCCGAACTTACAGGACCGCATGAAACGCTACGAGAAATTTGCCGACGAAATTGCCGAGCTGATCAGAACCGGCGTACTCGCCGCAGGTGAAAAAGTGCCCTCGGTGCGTCACGCCAGTCGCACTTACGGCATCAGCGCCTCCACGGTTTTTCAAGCGTATTACTTGCTGGAAAGCCGGGGCCTGATTATCGCCCGTGCCCGCTCCGGCTATTTTGTCCGCGAACTCGCCCAACAACCCCTCGCAGAACCAGACATCAGCGCGACCGCTGCCACCAGCACCGAGGTCGATGTCAGCGAGTTGGTTTTCTCGGTGCTGGGCTCTCTAAAAAATCCTGACACCGTGCCTTTTGGCTCGGCGTTTCCCTGCCCGAGTCTATTCCCGCTGCCGCGACTCGCCCGCTCAATGGCGCAAAGCCTGCGCGACATGGCGCCAAATGAAGTCATCGCCGACATGACCGAAGGCAACCCCAACCTGCTCCGGCAGATCGCCCTGCGATACGGCGGCAGCGGCGTCGCACTGCAACGCGAACAGTTGGTGATTACCACCGGCGCACTCGAAGCGCTGAACCTGTGCCTGCAATGCGTCACCCAGCCAGGCGATCTGGTGGCCATCGAAAGCCCGGCGTTTTACGCCACCCTGCAAGTGCTCGAACGGCTCAAACTCAAGGCGGTTGAAATTCCCGTGCATCCGCGTGAAGGCATCGACATCGACATCCTCAGCCAGCGCCTGGATGAATTGCCGATCAAAGCCTGCTGGTTCATGAGCAGCCTGCAAAACCCGCTGGGCGCGAGCATGAACGAGGCCAAAAAGGCCGCCGTCTACACCTTGATTCAGCGCCATCAAGTGCCGCTGATTGAAGACGATGTTTACGCCGAACTGTACTTTGGCGCCAATCCGCCCAAGCCCCTCAAAAGCTATGACCGCGACGGGCTGGTCATGCATTGCGGCTCGTACTCAAAATGCCTGGCTCCCGGTTATCGGGTCGGCTGGGTAGCGGGTGGGCGTTTTGCTGAGCAGATTCGCCGACTCAAGCTGATGACCACTATCTCTCCTTCGGTGCCTGCACAGGCGGCAATTGCCGACTACCTGCAACACGGCGGTTTTGATCGTCATCTGCGCAAACTTCGCCACGCCCTGGAAACCCAGCAAGCCTCGATGCTCGCCTCGGCTGCGCGGCACTTCCCCCCGGGCTGCCGGGTAACACGACCTACCGGCGGTTACTTTTTATGGTTCGAACTGCCCAAGCAAGTCGACTCCCTGCAACTGTTCCAGCAAGCGCTGAACGAAGGCATTAGCCTCGCGCCGGGGCCGATATTTTCTGCCAGCCGCGGCTTTGGCAACTTCATCCGCCTCAACTACGGCCACCCGTGGAGCCCGCAATGTGAGGCGGCCATGGCTACACTCGGCGGGCTGATTCGCAGGTTTTGAATAGCTACGGCGCATGACCGCAGAAACGTGTTGAGCAGATTGGAGCTAGACGACTGGTCTAATCGGGTTTAGGATGCACCACATGAAGACAGCCACAGACGACACTCGCCAGCACATTCTCGACACCGGTCACCGGGTCATGGCGGCTAAAGGTTTTTCCGGCGTGGGGCTCAATGAGCTGCTGCAGGAAGCGGGTGTGCCCAAGGGTTCGTTCTATCACTATTTCAAATCCAAAGAGCAATTCGGTCAGGCGCTGCTGGAGGACTACTTCAAGCGCTACCTCGAGGAGTTGAGCGGCCGCTTTGCTCTTACCGAACAGCCTGTGCCTGAACGCCTGATGGGCTACTGGCAGAGGTGGTTCGACAGTTACAGCGCTGGCACCGGCGAGCAGCGTTGCCTGGTGGTGAAGCTAAGCGCCGAGGTGGCTGATTTGTCCGAGCCGATGCGTCTGGCACTACGCGATGGCACCGCCCGCGTGGTGGCTTGCATCACCGAATGCATCGAGACGGGCAACGCGGATGGTTCGATGAATCAGGCCGATCCGCAGCAAACAGCTGCTGCTTTGTATTCGCTTTGGCTGGGCGCAAGCTTGCTGACCAAGATTCAGCGCACACCGGTATTTCTTGAGCATGCCATGCTCACCACACGCCAAATGTTAATGACCTGACCGCAGCTTTTGCTGCACCCGTTTTGCTACACCCATGAGCTAGACGACCAGTCTATTTCATTCAGTTATATCACTGCATAACCGGCTGGCCCGGTTTAATTGTCAAACTGAACATCGAGGCTTTATTGGGTTCAATACACCTTGAATGTCAGTTTTTATCACTCATTAGAGGACTGCCCGCATGAACCAGAACCAGACCGTTAACCGTCAAATCGTTCTCGCTTCACGTCCACACGGTGCGCCGAAACCCAGCGACTTCCGCCTTGAGCAGAACCCAATCCCTGAGCCGAAAGACGGCGAAGTTTTACTGCGCACGGTGTACATGTCGCTCGACCCGTACATGCGCGGTCGCATGAGTGATGCGCCCTCTTACGCCGCACCGGTTGAAGTAGACGCGACGATGTGTGGCGGCACCGTTTCCCGGGTTGCAACCTCGCGTCATCCAGATTTCAAGGAAGGTGACTGGGTGCTTTCGGCCAACGGCTGGCAGGATTACGCAATCTCCGACGGCACCGGCCTGAACAAGCTGGGCAGCAATCCAAGCAATCCTTCCTACGCCTTGGGTGTACTCGGCATGCCCGGCTTTACTGCCTACATGGGCCTGCTCGATATCGGCCAGCCAAAAGCTGGCGAGACGTTGGTCGTCGCCGCAGCCACTGGCCCGGTGGGCGCAACAGTCGGCCAGATCGGCAAGATCAAAGGTTGCCACGTGGTGGGTGTTGCCGGTGGCGCCAAGAAATGTCGGCATGCCGTTGAAGTACTTGGCTTCGATGCCTGCATCGACCATCACAGCGATGACTTCGCCGAACAGCTGAAAGCAGCCTGCCCGAAAGGCATCGACGTCTACTTTGAAAACGTCGGCGGCAAGGTGTTTGAAGCGGTGTTGCCGTTGCTCAACACCAGCGCGCGGATGCCGGTGTGCGGCCTGATTTCCCACTACAACCTGACCGCCCAGGCCAACGGCCCTGACCGTCTGCCCCAGCTGACCCGGGCTATTTTGACCAAGCGCCTGAAGGTTCAGGGCTTCATTATTTTTGATGACTACGCTCACCGTTACGACGAGTTCGCCAAAGACATGAGCACCTGGCTCAGCGAAGGCAAGGTCAAGTTCCTGGAAGACCGTGTCAGCGAACTGGAGAACGCCCCGCAAGCCTTTATCGGTCTGCTCGAAGGCAAGAACTTCGGCAAATTGGTGGTACAGGTCGGCGAGGAATAAATCCCGCATTGGCACGCGACACACCCACTCACGGCTGGACTGCCCTGCGCAGCCAGCCCTGCCTGATCAAGGATTATCATGAGCAATAAAACCATTTACGTCGAAGCCGGTGGCGGCTACGACAAAGTTGTTGAGCGCGACAGTGAAGTACGCGCCCCGCAAGCCGGTGAAATCAGCGTGCGCCTGCACGCCAACTCGCTCAATTACCACGACTTCGCCGTTGTCAGCGGCGTTTGGGGCCCGACCGAAGATCGCATTCCCATGGCCGATGGCGCGGGTGTTGTCACTGCGGTTGGCGCGGGCGTTGATGAGTTTAAAGTAGGCGACAACGTGGTCAGTACCTTCTTCCCCCAGTGGGTTGACGGCAGGCCGCATGTGCTTGGATTCACAACGGTGCCGGGCGATGGCATCGACGGCTATGCCCGCGAGCAGGTAACTGCCAGCGTCAATTCGTTCACCCTTGCGCCAAACGGCTGGAGCCACGCAGAAGCGGCCACACTGACCACCGCCGGCCTCACTGCATGGCGTTCGCTCATGGACGACGGCGCTTTGCAGCCGGGCGATACCGTGCTGATTCAGGGCACTGGTGGCGTTTCGATTTTCGCCCTGCAGTTCGCCAAGATGGCCGGCGCAACGGTTATCGCCACCTCCAGCAGCGATGAAAAGCTCAAGCGCCTCAGCGACCTTGGCGCCGACCATGTCATCAACTACCGCAAAGACCCGAAGTGGGGCGAAACCGCGCTTGCGCTTACGGGCGGCTATGGAGTTGATCACGTCATTGATGTCGGCGGCCCGGCAACTTTGGAGCAATCCATGGCAGCTGCCCGCGTTGGAGGGCAAATCTCGGTCATTGGCATTCTCGGCGGAGTCACCGGTGATCTGGCATTCGTCCCTGCGCTGATCAAGCAACTGCGCCTGCAAGGTGTTCTGGTCGGCAGCCGTGCCCAGCAGCAAGCCATGGTGCGGGCGATCAATGCCAACGGTATGCACCCGATTATCGACCGTCACTTTCCACTGAGTGAAATTGTCGAGGCGTTCCGCTATCAGGAATCCAATCAGCATTTCGGCAAGATCTGTCTGGATATCTAAAGGCGGCACACGCTTTACCCAAAGCCCGCGACTGCTGCAACAGTCGCGGGCTTTGCATATCTGCCCTTCGCTGGCAGCGTTTTCCCAATTTACCCACGCACTTTGATGGCGCACGTCAACGCGCAGCAATGCGTTTGACTGCGTGTAAACACGCGGTTGCGGGGCTTGAAGGAATGCACCATTTTGGACGTTCAAAGCCTTCTAATGGAGCGAAATATTCAATAAAATTATTATTTGAATTATTTAATTCATTGCCCTAGTCTCAGTTCCCAAGTCGCCCGCAAACGTTGCGGTGACCACCTAAAAAAAACAGTGAACGGGGAGCAAACATGAAAGCAAAAGTAATGTTGGGAATGTTCATGACAGCCGCAGTTGCGCTGCCTACCTGGGCTGCAGACTGGACTGTAGGTGCAAACGTCGGCAACGTACCGTGGGAATTTCAGGACAAGAAAGGCGACATCGTCGGCTTTGAAGTCGATGTGGTCAAAGAGGTTGCCAAGCGCGCGGGCAAGACTGTCGAGTTCATCAATATCCCATTCAACGGCCTGTTCAGCGCCGTGCAATCCAACCGCGTAGATATCGCCATTTCGTCGATCACCATCACGCCCAAGCGTCTTGAGTCGGTCGCCTTCGCACAACCGTACTACGACAGCGACCAGTCGCTGACCGCCCTTTCTACCTCCAAGGTGAAAAGCCTCGATGACATGAACGGCAAGGTAGTCGGCGTAGACACCGGCTCAACCGGCGATATGTGGGTAGGCACGCACAAAGGCGAATACAAGTTTGCCGACGTCTCGCGCTATGAAGGGTTGTCGCCGGCCATGCTCGACCTGGCATCGGGTCGCATCGACGGTTACATCAGCGACATTCCGGCGCTGCAGTACTACATCAAAGACAAGCCGCAATACAGCGTCGTCGCGCGCATCCCTACCGGCGAGCGTTACTCGCTGATGCACGCCAAGGGCTGGGCAATGGCGGACGAGGTCAACGACATCATCTCCAAGATGAAAGAAGACGGCACCATGGGCAAATTCCACCAACAGTGGTTTGGCGCCGAAGCGGACAAAGACTCAAGCACTGTGAAGGTTACTGCGGTGCTCAAGTAAGCCACGCACGTACCGGTTTGAAAGCGGCGGACGCAAGTTCGCCGCTCGCCTTGATCGAGGTTGCTAATGGATCTGTTACAAACATTTTTTAACTGGAACGTGCTCGTCGAGTCGCTTCCACTGATGATGCGCGGCTTGGGCGTGACCATTCTGCTCGGCGTGACCAGCATCATCCTCGGCCTGGCCGGCGGCTTGGTGCTAGCCCTGCTGCGGCTGTATTCGTATGCCCCGATTCGGGCGCTGGCACGGATCTACATCGACATCATGCGTTCGATTCCGCTGCTGGTGTTGCTGGTTCTGATTTACTACGCGCTGCCCTTCGTTGGCATTCGGTTGTCTTCATTCGCCGCTGCCACCGCTGCGCTGTCACTGGTTTCCTGCGCCTACAGCGCCGAAATTTTCCGCTCTGGCATTGAAGCCATTCCGCGTGGTCAGTTTGAAGCCTCGGCCTCGCAAGGCATGAGCTTTTTCAACACCATGCGCGATGTCATCCTGCCGCAGGCCATCCGCATCGTCATGCCGCCGATGACCAGCAACTGCATCAACGTGATGAAAGACACCGCACTGGCCTCGGTTGTGGCCATGCCTGATTTGCTCAAGCAAGCCACGCAAGCCCAGGCGCTTGCCGCCAACCCGACGCCGCTGGTAGGCGCGGCCATTTTGTACCTGCTGTTGCTGTTACCACTGGTGCAGTTGGTCAGCTGGGTTGAACGACGCAATGCAGCCGGAGGCAAGACCGCATGAGCACGCTGATCGAAATTAACAAACTCGACAAGTTCTACGGCAACTTCCAGGCCTTGAGCGATATCAACCTGCAAGTCGAGCAAGGCGAAGTGGTGGTGATTCTCGGGCCATCCGGCTCAGGTAAATCAACCTTGATCCGTTGCATCAATCTGCTTGAAGACTATCAAGGCGGCGACATTCTGGTTGCGGGCGAACGCGTCGAACACGGCCCGAATCTGGCCGATATTCGCAGCGAAGTCGGCATGGTATTTCAGGGTTTCAACCTGTATCCGCACTTGAGCGTACTCGATAACGTCGCCCTCGCCCCGATTCGGGTGCGCAAGCTCAGCAAGCGCGACGCACAGGCCCGCGCCAAAGAACTGCTGATTAAGGTCGGGATGGGTGATCACGCGCATAAATACCCCAGCCAGCTCTCTGGCGGCCAACAACAACGCGTAGCTATCGCCCGCACCATGGCGATGGAACCCCGCGCCATTCTGTTCGACGAGCCAACCTCTGCGCTCGACCCGGAAATGGTCGGCGAGGTGTTGGATGTCATGCAGAACCTTGCCCGTTCTGGCGTAACCATGGTCGTGGTTACCCACGAAATGGGCTTTGCCCGCCGCGTTGCGGACCGAGTGATATTTATGGAAAGCGGGAAAATCGTCGAACAAAACACCCCGGAACCTTTCTTTACTGCGCCACAGGAACCTCGCACCCAAGCGTTCCTGCAAGCCATTTTGCATCATTGATTTCTGCCAGGAGAACACCTTGAAAGCTCTTGATATTGACTACGTTCGCGCACAATTTCCGGGCCTTGCCAGCGGTTACGCCTACATGGATAACGCCGGCGGCTCGATGGTGCTCAAGCAAGTTGCCGAGCGTATAAGCGACTACCTGCTCAACAGCAGCGTGCAATTGGGTGCCTCGTATCAGCCTTCGGTGGATGCCGGCGCGCGCGTGATGCAGGCGCGGCATTCGGTGATGCAACTGATCAACGCCGCTCACCCTGAAGAAGTCATCATGGGCGGCTCGACCACCCACCTGCTGCAGATTCTCTGCCGCGCACTGGCGCCGTCGCTGGGCGCAGGCGATGAAATTGTCGTCACCAACTGCGACCACGAAGCCAACATCGGCCCGTGGATCAAACTGTGTGAAGCGACCGGCGCGACCTTGCGCGTGTGGGAAGTCAGCCTCGACACCTGCGAGCTGGAACTGGCCGACCTGAAAGCACTGCTCAACAGCAACACCCGTTATGTGGCCATGACCCACACCTCGAATATTCTCGGCTCGGTCAACCCAGTGGCCGAAGTTGCCAAGCTGGTTCACGCCGCCGGCGCCAAACTTTGCGTCGATGCGGTTGCCTACGCGCCGCACCGCCTGGTTGATGTGCAAGCCAGCGGCGCTGATTACTACGTTTACAGCTTCTACAAAACCTTCGGCCCGCACTTCGCCGTGCTCTGGGGCCGTCGTGAATTGCTGCTGGAACTTCCGAGCCTGAACCACTTCTTCATTGGTCAGGATGTTGTGCCGTACAAACTGCAACCTGGCAACGTCAACTATGAGCTGTCGTTCGGCTGCATCGGTATTACCGACTATCTGCTCGATGTCGCCGACAAGATCGGCGCAACCGGCAGCGAGCGCGAGCGTATGCAAGCCGCCTTTGATGCCTTTGAAGTGCAGGAAGATTTGCTCGCCAAACGTCTGCTGGGCTTTCTGCGCGAATGCCCGGGCGTGCGCATTATCGGCAAGCCCGACACGCAAGACCGTGTGCCCACCATCAGCTTCGTGGTTGAGGGCATGCAGTCCGAAGCCATCGTGCGTCAGGTCGATGCGCACAACATCGGCATCCGTTTTGGTGACTTTTATGCCCGCCGCCTGATCGAAGCGCTGGGCTTGAGCCAATACGGCGCCGTGGTGCGCGTATCGCTGGCACATTACAACACCCTCGATGAGGTTGACCGACTCATAATGGCGCTGGATCAAGCCATTGATTCGCTGCGCTAAGCGCACCTCTCAACCTGAACGAGCCTGACTTATGGCCTTACCGGAAAACCTGGCGCAGTTGCGTGACGCCATCACGGCTCAACAAGAGCAACTGACAGAACGCTTGCGCGATGCCGCGCGCTACCTGATCGACAACCCGCATGAGGTTGCATTGACCACAGTGGCCGAGCTGGGCAAGCGCTCGAATATTGCGCCATCGGCTTACATTCGCCTGGCTCAGGCGCTGGGTTTTGCCGGCTACAAGGATTTGCAGCGGCTGTTTCGTGCGCCGCTGCAACAGGCCGCAGACACCCATTACAGTGAGCGGATTCGTCACTACGGCGGCGAAAAACTGCTCGAAGACCCCAGCGATGTCGGCGGTATTCTGCGTGAATTCAGCCAGGCCAATATCGTCTCCCTCGAACACCTGGCCGAGGGTGGCGAACAGGCCAATATCGAAGCGGCGATTGCCCACTTGCAAACGGCTCGCACTACGTTTGTGATCGGCCTGCGCCGGGCGTTTCCGGTGGCGGCCTATCTCAGCTACGCGCTCAGCCGTGTCGGCCGGCGTTCCGTGCACATCAGTGGCGCTGGCGGCACATTGCCCGAACAAATCAGTGCGGTTGCCACCGACGACCTGCTGATTGCAGTGAGCTTTCCGCCCTACGCGCAGGACACCATTGAGGCGTGCCGACAGGCCACCGAGCGCGGGGTCAAGCTGGTGGTCATCAGTGACTCGGTGCTGAGCCCCATTGGCCAGATGGCCGATACCGTGATTGTCGTAAGTGACGCTGAACTGCTCGGCTTCCGCTCGCTGACAGCCTCGTTCTGCGTGGCGCAAACCTTAGCCATGGGTCTGGCATTTCGAGAGTGGCAAATCAACGGCTCGCTCAGCCATGAACGCCTCGAAGACATCGACTGCTAACAACTTAACCCTATTGATTGAGCCACTGGCTCCGGAGACTGCCCCGATGGTTTCACCTGCACGCGATTTGATTGGTTACGGCAGACAACGCCCAAAAGGCACCTGGCCCAATGGCGCCCGACTGGCCATCAGCCTGGTCATTAATTACGAAGAAGGCTCCGAGCGCTCACTTGCGATGGGCGATCCGGATCAGGAATCGATGACCGAATGGGGCAGCTATTCGATCCCCGACGGCACGCGCAATCTGGCTATGGAGTCGATGTACGAATACGGCTCGCGCGTAGGCATCTGGCGGATTCTCGACATTCTCGATGAGCAGTCAGTGCGCGCCACCTTCCACGCCTGCGCCGTCGCGTTCGAGCAAAACCCAGACGTCGCCCGCGCCGCAGTCGACGGAGGCCACGAGATTTGCAGCCACGGTTATCGCTGGGAAGAAGTGTTCCGCTTAACCGAAGAACAAGAGCGCGAGCACATGCGCCTGGCGATTGAATCGTTCGAGCGCACTTGCGGCAAGCGTCCGGTGGGCTGGTATTGCCGTTACGGCGCCAGCGTTCACACGCGCAAACTGGTCGCCGAGGAAGGCGGTTTCCTCTACGACTCAGACGCCTACAATGATGACGTACCGTACTTTGTCGACGTCGAAGGCAAGCAGCATCTGGTGGTGCCCTACACCGCCGACGTTAACGACTTCCGCTACTGGAACTCACCGGGTTTGTCGCAAGCCTCGGATTTTCTTGAGTACATGAAGGAAAGCTTCGACGTGCTCTATGAAGAGTCCGCCGATGGCCCGCGCATGATGTCGATCGGTTTGCACCCGCGCATGGTCGGGCGCCCTGGTCGGGTACGCGCGATCAAGCAATTCATCGAGTACGCCCTGCAGAACAGCGGCGTCTGGTTTGCCACGCGTGAGGAAATTGCCCGCGCCTGGCTTGAGCGCAGCGAACCCCGCTAAAAGCGCTCGGATGCCCGCCCCAGCAGGAGATCCTGCTGGGAGTCGGCCATCTCGCGCAGATAGGTCCAGGTGGCTTTCATCCGCGCAATATCCTTCAGCTCAATCGGCATGAGCATCCAGAACGTGCGCGTGAATTCGATGCTATCGCTGAGAATCGGCTGCAATCGCGGATCGGCCTCCGCCGCAAACGCCGGCAAAATCGCAATCCCCGCCCCCGCCGCAGCCGCCTGTTGCTGCGCCAGAATACTGGTGCTGCGCAGTGACACCTGCAACGGCTTGCCGATTTCATCCAGATAGAACAATTCTTTGCTGTAGAGCAGGTCGTCGATATAGCTGACAAACCGATGGCTGCGCAGGGTTTCGCGGCTGGTAATCGGCGCATGCGCCTGCAAATAACTCGGCGAGGCGTACAGACGCAACACGTAATCGGTCAGCCGGGTAATGATGAACGGCCCGCGCTCCGGGCGATCCAGAGTAATCACGATATCGGCTTCGCGCCGCGACAAGTGCATGGTTCTCGGCACCGCAAGCAGATCAATCCCCAGGTGCGGATAACGCTGGGTAAATTCGGCGAGCTGCGGCGCCAGCATGACCGAACCGTAGCCCTCGGTGACGCCAATGCGCACATGGCCGGAGAGCATTTCGGTTTGCTCTTCGCGCTCGCGCTCAATCGCCGAGCACGCGCTTTCCATCGCCTCCGCTTGTGGCAACAGGCTGCGCCCTGCTTCTGTGAGGCTGTAACCACTGGTTTCGCGGGTAAAAAGCTGGGCACCGAGGCTTTTCTCCAGCGCCTGGATACGCCGCGAAACAGTGGTGTGATCGACCTCCAAACGCCGCGCTGCCGCCGTTAACTTGCGCGTTCTGGAGAGTTCAAGGAAGTAACGCAGGTTGTCCCAATCCATGCCGACTACGCCTAACTGTGCAAAAACGCAGAATAGCAGTGCAGATATGCCAATTGATACGGGTAAAAACGCGCTGCTAGGATCAACTCAAGACCTCTCACTGCACCGCTGGCTGTTGAGGTAGCACCTGCTTTGAGAACAATTACCTCTGCGCTGTTTTCTACAGGAGTCATAACAACAATGAATACGACTACTCAAGTGCCTACCGTCCAGCTGCTCATCGACGGCAAACTGGTCGAGTCCAAGACCAGCCAGTGGCGCGACATCGTCAACCCTGCCACTCAGGAAGTCCTGGCCCGCGTACCGTTTGCCACGCCAGACGAGATGAATGCGGCAGTTGCCAGCGCCAAGGAAGCCTTCAAGACCTGGCGCAAGACCCCGATTGGCGCGCGGGCGCGAATCTTCCTCAAGTACCAGCAACTGATCCGCGAAAACATGCAGGAACTGGCGGCCATTCTTACCGCCGAACAAGGCAAGACCCTGCCGGATGCCGAAGGCGATGTATTCCGCGGCCTCGAAGTGGTCGAGCACGCCTCGGCCATCGGTAACCTGCAACTCGGCGAATTGGCGAATAACGTCGCCAACGGCGTCGACACCTACACCCTGAACCAGCCGCTTGGCGTGTGCGCCGGCATCACGCCGTTCAACTTCCCGGCCATGATTCCGCTGTGGATGTTCCCGATGGCCATCGCCACCGGCAATACCTTCGTCCTCAAGCCTTCCGAGCAAGACCCAATGGTGACCATGCGTCTGGCCGAACTGGCCATGGAAGCGGGCGTGCCAGCCGGTGTGCTTAACGTGGTGCACGGCGGCGCGGACGTGGTGAACATGATTTGCGATCACCCCGATATCAAAGCGGTGTCGTTCGTCGGCTCAACCAAAGTCGGCACCCATGTGTACAACCGCGCCACGCAAAACGGCAAGCGCGCGCAGTGCATGATGGGCGCGAAGAACCACGCGATCATCATGCCGGACGCGAATAAAGAACAAACCCTGAACAACCTGCTCGGTGCAGCATTCGGCGCCGCAGGCCAGCGTTGCATGGCCTTGAGCGTGGTGATTCTGGTCGGTGAGGCGCAGAAGTGGGTGCCGGAACTGATCGAAAAGACCAAGACACTGAAGGTCAATGCGGGCGCCGAAGCCGGCACCGATGTTGGCCCTGTGGTGTCGTGCGCGGCGCTGGACCGTATCAGCAGCCTGATCGCCACCGGCGAGCAAGAAGGCGCAACGCTGGCGCTTGACGGTCGCAATCCGCAGGTTGCCGGTTACGCCAACGGCAACTTTGTCGGCCCGACCATCTTCACCAACGTCAGCCCCGAGATGAGCATCTACCGCGAAGAAATTTTCGGCCCCGTGCTGTGCATCATCAACGCGGCGACCATGGATGAAGCCATCGACATCATCAACGCTAATCCGAATGGCAACGGTACCGCTATCTTCACCCGTTCGGGCGCATCTGCACGACGCTTCCAGGAAGACATTGATGTAGGTCAGGTCGGCATCAACGTGCCGATTCCAGTGCCTGTACCGCTGTTCTCGTTCTCCGGTTCACGCGCCTCCAAACTCGGCGATCTGGGGCCTTACGGCAAACAAGTGGTGCAGTTCTACACACAAACCAAAACCGTTACGCAGCGCTGGTTTGATGAGGATGAAACAGGCTCGACGGTGAACACCACCATCACCCTCAAGTAATCTGCTGGGCGGCTGTGTGAATACAGCCGCCCTTTTGCCATCTGCTGAACAGGAGTTATCGCGTGCAATTCGAAACCATCCTGCTGGACATCCAGGGCCGAGTTGGCCTGATCACTCTTAACCGGCCACAAGCGCTCAACGCCTTGAACAGTGAGCTGGTACGCGAAGTCAATCTCGCACTCGATCAGCTTGAGCAAGACCCGAATATTGGCTGCATGGTCATTACCGGTTCGGCCAAAGCCTTCGCTGCTGGCGCCGACATCAAGGAAATGGCTGAACTCAGCTACCCGCAGACTTATCTGGACGATTTGTTTGGCCCGGCCGACCGCATCGCGGCGCGGCGTAAACCGCTGATCGCGGCAGTTGGCGGATACGCTTTGGGCGGTGGCTGCGAACTGGCGCTGATGTGCGACCTGATTTACGCCGCCGACAACGCCCGCTTCGGTCAGCCGGAAATCAATCTCGGCGTGCTGCCGGGCATTGGTGGCAGCCAGCGCTTAACCCGCGCCGTGGGCAAAGCCAAAGCCATGGACATGTGCCTGACCGGGCGCATGATGAACGCCGAAGAAGCCGAGCGTGCCGGTCTGGTCGCGCGGATTTTCCCAGCCGATACGCTGCTTGAAGAAACCTTGAAGCTGGCGCAGGGCATTGCTGAAAAATCGCTGCCAAGCGTGCTGCTGACCAAGGAATGTATCAATCGCGTTTTCGAGACCAGCCTCAGTGAAGGCGTGCGTTTCGAGCGCCGGGTGTTTCAGGGCATCTTCGCCAGCGCCGATCAGAAAGAAGGCATGAACGCCTTTGTCGCCAAGCGAGCGCCCGAATTCAAACACCGCTGAACAGTTAAAACGCTGCTGGCAGCGTTCCGATAACAACAATATCAAGAGGTAACGATCATGAAAATCGGCTTTCTGGGTCTGGGAAACATGGGTGGGCCAATGGCCCTCAACCTGCTGAAAGCGGGCCACCAACTGAGTGTATTCGACCTCGTTGCAGCCTCGGTCGAGCACCTTGTCGAAGCGGGCGCTAGCGCTGTCGGCTCGCCAGCCGAGATGGCCAAGGGCGACTGCGAAGTGATCATCACCATGCTCCCGGCCTCGCAACACGTGAAGGCTGTGTACCTTGGCGAAGACGGCCTGCTGGCCCATGTCAAAGCCGGCGTGTTGCTGATCGACTCCTCAACCATCGACCCGATCAGCGCCCGTGAAGTGGCGGGCGCTGCGGTCAAGCACGGTAATCCGATGCTCGATGCGCCGGTATCCGGCGGCACAGGCGGCGCAGCAGCAGGCACCCTGACCTTTATGGTCGGCGGCGAGCAGGCCGACTTTGATCGCGCGCAACCGATTCTCGCGGCCATGGGCAAGAACATCGTTTATTGCGGCGGCGCCGGTAACGGCCAAGTGGCCAAGGTCGCCAACAACATGCTGCTGGGGATTTCGATGATCGGCGCCGCCGAAGCGATGAATCTGGGCGTGTCGCTGGGCATGGACGCGAAAGTCCTCGCCGGGATTATCAACACCTCCAGTGGCCGTTGCTGGAGCACCGACACTTACAACCCATTCCCCGGCGTCATCGAAACGGCGCCGGCTTCACGCGGTTATACCGGCGGTTTCGGCACAGACTTGATGCTCAAGGATCTGGGCCTTGCCACCGAGGCGGCGAAGCAAGCCCGCCAACCGGTGATGCTTGGCGCAGCAGCCCAGCAGATTTATCAAACCTTCAGCCAGCAAGGTAATGGCGGCCTGGACTTCTCTGCCATCATCAAGCTGTACAGCAAGCAAGAGGGTTGAATATGAATGATGCACAGGCACCGGTTTTGGCCGAAGTACGCAACCGCATTGGCCATCTGACACTCAACCGTCCGGACGGCCTGAACGTACTGACGCTGCCGATGGTGCGCCTGTTGGCCGAACGCTTCGAGGCCTGGAAAAACGACCCGAATGTGCTCGCGGTAGTGATCCGCGCAAACGGTGAAAAAGCCTTCTGCGCCGGGGGCGATGTACGGGCCATCTACAACAGCGTCAAGGCCGGTGAAACCGAGCACGAAGTATTCTTCGCAGAAGAGTATGTACTCGATCAGGTGATTCACGCGTATCCGAAACCCGTGGTCGCCCTGATGGACGGATTGGTACTCGGTGGCGGCATGGGCCTGGTTCAGGGCGCCACGTTGCGGGTGATCACCGAGCGCACAAAAATGGGCATGCCGGAAACCGCAATCGGCTATTTCCCGGATGTCGGCGGCAGCTATTTCCTGTCGCGTCTGCCGGGTGAACTGGGCACTTATCTGGGCGTTACCGGCCTGCAAGTCCGCGCTCAGGATGCGCTATATGCCCGGCTCGCCGACTATTGCCTGCCCGCCAGCATGCTGGAGGAGTTCGACCGCTGCCTCGACAACATGCAGTGGTCCAATCATCCCCGCGAAGCCCTGCGCAGCCTGATCGCCACACTCGCGGTAAATAAGCTGCCAGCGCCCGAGTTGCAGGGTCTGCAGGCGGTTATTGATCAGGTCTTTGCCTTGCCCGATCTGCCGTCTATGCGCACTGCGCTGCGCAATGAGTCGCGCGAACCCTACACAGCCTGGGCACAGGCCACGCTTGAGATTTTCGAGCAGCGCTCGCCAATGGCCATGAGCGTGACTTTGGAAATGCTGCGTCGTGGTCGCCAACTGAAAATTGCCGAGTGCTTTGCCATGGAACTGCATTTGGGTGATCAGTGGTTCGACAAGGGCGACATCATGGAAGGCGTTCGCGCGTTGATTATCGACAAGGACAGACAACCACGCTGGAACCCCGCCACACTCGATGAAATTGACCCGAACTGGGTCGATGGCTTTTTCAGCCCCCAGGCAACCCACAAGAACGCCGCACGCACTGCCAAGGCATAGCTCGCGCAGCGCTTCAGGTTTATTCGCAGCACAGTAGAACAAGAGAGAAATGTGATGCACGACCTCGAACTCACAGAAGACCAGCGGATGATCCGCGACATGGCCCGTGACTTTGCCCGCCGCGAAATCGCGCCCCATGCACAAGCCTGGGAAAAAGCCGGCTGGATCGACGACGCACTGGTCACGCAAATGGGCGAGCTTGGCTTGCTCGGCATGGTGGTGCCCGAAGAATGGGGCGGCAGTTACATCGACTTCGTTGCCTACGCGCTGGCGGTTGAGGAAATCTCAGCTGGCGATGGCGCTGTGGGCGCGCTGATGAGCATCCACAACTCGGTGGGCTGCGGGCCGCTGCTTAAATACGGCAGCACCGAGCAGCAACAAACCTGGCTGGCTGATCTGGCCAGCGGTAAAGCCATTGGCTGCTTCTGCCTGACCGAACCCCAGGCCGGTTCCGAGGCGCACAACCTGCGCACCCGCGCCGAACTGCAAGGCGAAGCATGGGTGCTTAACGGCGCCAAGCAATTCGTCAGCAACGGCAAGCGTGCGCAACTGGCAATCGTGTTTGCGGTAACGGATGCAGAGCTGGGCAAGAAAGGCTTATCGGCATTTCTGGTGCCGACGGATACGCCCGGATTCTGCGTTGAGCGTACAGAACACAAAATGGGCATCAAGGCCTCGGACACCTGCGCGGTGACGCTGACTGATTGCCGTATCCCGGCCGCCAACTTGCTCGGCGAACGCGGCAAAGGCCTGGCCATTGCCTTGTCGAATCTGGAAGGTGGACGCATCGGTATCGCGGCCCAGGCATTGGGTATCGCCCGCGCCGCATTCGAAGCCGCCCTGCTCTATGCGCGTGAACGCACCCAGTTCGGTAAACCGATTAGCGAGCATCAAAGCATCAGTAACATGCTCGCCGACATGCATCTGCAACTCAACGCCGCACGGCTGCTTATCCTGCATGCAGCGCGTCTCAAGACCGCAGGCTTGCCGTGTTTATCCGAAGCCTCGCAAGCCAAGTTGTTTGCCTCGGAGATGGCCGAAAAGGTTTGCTCCAGCGCCGTACAGATACATGGTGGCTACGGTTATCTGGAAGATTATCCGGTAGAGAAATATTACCGCGACGCCCGCATCACGCAGATATACGAAGGCACCAGCGAAGTGCAGCGCCTGTTGATCGCAAGAGAATTGGCGAATTACGGCATTTAAAACCGCAGAGTCGAAGAAAGGATTGCGGCCCAATCGCCGCAATCCACACAACCCACAAACCCCACGTATATCCGGAGGATGGATGGCGAAGCAAAGCGCCGCGATCCGTCAGGCCATACACGCCACCCCACCAATCACGGATCAAACCGTCAGGCCGTCATGTCGGAAGCCGCGTTGCGGATTCCAACCTCCGCAACCAAACCGAAACGCCGCAAAACCACCCAACCCACAAACCCCACGTATATGCGGAGGATGGATGGCGAAGCGAAGCGCCGCGATCCGTCAGGCCATTCACGCCACCCCACCAATCACAGATCAAACCGTCAGGCCGTCATGTCGGAAGCCGCGTTGCGGATTCCAACCTCCGCAAACACAAAGCCAAAACCCGCAAAACCACCCAACCCACGCAACCCGCACAAAACCGGAGGATGGATGGCGAAGCGCCGCGATCCGTCAGGCCATACACGCCCCCCAACAATCACGGATCAAACCGTCAGACCGCCATGTCGGAAGCCGCGTTGCGGATTCCAACCTCCGCAACCACAAAACCAAAACCACCCAACCCACGCAACCCACACAAAACCGGAGGATGGATGGCGAAGCAAAGAGCCGCGATCCGTCAGACCATTCACCCAACCGCACAAATCACGGATCAAACCGTCTGACCGTCATGTCGGAAGCCGCGTTGCGGATTCCAACCACCGGTTAAAACGTCACCGCTGAGGCATCAAACCCACTGATCATTACGCTTGCGGCGCACGCGCAACATCGTCGGCAAGATCAAACCGGCCAACAATCCACCGCCGGCGATGCTGCCGCCGTAGATCATGTACTGCATGAGCACTTGTTTGTTTTCGCCGCCGAGTTGCGCCTGCAACTCACGCACTTGCGACTGCGCCTGAGTCAATTCGCTGTCCAGCGATGAACGCGCGGCTTGCAGCTCATCAATCAGTTTCTTGCGTGAGTCCATCGTCTCTTGCATGCCTTTGACGCGGGTTTTCCAGGTCTCGTTGATCCCGTCCAGCTCTGTGCTCAACTCGGTGACCTTCTGCTCCAACATCGGCAGGCGCTCGGCCTGGCCCGGTACGTCTTGCAGGTCGCGGCTCGGAATCCACACGGTGCTGCCACTCTGCCCGCGGACCTGGCTGTAATCACCTTTGGTGTTGAGCAGTTCGACGCGTTCACCCGAGGTGAGTGTTCCGACAATCCTGTAGCCATCCGTGGGGCCGCTGCGAACGTAGGTACTGAGGCTGTCACTGACCCAGCGTGCATTGTCATTGCTCTCCTCGGCTTGTGCCTGGGTACCGCCCATCAGCAAGCCGCCTAGCAAGCAGGCGCCGAGTACAGGTTTCTGGAAGGAGGAGACGCAAGCGGAGAAATGACGAGATAGGGACATGGGTAAATATCTTCACGTAGCTTAAAAATGAAGCCCGAAAAACGAGCGTGATAACAATCGGCCCGGCCATTTGTTTTAGGCATTGAGCGTTGTGAAGAACGGCGATCGCGCAGCCACCAAATGGCGACTGGCCATCCCCCTTCCGCGAGGCCGACTACAGACTGACAACCGTAAATTGGATTGAGTTCACTGCGGATTCAGTGCATGTGATGGGTGGCGCAAAACAGCGGATTTGCAGGTTTACGCTGAACGTACTTCAAAGCGCTCGACTCAGGGCGCCGCGATGCGCGCCAGCACCGTGGGTGGCTGGGTGAGTGGCAAAGCCAGAATCAGCCCCTCGCCAGACGCCGGATAGATGCCGCTAAGGGCTGTGATGTTGACCTGATGGGAAATCAGCACCAGCCGCTGGCTGCGCTCAAGAGCGTTGATCTGGGCAATAAGCGCCTGGGTTTGACGGTTTGCGTTGTCTCGCTCGGTAAAAAACGAATCGAGCGCTTGCAGCGTCTCGACCTTACCCGCCTGCATGCCTTTACCGGTATCAATCGCGCGGCACCAACTGCTGGAAAGAATACGCAGCGGCGCTATGCCCTGCTGCTGCAACAACCTGCCCCAGTGCGCGGCTTGCTCACGGCCAAGCGGGCTCAAGTTTCGCTGAGTGGAGCAATCGCCAGGGCTAAAGTTGGCCGGATCGCCAAGCCCCGGCGCATCTGTATGGCGCAGCAACAGCAGCGCAGACCCGCTACGCAGTTGTTGCCATGCCGCTTCAACAGTGGTTTGAGCAAAACTTGCGGGGGCGCACACGCAGCACAAAACAAGCGCCGCGAATCGCCCCCAGACGCTAGACCTTAACATTCCCCCGAGGCCCCATCAGCGCCCAGATAATCAAACCGACTACCGGAAGGAACAGGACGAGTAACGCCCACAAGATTTTCTTGCCAGTGTCCGTGTTGCTTTTAACGATGTTGATAATCGCCCAGATATCCAGCGCGAGGATTATCAGCCCGATGATTTCCGATCCCATTTGAATACTCCTGGCTCTTGGTTTGAATTTAGAGAATAGACGGCTACGACCAAACACACGTCGCAGTTGACTGACAACTCTTCAGAAGCGGCCTGTTCGCACCTTCCGGACAACTTTGGTGGCGGATGTGGCATCAATCTGGAGCGCTGCAAAAAAATATTTTCTTTTGCCTGCATCCAATTGCCGCTCTGGCGGGTAGTACCAGTAGCAGCCACTAATTTGCTGCTCCTTTTGCCACTCTGGAGTGACTCGCATGAACGTTAAAAAGAATCTCGGCCTTGCCAGTATCACCCTCATCGCCAGCAGCCTGTTGGTTGGTACTTCGACCGCCTATGCACAAATGGACCTGCCAGAAACCATTAAGGTCCCCGCCGGCAATAAAATTGCGCTGGAAACAGTAGGCGTCGGCGAAATTACCTATGAGTGCCGCGACAAGGCCAGTGCCGCAGGCGAAACCGAGTGGGTATTTGTCGGGCCAAAAGCGGCGTTGAATGATCGCAGCGGCAAACAGGTTGGCGACTATTTCGGCCCACCAGCCACATGGCAGGCCAAAGACGGCTCGAAAATCACCGGCACACAAATGGCTGTCGCGCCTGCGGGCGATGGCAACATTCCCTACCAGCTGGTCAAAGCCAATCCTGCCGAGGGCAAGGGCGCAATGAGTGGCGTCAGCTATATCCAGCGCGTTGCTATCAAGGGCGGCGTAGCGCCGAGCAAGCCGTGCACCACCGCCAACAAGGGCAGCCAGGAAATCGTCAAGTATCAGGCCGACTACATTTTCTGGACCGCCAGCTAAGCTGGTAGACATGAGCAGGTTACGCACGGTGCAAACTCGGCTAATCTGCTCAGACACCTCCCCGGCCGAACAGGCTGGGGTATCCAAAGACTGCCGGCGCCCGAAACTATTGTCCGTACCTGAGCCTTCCTTCGACTACGAAGCGTGTTTAGCTGATTGCGCCCGAGGCGAGCAGCAAGCGCTGCACAACCTATACGATCAGGAAAGTGCCCGCCTACTCGGCGTGGCTCTGCGCATCGTGCGCGACACTGCTCTGGCTGAAGACATCGTGCATGATGCGTTCATCAAAATCTGGGCGCGTGCGGCCAGCTATGATGCATCGAGAGGCTCCGCCCGTGGCTGGATATTCAGCGTGACCCGCCATCTGGCGCTTAATTTCATGCGCGATAACGCCCGCAATGCCTCGGCCAGCGAGCTTGACGAAAACGCTCTGCCCGACGACTCGGCAACGGTTATCGCCGATTCCTTTGAATACCGTGAACACAGCGGACGAATCTACAACTGCCTCGACCTGCTCGAACCGGCGCGCCGCAACTGCATTCTGCATGCCTACGTTGACGGCTATTCGCATGCGCAAATCGCCGCGAAACTGGGCGCCCCGTTAGGCACCGTCAAAGCCTGGATCAAGCGCAGCCTTTCGGCCCTGCGGGAGTGCATGGGATGAGCCCGCAAGCAATCGACGAACTGGCCAGTGAATACGTGCTCGGCACGCTCAGCGCCGAACAACGCGACGAGGTACGCCAGCGCCTGGCCAGCGAGCCTGAGTTGCGCGCGGCCGTGGACGCGTGGGAACAGCGTTTGCTCGACCTCACCGCGCAAGCTGAAAGCCAACAACCTTCGCCGCTGTTGTGGCGGCGGATCGAACGCAGCGTTAACAGTGCCCGCAGGCAAACCCCTGCGCAGTCAAACACTCAATCGTGGTGGAACATGCTGCCACTCTGGCGCGGCCTCGCCGGTGCCGGCATCGCTGCCAGCGTGGTTCTGGCCAGCGTGCTGATGCTGCGCGGCGCGGCGGTGAGTGAGCCGAGTTATCTGGTGGTGCTGGTTGCCCCGCAAGACAAAGCGCCGGGCTGGGTGGTTCAAGCCAGTAACCGCGAGGAAATTCAGCTGATTCCGTTAGGGGTGGCAGAAATCCCGCAAGACAAAGCCCTGCAGTTCTGGACCAAAGGGGATGACTGGCAAGCGCCGGTTTCGCTGGGTCTGGTGACGCCGGGGCAAAGCTTGTCGATCTCGCTGGACAAGCTACCGCCCTTGGCGCCCAACCAATTGTTCGAGCTAACGCTGGAGAGCCCGACCGGTTCACCAACAGGCAAACCGACTGGCCCGATCCAGTTTATTGGCCGCGCCGTTAAGGTGATTTAGTTCTCCCTCGAGCCCAGTATTTAATATCAATAAAAATGCACTTATAAGCCAATATCATTCATTGGATGATTCTATCCGTAACCCGCACACTATCCGTCTAGCCCTTGCGCATGGCCTGAAACGACCGTCTCAGGCCTTCGGCACTACCAACTACCTCACCAAAAGCCGAAGGCAAGGCCCTTAGAACCTTTGCGTGCGACGGATTAAAATGCCTATTCAAAGCAGTACCCAAATTGACCAATCCTATAACTACGAGGTTGTCAGACGTTTTACTCTGGCCACCTTGTTCTGGGGGATTATCGGCATGTTCATGGGCGTGTTTATCGCCGCCCAGCTGGTCTGGCCGCAGCTGAGCTTCGGCCTTGAGTGGACGACTTTCGGACGTCTGCGGCCGATTCACACCAACGTGGTGATTTTTGCCTTTGGCGGCAGCGCGCTGTTTGCCACCTCGCTGTATGTGGTGCAGCGCACCAGCAGGATCAGGCTTATTTCCGATGGCCTGGCCCGCTTTGTATTCTGGGGCTGGCAGGCCTGCATTCTGGCAATGGTCATCAGCTATCCGCTGGGCATTACCACGTCCAAGGAATACGCCGAGATGGAATGGCCGATTGCGATTTTAGTTGCAGTGGTCTGGGTGGCTTATGGCTACTTATTCTTTGGCACGATTGCGCGTAGAAAGGTTAAGCACATATACGTCGGCAACTGGTTCTTTGGCGCCTTCATCATCGTCACGGGCATGGTGCATGTGGTCAATCACATGTCTGTTCCGGTAAGCCTGTTCAAATCCTACTCGGTTTACTCCGGCGCCACCGATGCCATGATTCAGTGGTGGTATGGCCACAGCGTGGTCGGCTTTATTCTGACCGTAGGCTTTCTCGGCATCATGTATTACTTCGTGCCCAAGCAAGCCGAGCGCCCCATTTATTCCTATCGCCTGTCGATTGTGCATTTTTGGGCAATTATCACCCTGTACATTTGGGCTGGCCCGCACCACCTGCATTACACCGCACTGCCCGATTGGGCGCAGTCTATCGGCATGGCCATGTCGCTGGTGTTGTTGGCGCCCAGCTGGGGCGGCATGATCAACGGCATGATGACGCTTTCAGGGGCGTGGCATAAATTGCGCGAAGACCCGATTTTGCGCTTCCTGGTGGTGGCCTTGGCGTTCTACGGCATGTCGACGTTTGAAGGGCCGATGATGGCGATTAAAACCGTCAACTCGCTCTCGCATTACACAGACTGGACCATTGGCCACGTGCATGCTGGAGCTCTGGGTTGGGTCGCGATGATCTCCATTGGCGCGCTGTATCACATGCTGCCCAAGCTGTATGGGCGCAGCCAGATGTACAGCGTCCGGCTTATCAACGTGCACTTTTGGATGGGAACCATTGGCACCGTGCTGTACTTGGCGGCCATGTGGGTCAATGGCATCACTCAAGGTTTGATGTGGCGTGCAGTAAACGCCGATGGCACGCTGACTTATTCATTCGTTGAGGGCTTGCAAGCCAGTCACCCCGGCTACTTGGTGCGCCTGATCGGCGGCGGAATTTTCGCCAGCGGCATGCTGCTGATGGCTTTCAACGCCTGGATGACCATCCGTGCTGGGCACGCCGTGGAAAACCTGCGCATCGATGCCGCTCACGAACCGGCAGTGGCCTGAGGAGACAACCATGCACCTGTTGATTATCTGTATCGCCAGCGTGATTTCAGTCTGGGGCTTGTATCGCAGTCTTTACCTGAACAATGACGAGGAGTTGATACAAGCGGGCTTGCTACCGTTTGCTGACGATCCCGATGCTGCCAAACGCGTAGAAGCGAAAACCGGCCTGCATTGTGATCATGTGTTCAACCCCGTCGCTGAAACAGAGCTCGAACACGGCGATTTCTTTGACGCTTAACACGCAACAGTTCCATAACCAGGGATGGTACCTGCGGTGTCTTTAGGCACGGCTTAGGCTCTCCAGTATGATGGTGAGCCTTTTTTATATTTACTCTATTGTCGAAAGCACCTTGGTTTATGACTCGTTCACAACATTTTACGGCCTGGCTGCGTGCCTTCAAACCGGCCCCGATACATACCCGTCCCAGCGAATGGATCCGTGCTGCTCTCGGCGCCGGAGCCGCGCTGCTGTTGAGCAGTTCGTTGTGCAGTGTTCTCTTTGGCCTTGAAACAGCCCAGCATCTGGTCGGCCCTCTGGGCGCCTCAGCCGTGCTTTTGTTTGCCGTTTCATCCGGCGCACTGGCGCAGCCCTGGTCAATTATTGGCAGCTATCTGGTCGCCACTCTGGTCGCGCTCGGCATTACCCATTTTTTTGGCTACAGCCTGTTCAGCGCCAGCGCCGCATTGACCCTCACACTGATACTCATGTGCACCGTCCGCTGCTTACATCCACCCGGCGGCGCACTGACACTCTGCGTGGTATTCGCCAACCCCAAACTCAGTCAAATGGGTTTGCAGGCATTTTTGCCGGTGATCGTCAGTGGTGCGTGCTTGCTTTGTTGCGCCTTGATTTACAACAACCTCACGCGTGTGCGCTATCCGCGCCAGCCAGCAGCAGCGCCAGCATCCGGGGATCACCACACGCGTGACCCTGCACCGCAGTCGCGCGTGGGTATTACCAGCAAAGATTTGGATCAGGCGCTGGATGAACTTGGCGAGTTTGTTGACGTAACCCGCGAGGACCTCGAAACGATTATCCGCAGCACCGAGAAACACGCGCTGCGCCGCAGCATGGGGGATATTCGCGCGTCACAGGTCATGTCGCGCGATGTGATCTGGGCCAATCCGCAGACGAGTGCGCAAGAAGGCCTGCGCATGCTGCTGTTGCACCATTTGAAAGCCCTGCCGATTCTCGATGAGAAATACCACTTGGTCGGCATCGTCAGCTTGGTCGACTTGGTCACGCCCAGCCTGAGAATGGCGAAAAAGCGCCGCTGGATCGGTTTGCGCAAACGTGATGAGGTCGTTCTCAGCGACATCATGAGCAGCCCGGTGAGTTGCGTAAACAGTGATGCCCACGCCGTTGAGCTGATTCCGCTGCTGTCTGATCGCGGCTTACACTGCCTGCCGGTAATTGAGCATGGCAAGATGGTCGGCGTCATTACTCAGTCCGACTTGATCGCTGCCCTGCACCGCGATTTGCTCAGCCATCTGGGCTGAGCAAATACGCTTGAGTCGCTGCCTTGTTAAATCAGCGGCTCCCAACGCTGCGACCAGTCGGTATCACTGGCGACCACTTCGCGCAGCGCGCTGAACGCGTGTTGCAGCGTCTGGGAGTCACGCTCCCGTGAATAGACCAAATACGTCGGAAAACTAAACTCCGGCGCCTTGGGTACACGTTGCAGATAACCTTTCTCGATGTAGCTTTCGACCACGCGGGAGCGGAAATAGCCCGAGCCACCATTTTCAAGAATGTGCTGCAGCGCTAAGGGGCCGAGGTTAATACTCACCGAAGCTTTGGCCTTGTCAGGCAAGGCGCTGTCGTGCTGACGGCGAAAGCCTTCGCCCCAGTCCACATAAACATAAGGGTCTGGGTTGGCCGCACGCACCATGACCAGCTTTTCTTCGAATAACTGCTCAACCTGCAGGCCAGGCCAGTATTCGGGTTTGAACACCACGGCGGCATCAAGCACACCGCGCTCCAGCAAGCGCAACAGCGTCATGCCTTCCGCCATTTCCGTGCGGATTGCATAGCTGGGAATTTGCTCGCGCAACGCACCAATCCACTTAAGCATCAGCGGATTACACAAGCTGACCTCCGCCCCAAGATGCAACACATGGTGGAAACCGTCAGGTAGCGGCAGCTCACGCTGCGCCGCGTCCCACGTCTCAAGCATCTGGGTGGCAAACACGACAAATGCTTCACCATCGGCGGTAAGTTTCGCCCCGGCCCGATTACGGATGAACAGTGTGCAATTGAGGTGGCTCTCCAGTTTTTGAACCCGCGCACTGACGGCCGTCTGGGTCAGGTGCAGACGCTCGGCCGCCGCAATGAAACTGCCGTGCCGGGCAATTTCCAGAAAAGTACGGGTCAGGTCGATATCCATGGGCTGCACTGCGCAAGAAATGAATCGCTATTGTAGCCAAACCATCCCAGCCGCACGCCCATTAAAAAGGGTGCGCTTGTGGCGCACCCTTGGGGATGTTGCAGATTGAACTGCTGATAAGAACACCGCAAAGGCTTGTGGCCAGTGAAGTGTATTTGCCGGACGGCGTGCGTCTCGACGAATCAGGTATAACCCAGGACCTTTACAGCGGGGTGACCAATCGCCCGTAACGGGCATATTCCAGCATATTGGCCAGCACTAACTCTTCCATGCGCAAGCGCGTTTCGGCGGTGCCACTGCCAACGTGCGGCAGAAGCACCACGTTATCCAGCGCCAGCAACTCGCTTGGCACCAACGGCTCTTCGGCAAATACATCGAGACCGGCGCCGCCCAGCGTGCCGTTGCTCAGAGCGCTGACCAAGGCCTGCTGATCGACCACCGAACCGCGCGCCACGTTGATCAGAATGCCGTTGCGGCCGAGCGCGGCCAGTTCGGCTGCCGAAATAAGATGATGCGTGGCAACGCCGCCGGGACAGGTCAGGACCAGAAAGTCCGCCCACTCGGCGAGCGCCAGCAAATCCGCTTCGTAGGTTAACGGTGAGCCTGCAACCTGACGACGGTTGTGATAACGCACCTGCATGTCGAAACCGCTCGCACGCTTGACCACGGCCTGACCGATGCGGCCCAGGCCGACAATGCCCAAACGCTTGCCGGTCACGCTGCGCGCCAACGGGAAGTTGCCCATCAGCCAGCCGCCGTCACGCACGAATCGATCCGCCGCACTCATGCCGCGTGCGGTGTCGATAATCAGGCCCATGGCCAGATCGGCCACGCAGTCATTGAGCACATCAGGGGTATTGCTCACGGCAATGCCGCGATCACGGGCAACGTCGACCGCCAACGCATCGGTGCCCACACCAAAGCTGCAAATGGCCTTCACATTGGGCAGTTGCGCCAATAATTCAGCGCTGCAGCCGAAGCGCGCCGAAGTGGCAACCACTTCGAACTCACCGCCGTGCTGGGCCAGAAACGCCTGCGGATCAGTCTGCTGCCAAAGGGCAGTCACGTTGTACTCGTCAGCAAGACGCTGATTGAAACGCTCGGTAAGCGCGCCCACTTGCAGCACATTGAGACGTTGCATACACACTCCTTTTAGCAGGCTCGATCAGGTGATTGGCGCCGGGTTGAACAGGGTAATGTCGTTGTGCAGTTTGTAGTGTTCAGCCCAGGTTTTCTTCTTGCCGCTGGCCACATCCAGGTAATAGTGGAACAACTCCCAACCCAACTCTTCAATGCTCGCGCGGCCAGTGGCGATGCGACCGGCATCAACGTCGATCAGGTCTGGCCAGCGCTGCGCCAGCTCGGTACGGGTGGATACCTTAACCACCGGCGCCATGGCCAAACCATACGGCGTACCGCGCCCGGTGGTAAATACGTGCAGGTTCATGCCGGCAGCCAGCTGCAAAGTGCCGCAGACAAAATCACTGGCCGGTGTGGCGCAGAAGATCAGGCCTTTGCGGGTCACGCGCTCACCTGGGCCAAGTACGCCATTGATCGCGCTGTTGCCGGATTTGACGATTGAACCCAGCGATTTTTCCACAATGTTCGACAAGCCGCCCTTCTTATTGCCCGGCGTGGTGTTGGCGCTGCGATCCGCCTCGCCCTTGGCCAGATAACGGTCGTACCAGTCCATTTCCCGCACCAGTTCGCTGGCAATCTCCTTGTTCTCGGCACGTGAGGTCAGCAGGTAAATGGCGTCACGTACTTCGGTGACTTCCGAGAACATGACCGTGGCACCGGCGCGCAGCAGCAAGTCCGAGGCATAGCCCAATGCCGGGTTGGCGGTGATCCCCGAAAAGGCATCGCTGCCGCCACACTGCATACCCAGAATCAGCTCACTGGCCGGCACGGTTTCGCGGCGGCGCTGATCCAGTTTGCGCAGGCGGACTTCAGCCAACTCCATGATCTGCTCAATCATTTCAGCGAAGCCGTGCGACGAGTCTTGCAGGCGATACAACCACGGGTCGGTGAGATCAACCGAGCTGTCGCCCTGATGCATAACCTGCTCGGCCTGAAGTTTTTCACAGCCCAGGCTGATCACCAGCGCCTCGCCACCCAAGTTAGGGTTGCGCGCCAGGTTGCGCACGGTACGAATCGGGATGTAAGCGTCAGTGGCGGTGATCGCCACGCCGCAGCCATAGCTGTGGGTCAGCGCGACCACGTCATCCACATTCGGGTACTTGGGCAAAAGCTCTTCACGGATGCGCTTGACCGCATGATCCAGCACGCCGGTCACGCATTGCACGGTGGTTGTAATACCGAGAATGTTGCGCGTCCCGACAGTGCCATCGGCATTGCGATAGCCTTCGAAGGTATAGCCTTCGAGTGGCTCCTGCGCTTCAGGCACGTCGGTTGAAAGCGGCAGATTGGCCAGCTCCGGCGCGGTCGGCATGCGCAACTGATCTTCACGCACCCAACTGCCGCACGGGATCAGTTGCTTGGCGTAACCGATGGTCTGGCCGTATCGGATAATGCGCCCGCCTTCGGGAACATCTTCCAGGCACACTTTATGGCTCTGCGGGATGTGATCAACGGTGACCAGGCCTTCGGCAAACGCGGTGCCGGCCAGAACGCCCTGATCGTTAACCACCACCATCACGTTGTCCTGTGGATGCAGGCGAATAAAACGCGGCGAGTCAGAATGTTCAATTAACTGCGACATAACGCAGACTCCTACAAATCAGGCGTGAGAAAGGATGGCGGTATCGGAATCGGGTTTAGCTGAATCAACAGGTGGCTCCTGCAGATCAACCCGCTTGATATCACCCACAATCACCAGATAACTGATAACTGCAATCAAGGCATTGGCACCGACATACACCAGCGCCCATTTGAACGAACCGGTGGCGCTGATGATGTAACCGATGACGATGGGCGTGGTGATCGAAGCCAGATTGCCAAAGGTATTGAACAGGCCACCACTGAGCCCGGCGATTTGCTTGGGCGAGGTGTCTGAAACCACGGCCCAACCCAGCGCACCGACCCCCTTGCCGAAAAACGCCAGCGCCATGAAGCCGACCACCATCCACTCGGCCTCGACATAATTACACAGCACCATGCTGGTCGAGAGCAGCAAGCCGCAGACGATGGGCGCCTTGCGCGCGAATGTCAGGGAATGGCCCTTGCGCAGCAGGTAATCGGAAATCACCCCGCCAAGTACACCGCCGATAAAACCGCACACCGCAGGCAGCGAGGCAATGAAACCGGCTTTGAGAATGGTCATGCCGCGTTCCTGCACCAGATACACCGGGAACCAGGTCAGGAAAAAATAGGTGATGCCGTTAATGCAGTACTGGCCGAGATAGACGCCGAGCATCATCCGGTTGGTCAGCAACTGACGAATGTAATCCCACTTTGGCCCGGCATCGGCGCCCGCCTTTTTCGGCTGGTCCATATCCACCAGACCGCCATTACTGGCGATGTAATCCAACTCAGCCGCGTTGATTCGCGGGTGCTCGCGCGGGCTGTAGATAACTTTGAGCCAGATGCCCGAGAAGATAATTCCGGCAGCGCCCATGACGATAAATACGTGCTGCCAGCCGAAGGTATAAACAATCCAGCCCATCAGCGGGGCGAACAAAACAGTGGCGAAGTACTGCGCCGAGTTGAAAATCGCCGATGCAGTACCGCGCTCGGCGGTAGGGAACCACGCGGCCACGATGCGCGCATTACCCGGAAAAGATGGTGCCTCGGCCAGGCCAACCAGAAAGCGCAACATGAATAGGCCAACTACTGCGGTAGAGGCGTTCAGCTCGCCGATATAACCTTGCAACAGGGTAAAAAACGACCAGGTAAAAATGCCCAGCGCATAGACCTTCTTCGAGCCGAAGCGATCCAGCAACCAACCGCCCGGAATTTGCCCCAGCACGTATGCCCAGCCAAAAGCCGAAAACACATAACCCAGAGTGACAGCATCAATACCGAGGTCTTTCTGCAGGCTGGAACCGGCAATGGCGATGGTCGCACGGTCGGCATAATTGATGGTTGTTACCAGAAACAGCATCAGCAAAATCAGGTAACGCACGCGCGTTTGTTTCAGGTCTTGCACGGAACGAACACTCCTACAGCTTATTTTTATAACGGAGTACAGCGACCGCCACCCCACACCCAGAGGGTTTGCTTACAGGGCCAGAGAGCCCTGTAAACGTGTACCGGAAAAGTGTGCGGGTGATGGCCTAACGCCAGGGTTCAGCGCACCAGGCAGGGGCGCTTGTTATCAAACTTCCAGTTCGGGATCAGGTACTGCATGGCAATCGCATCATCGCGAGAACCCAGCCCTTTTTGCTGATAAAGTTCATGAGCTCTGGCCAATGCATCCCAATCCAGTTGCACACCGAGACCGGCGGTTTTAGGCACGGCCACCTTGCCCTGCACAATCTGCAAAGGATTGTGAGTCAGGTGCTGGCCGTCCTGCCAGATCCAGTGGGTGTCGATGGCCGTGACTTTACCCGGCGCAGCGGCAGCGACGTGGGTGAACATGGCCAGCGAGATATCGAAGTGATTGTTCGAATGCGAGCCCCAGGTCAGCCCCCACTCGTTGCACATTTGCGCAACGCGCACAGAACCTTGCATGGTCCAGAAGTGCGGGTCGGCCAACGGGATGTCGACTGACTGCAACTGAATGCAATGGCCCATCTGACGCCAGTCGGTGGCTATCATGTTGGTGGCGGTTGGCAGGCCGGTTTCACGGCGGAACTCAGCCATGACTTCACGCCCGGAGTAACCGTTTTCAGCGCCGCATGGGTCTTCGGCATAGGCCAGAATTCCGTGCAGATCACGGCACAGGCGAATCGCATCCTTGAGCAACCAGCCGCCGTTCGGGTCCAGAGTGATACGCGCTTCGGGGAAACGCGCAGCCAGTGCGCGAATCGCCTCGACTTCCTGCTCGCCGCTGAGCACGCCACCTTTGAGTTTGAAATCGTTGAAGCCGTAACGCGCATGCGCCGCTTCGGCCTGACGCACGATGGTTTCCGGGCACAACGCCTGCATATTGCGCACACGTTCCCAGGCGTCGTCGGCGTTGTCTTCCTGACGATAATCGAGGTCGGTCTGGTTGCGATCACCGACATAGAACAGATAGCCGAGCATCTCGACTTCATCGCGCTGCTGGCCTTCACCGAGCAAGGCTGCAACCGGCACACCGAGGTATTGGCCGAGCAGGTCGAGCAACGCCGACTCCAGTGCAGTCACCGCATGAATGGTGATGCGCAGGTCGAATGTTTGCAGGCCGCGACCGCCCGAATCACGGTCGGCAAAAGTGCGGCGAACTCGGTTGAGAATTTCGTTGTAGTTGCCGATGGATTGGCCAACCAGTAAAGCGCGTGCATCTTCGAGGGTCTGGCGGATGGACTCGCCGCCCGGTACTTCGCCAACACCGACATTACCGGCGCTGTCTTTGAGAATGAGGATATTGCGGGTGAAATACGGGCCATGAGCCCCGGACAGGTTCATCAACATACTGTCCTGACCGGCAACCGGCACGACAGTCAGTTCGGTAATTTTGGGGGCAGTTGCGCGAGTTTGTGCAGTTGCGGAAGCGTTCATAAGCGGGTCCCAAATTATTTTTATAAAGGGTCTGCGTATTCCATGAAACCGTGCAGCAGCGCCTCCCCGCCTATTGTGACGGAGGGGAGGCGTTTACAGTCAGCCGATATAGGTCGTCTTGACAGTGGTGTAGAACTCTTGCGCGTAACGGCCTTGCTCGCGGGAGCCGTAGGACGAACCTTTACGGCCACCAAACGGCACGTGGTAATCAACCCCGGCGGTCGGCAGGTTGACCATCACCATCCCCGCCTGAGCGTGACGTTTGAAGTGGTTGGCGTACTTCAGCGAAGTGGTTGCGATACCGGCAGACAGACCGAACTCGGTGTCGTTGGCCATCGCCAGTGCCGCCTCGTAGTCGGCAACGCGAACCACGTTGGCCACCGGGCCAAAGATCTCTTCACGGCTGATGCGCATGTCGGCAGAACTGTCGGCAAACAGCGTCGGCGCCAGGAAGTAACCTTCGGTGTCGCACGTTACTAAGCCGCCACCGCTGACCAGACGCGCGCCTTCATCGCGGCCGATGTCGATGTAACGCAGGTCTTGATCCAACTGCGACTGCGAAACAACCGGGCCAATATCTGTGTCTTTGTGCAGGGCATGACCCACCTTGATCGAACGCATGCGCTCGGCCATCGCCTCAACGAACTTGTCGTGAATACCCGCTGTCACGATCAAACGGCTGGACGCTGTGCAACGCTGACCAGTCGAGTAAAACGCGCTCTGCACAGCCAGTTCGACCGCCGTTTTCAGGTCGGCGTCATCGAGGATGATTTGCGGGTTCTTGCCGCCCATTTCCAGCTGAACCTTGGCCTGACGCCCCACACAGGTGGCAGCGATGCTACGGCCAACGCCAACCGAACCGGTGAAACTGACACCGTCGACCTTCGGGCTGTTGACGATAACGTCGCCCACCACCCGGCCGCTGCCCATAACCAGGTTAAATACGCCAGCCGGGATGCCCGAACGCGAAATGATTTCGGCAATGGCCCAGGCGCAGCCCGGCACCAGATCAGCCGGCTTGATCACCACGCAGTTACCGTAAGCCAGCGCCGGCGCGATTTTCCAGGCCGGAATTGCAATCGGGAAGTTCCAGGGCGTGATCAGGCCAACAACACCCAATGCCTCGCGGGTGACTTCAACCGATACGCCAGGGCGAACCGACGCCAGCACTTCACCGGCTTGGCGCAGGCATTCGCCGGCAAAATACTTGAAGATGTTACCGGCACGGCTGACTTCGCCGATGGCTTCAGGCAGGGTTTTACCTTCTTCGCGAGCGAGCAAAGTGCCCAACTCTTCGCGGCGCGCGAGAATTTCGCTGCCGATTTTATCCAGTGAGTCGCTGCGCGCCTGAATACCAGACGTCGACCAGGCTGGGAATGCTGCACGAGCTGCAGCGATAGCCTGTTCAACTTGCGCCGCGTCAGCTTGAGCGAATTCGCCGATTACATCAGCCAGATCGGATGGGTTGCGATTTACCGAATAAGTAGCGCCAGCCACCCACTCGCCACCGATGAAGTTTTCAAAGCGTTTTGTCTCAGCCACAAGTGACCTCCTGATAACAGGCCGCTGCAATGCAACGGCACGTCGAATGTAAGTGAACCCCGAACAACACAGGGGTTCCGGGGTTTATTACTGCGCGCCTTGTGCCTTGATCAGAGCAGCCAGTTGCTCGTATTCCTCAGGCAGCAGATCTGTCAGCGGGGCGCGAACCGGGCCAGCATCGAAGCCTGAGATTTTGGCGCCGGCTTTAACGATGCTCACCGCGTAGCCTGCACGGCGATTGCGGATATCCAGGTACGGCAGGAAGAAGTCATCAATGATCTTGCCAACGGTGGCGTGATCGTCACGGGCGATCGCCTGATAGAAATCCATCGCGGTTTTCGGGATGAAGTTGAACACTGCAGACGAGTAAACAGGTACGCCCAAAGCCTTATAAGCAGCGGCATAGACTTCGGCAGTCGGCAGACCGCCCAGATAGCTGAAGCGATCACCGAGGCGGCGACGGATCGACACCATCAACTCGATATCACCCAGACCATCTTTGTAGCCGATCAGGTTCGGGCAACGCTCAGCCAGCTGCTCCAGCAGCGGCGCCGTCAGGCGGCAAACGTTGCGGTTGTAGACCACCACGCCGATTTTCACTGACTTACACACCGCTTCAACGTGAGCCGCAACGCCTTCCTGGCTGGCTTCGGTCAGGTAATGCGGCAACAGCAGCAAACCTTTGGCGCCCAGACGCTCGGCTTCTTGAGCGTATTGAATCGCCAGACGGGTCGGGCCGCCGACACCGGCCAGGATCGGCACACCGCCGTCGCAGGTATCAACAGCTGTTTTGATAACTGCGGAGTATTCATCGGGGGCCAGCGAGAAAAACTCGCCGGTGCCGCCTGCAGCAAACAATGCAGACGCGCCGTAAGGCGACAACCACTCAAGACGACGCGCATAAGTGTCAGCACGGAAATTGCCGGCAGCGTCAAAGTCGGTCACCGGGAAAGACAGCAGACCGGAAGAGAGGATGGACTTCAGTTCTTGTGGATTCATTATTCGAACACCCTGGGGGAAAACGGTTATGTGAGTCAGTACAGGTACTAAACTGAAGAAATACGTTATCGTACAACTACGCATATTGCCAACTGGATTTTCACCCCCAACCGACAGAATACCGTTCGCTGCTGCAAATAATTACGCTGGTATTTCGGTCATATAACATGGATATAACCGCCATCCACAGGCCACAAATCACCGCATAAGCCCAGCAATTCACTGCATCTGGCTAGATTTACACCCTTTAACGTAACGCGCATGTGCAAGCCTTTTCGACTTTAGTCACGTTGACATCCCAAACAAGTCCTGTTGAAATCAGCCAACTTCAAGTCATACGACAACGTATGACCGTACAAACAATAACAATCTTTGATTCAGGGCCGCCTAATGACTCCTACCTCATCAGCCCAACCACGTGTTAACCGCCTCCTGCTGACCGGCGCTGCCGGCGGCCTCGGCAAGGTACTGCGCCAGCGTCTGGGCCAGTATGCCGACATCCTGCGCCTCTCCGACATTGCTCAGCTGGAACCTGCCAGCGGCCCACACGAAGAAGTTGTGCCGTGCGATTTGTCTGATAAAGCCGCCGTGCACGCACTGGTAGAAGGCGTTGATGCGATTCTGCATTTCGGTGGTGTTTCAGTAGAGCGCCCGTTCGAAGAGATTCTTGGCGCCAATATCAGCGGCACCTTCCACATTTATGAAGCGGCGCGGCGCCACGGCGTTAAACGCGTGGTGTTTGCCAGCTCCAACCATGTGATCGGCTTCTATAAGCAGGATCAGGAACTGGACGCACTCTCCCCTCGCCGCCCGGATGGCTACTACGGCCTGTCCAAATCCTACGGCGAAGACATGGCCAGTTTTTACTTCGATCGCTACGGCATCGAAACAGTCAGCATCCGTATCGGCTCATCGTTCCCGGAACCGCAAAACCGCCGGATGATGTCCACCTGGCTGAGCTTTGACGACCTCACCCAACTGCTCGAAAAATCCCTGTTCACAGCTAATGTCGGCCACACCATTGTTTACGGCATGTCCGATAACGCCAAAGTCTGGTGGGACAATCGCTACGCAGCACACCTCGGCTTCCACGCCAAGGACAGCTCCGAAGTATTCCGCGACAAGGTCGAGGCGCAGCCGCCTGTTGCCGCCGATGATCCGGCGGCGGTGTATCAGGGTGGCGCTTTTGTTGCCGCTGGCCCGTTCGAATAAGTCGACGCGACTTAACCCGGCCCGCGAACAATAATAAGAGACGCCTCCATGCAAGCCGAATTGATACTCGACGCCCGAAATGCCGTCGGCGAAAGCCCGGTCTGGAACATTCAGCAGCAAGCACTTTACTGGGCCGATATTCCGGCGCGCCGCCTGCATTGCTGGCACGCCGCAAGCGGCCAGAGCCAAAGCTGGCAGGCCGATGAAATGCTCGCCTGTATCGCTCATCGTGCAGACAACAAAGGCTGGATTGGCGCGATGCAGAGCGGCATTTTCGACCTGCAACCGCAAGCCGACGGCACCCTGCAAAGCCGCTTGCTGGCGAACGTCAATCACAGCCACGCTGATATGCGCTTCAATGACGGCCGCTGTGACCGGCAAGGCCGCTTCTGGGTCGGCAGCATGCTGCTCGACATGGCAGCGGGTATTCCAGCCGGCGCGCTTTATCGGTTTGCCGATGGCCAACTGAGCCAGCAACTCGACGGCTTCATCGTGCCCAACGGCCTCGGTTTCAGCCCGGATGGCCGCACCCTGTATTTGTCTGACTCTCACCCGAGCATGCAACTCATCTGGGCATTCGATTACGACACCGACACCGCCACGGCGCATAACCGCCGCGTGTTCGTCGACATGAATCATTTCCCTGGCCGCCCGGATGGCGCGGCGGTCGATGCCGACGGTTGCTACTGGATCTGCGGTAACGATGAAGGCCTGATTCATCGCTTCACCCCGCAAGGCAAGCTGGATCGCTCACTCGCCGTACCGGTGAAAAAACCAGCCATGTGCGCCTTTGGCGGCGCGGATCTGAGCACCCTGTTCGTCACCTCGATCCGTCCCGGCGGCGACCTCTCCGATCAGCCATTGGCTGGCGGCGTGTTTGCTCTGCAACCGGGGGTGAAAGGCTTGCCCGAACCTGATTTCCGGGGCTAAGGCCCCAGGGTTTTCTGCTGTAACCAACGCTGTTCGCAACACTGCATACCAACAAAAACAAAACTGGAGATTCCAATGAACTTCAAACGCAAGTTGCTCGTCGCTGCCCTTCCTCTGATGTTCTGCATGTCGGGTGCTGCTCACGCACTGGAAATCAAATTCGCAGAGATTCATCCGGCAGGTTATCCAACCGTTGTAGCCGAAGAGGCGATGGGCAAGAAGCTTGAAGCGGCCACCAACGGCGACATCAGCTTCAAGATGTTCCCAGGCGGCGTACTCGGCTCGGAAAAAGAAGTTGTCGAGCAGACTCAGATCGGCGCGATTCAGATGACCCGCGTCAGCCTCGGCATTGTCGGCCCGGTTGTACCGGACGTGAACGTCTTCAACATGCCATTCGTGTTCCGCGATCAGGCGCACATGCGCAAGATCATCGACGGTGAAATCGGTCAGGAAATTCTCGACAAGATCACCAACTCCGAATTCAACCTGGTCGCGTTGGCCTGGATGGATGGCGGCACCCGCAACCTCTACACCAAGAAGCCGGTGCGCAACATCGAAGACCTCAAAGGCATGAAAATCCGTGTTCAAGGTAACCCGCTGTTCATCGACATGATGACGGCCATGGGCGCCAACGGCATTGCCATGGACACCGGCGAGATCTTCAGTGCCCTGCAGACCGGGGTAATCGACGGTGCGGAGAACAACCCGCCAACCATGCTTGAGCACAACCATTACCAGAACGCCAAGTACTACACCCTGACCGGCCACCTGATTCTGCCGGAGCCGGTGGTGATGTCGAAGGACACCTGGAACTCGTTGAGCGAAGAGCAGCAGGCGCTGGTCAAGAAAGTGGCCAAGGAAGCCCAACTCGAAGAGCGCAAACTCTGGGATGCCAAGTCCGCAGCCAGTGAAGAGAAGCTCAAAGCCGCCGGTGTCGAGTTCATCACGGTCGACAAAAAACCTTTCTTTGATGCCACCGCTCCAGTACGCGAGAAGTACGGCGCGCCTTACGCCGATCTGATGAAGCGCATTGCAGCTGTCGAGTAATACCCTACTCCCTGAAAGCGCCTTGGCGGCGGTTTGCAATGCGTCGCCAAGGCAGTGGTGAAGCCTGATGAAAGATACCTTCTTACGCGTCAACGACGTGATCTACACCAGTTGCATCTGGGTTGCAGGTCTGTCGGTTGCGACCATGGCCCTGATTATTCCCTGGGGCATTTTCACCCGTTACGCACTCGGCAGCGGTTCCAGCTGGCCCGAGCCCGTGGCGATTTTGCTGATGGTGCTGTTCACCTTTATCGGTGCTGCTGCCAGCTACCGCGCAGGCGCGCACATGGCCGTGTCGATGGCCACCGATCGCATGCCGCAACATGTTCAGCGCTATTTAGAAGTGCTGGTGCAACTGCTGATGGCGACCATCTGCCTGTTCATGCTCATTTGGGGCATCAAACTGTGCGCGGCCACCTGGAACCAGTTCAACCCGTCTCTGCCAAGTTTGCGCGTCGGCCTGTGCTATTCGCCGATCCCGCTGGGCGGTGCGCTGACTCTGATTTTCATTGTCGAGCGCATGGTGTTTGGCGACCAGAGCCACCGCAAAGCGGTCAATTACGAACAACACGAAGAAAGCAGTGAGGTCCTGTCGTAATGGACGCTTTTATACTTCTTGGCACCTTTATTCTGCTCATCGTGCTGCGCATGCCCGTGGCGTACGCCCTCGGTTTGTCGGCATTGGCAGGCGCCTTCTGGATCAATATCCCGTTTCATGCGGTGATGATTCAGGTCGCGGGCGGGGTTAATAAATTCTCCCTGCTGGCCATTCCATTTTTCGTTCTTGCCGGCGCGATCATGGCCGAGGGCGGCATGTCCCGGCGCCTGGTCGCATTTGCCAGCGTGCTGGTCGGATTCGTCCGTGGCGGCCTGTCTCTCGTGAATATCATGGCTTCGGCGTTCTTCGGCGCGATCTCCGGCTCGTCAGTTGCCGACACCGCCTCGGTGGGCTCGGTGCTGATTCCGGAAATGGCCCGCAAGGGTTATCCGCGTGAATTCTCGACAGCCGTAACTGTAAGCGGTTCGGTGCAGGCACTGCTGACGCCGCCCAGCCATAACTCGGTGCTGTACTCGCTGGCAGCAGGCGGCACGGTGTCGATCTCAGCCTTGTTCATTGCAGGAATCGGGCCGGGGATTTTGCTCACCTGCGTGATGATGGGCATGTGCCTGTTCTTCGCCAAACGCCGCAGCTACCCGAAAGGCGAAGTGATCCCGCTCAAGCAGGCGCTGAAGATTTGCGTCGAAGCACTCTGGGGTTTGATGACCATGTTCATCATTCTCGGCGGCATTCTCAGCGGCGTGTTCACCGCGACAGAATCCGCAGCCATCGCCGTGGTCTGGGCGTTCTTCGTGACCATGTTCATTTATCGCGACTATAAATGGCGTGACCTGCCCAAGCTGATGCACCGCACCGTGCGCACGCTGTCGATCGTGATGGTATTGATCGCCTTCGCCGCCAGCTTCGGCTACATCATGACCCTGATGCAGATCCCCGCGAAAATCACCACCGCGTTCCTGACCTTGTCAGATAACCGCTATGTGATCCTGATGTGTATCAACGCCATGCTGCTGGTACTTGGCACCTTGATGGACATGGCGCCGCTGATCCTCATTCTCACGCCGATTCTGATGCCAGTGATTACCGGTCTGGGCATCGATCCGGTGCACTTCGGCATGATCATGCTGGTGAACCTGGGTATTGGCCTGATTACCCCGCCCGTTGGCGCCGTGTTATTCGTCGGCGCAGCCGTGGGCAAAGTGACCATCGAAAACACCGTCAAAGCATTGCTGCCATTCTATGCCGCGCTGCTGATGGTACTGATGGCCGTGACCTACATTCCGGCTATTTCGTTGTGGTTACCGCACGCGCTGCTGTAAGCGCTGCATAACTCAGGGAGCGCCGCCTGCGGGCGGCGCATGCTTGAATTGGCCAAGGATGCAAACCCCGCAATGTCTATTTCAACCCCGCTGCCACGGCACATTGCCGTGCTGCTACTGGCATCATTAGCCTGCTCGTTCGCGGGCAATCACATTGCTGCGCGCATCGCCTTCGATCACGATACTGGCCTGTTGCTGGCCATGCTCTGCCGCGCTGGCGTGACAATGCTGGCGCTCGCCGCACTGATCTTCTATCGCCGTGAATGGGTTGCTCTGAGCCGCACAACATGGGGCTGGCAACTGCTACTCGGCTTACTCATTGCCATCCAGAGTTTCTGTATCTATTCCGCCGTGATGCGTATTCCGGTGGCGCTCGCCTTGTTGCTGGTAAACATGGCGCCGATTTTTCTCGCCCTGCTCAACTGGGCATTGGGCGGGCCCAGACCCACCCGCCGCGCGGCCATATTAATGGGCCTGATTTTATTCGGCCTGGTCCTGGCACTGAATGTTGCAGAACAGCTTTCGAGCCAAACCGAAATCGACGCACGCTGGATCGAAGGCGTGATGTTCAGCGTCACAGGCGCTGTGGTGTTTGCTTTTGCCCTGTGGATTACCGAACACAAATTACACGCTGTACCCGGCATGGTGCGCAGCGTGCTGACGCTGCTTGTGGTGTTTGTCGCTGCAGCTCTGGTCGGCAGCAGTGGCGTGGTCGAGAACGGCATGCACTTGCCAAGCGCTACCACCGGATGGATCGCCCTCGCCTGCCTGGTTCTGCTTTACGGGGCAGCCTTCTCCACCCTGTTTATATTCGTCTCGCGCCTCGACATCACCCGCAATGCTCCGGTGATGAACATGGAGCCGGTGGCGGGCCTGGTGTTTGGCTGGCTTATTCTCGATCAGCATCTTAACGGCATACAGATCATCGGCGGCCTTATCGTGGTCTGCGCTGTGGTGCTGCTGGCCTACAGCAAGCAAAAGTAATCAGCAACGTTGAATAGCGCGCCGCCGAAACCGGCAGCGTTCAACTGGGGATCAAGCATGCAACCCGCATTACTGTATCTCGAAGATTCGCTGACCCGCCTGAGCCTGCTCCCGGAGCGAGGCGCCAGCCTGGTCAACTGGACAATCAAGGCCACAGGCCAGCCGCTGCTGCGCCCCAGCGATGACGCCGCGCTTGCAGCTGGCACGCCGAGGCGACTGGCCTGCTACCCACTGGCGCCCTGGTCGAACCGGATTGCCAACGGCGGATTCGACTGCCCCGACGGCTGGCTGGCACTTTCGGCCAATACTGATCACGATCCTTACCCGATTCATGGCAGCGCCTGGCAACAGGCGTGGCACGTTGAACAACACAGCGCCGGTCATGCACGCCTGAGCCTCGATAGCCGCGAACCCTTTGCATACCGCGCCGAGCTGGATATTTCGCTGGATGAAGGCTGTTTGCGTCTGCGCTTACAGGTCACTCATCTGGCCGATGAACCCGCGTGGCATGGTCTGGGCTTGCACCCCTATTTACCCCGCACCGCCGCAACGCGCTTACAGGCATTGGCCAGCCAAGTGTGGCTTGGCGCATCCGGCGAGCTGCCCAGTCAGCCGGGCGCGATACCCGCGCAATGGGACTTCGGGCAACGCAACTGCCTGCCAGACACGCTAGTTGATCATGCCTTCAGCGGCTGGGATGGCCGCTGCGTGATTAGCCAGGAAGACGCCGGCTACCAACTGAGCTGTCGGGCCAGCGGCGCGGATTACTTTTTGCTGTTCTGCCCTCCAGGCAGCGAGTTCTTCTGCTTTGAACCTGTGAGCCACCCGATCAACGCGCATCACTTGCCAGGCCGACCCGGCTTGCGCTTGCTGCGCAAGAATGAGGCAGCCGAACTGGATTTCAGCCTGCACTACCAGCCGTTAAACGCGCCGCTCGAAACAGGCTGACCGGGCGAGATTCAGGGCCAACGCTGGCGCGTTAGCACAATGCTTACCGATGCTTCACGCGAGGGAAGAAAACACGATGTCATCCTACAACTAAAGTTTTTTAGCATTACCAACCCCTAACCCAGTGGCTGATCTTAAAAATCAGACATCAGGCTAAATTCGGCCGAAATAAAGCCGAAAATCAGCAAAAAAAGGGTTATAAAACAAAAAAAACATCTCAAATTAGCCAAAAGTAGACATTGACAACAACAAACCCAGCTATGAATAATCAGGCAAGTTGTACGACGACGTATAACACCAATAATAATCACAAAAAACAGGTTCAGCATGAAGCTATCAATCCGCACTCCCCATCTGTCGCTTGTTCGCATCACTCAATTGCACCGCCCGATACTGGCGAATTTCAGCCTGGCGAATTGCGCCCAGTAGCTGTCACTCAACCCCAAAAAAACTATCCGCACCCCGAACCGGCTCGCACTTATTGCCTGTAGAACAGCCCTGCGCGCGGTTTCGATGACGGATGCAACTCGGTCACACACTGGAGCAAAATAATAATGACTGCACGCAACGCCCTCTCTCTTGCTGTACTCAGCGCCATCGGCGCAGCTGCACTGCCACTGAGCAGCCAGGCTGCTGGTTTTGCAGATGATGCCAAGGTCAACTTTGGCCTGCGCAACTTCTATATCAACCGTAATTTCACCAACCCGGCTTACCCGCAGGGCAAGGCTGAAGAATGGACCCAGAGTTTCATTCTGGATGCGCGCTCGGGCTTCACCGAGGGCACGGTCGGCTTTGGTGTCGACGTACTTGGCCTGACCGCGATCAAACTCGATGGCGGCCGCGGCACAACCAGAACCGGTTTGCTGCCAGTGCATGATGACGGTCGCCCGGCGGATGATTACGGCCGCCTTGGTATTGCCGGCAAGGCGCGTATCTCGAAGACCGAATTGAAGATTGGTGAGTGGATGCCGGTGCTGCCGATTCTGCGATCCGACGATGGTCGTTCGTTGCCACAAACCTTTCAGGGCGGGCAACTGACCTCCAGCGAAATTGCTGGCCTGACCCTTTACGGCGGCCAGTTCCGTGGCAACAGCCCACGCGATGACGCCAGCATGGACGACATGACCTTTGGCAAAGGCGTTTCGGACCGCTTCAATTTCGGCGGTGGTGAATTCCGCTTCAACGAAGACCGCACAATGATTGGCGTCTGGGGCGCGGAACTGAAAGATGTGTACAACCAGCAGTTCTTCAATCTGGTGCACACCCAACCGGTGGGCGACTGGACGCTGGGCGCCAACCTCGGCTACTTCATCGGCGGCGAAGACGGCAGCGAACTGGCCGGCAAGATGGACAACAAAACCAGCTCCGGCCTGTTCTCGGCCAAGAGCGGTTCGCACACCTTCTACCTCGGCCTGCAGCGAGTCAGCGGTGACAAGTGGATGCGCGTGAACGGCACCAGCGGCGGCACCCTGGCGAACGATAGCTACAACTCAAGCTACGACAACGCCGAGGAACGCTCCTGGCAGGTCCGTTATGACTTCAACTTCGCAGGCCTCGGCATTCCCGGCATGACCCTGATGAACCGCTATATCAGCGGCGACAATATCAAGAGCGGCGCAGTTGATGACGGCAAAGAGTGGGGCCGCGAAACCGAGCTGGCCTACGTCGTCCAAAGCGGCGCATTCAAGAACCTGTCGATGAAATGGCGCAACAGCACGATTCGTCGTGACTTCAGCACCAGCGAGTTCGATGAAAACCGCCTGATCTTCAACTACCCGCTGCCGATTCTGTAACACCTCGCGTGACCTCCTCCACGTAGCACTTTACCCGCCCTAGAGGCGGGTTTTTTTATGCCCGAAATTCACTGAGCGATACCCAAGCGAGTCGCTCAGGTATACGCCGCAAAGACATGCGTCGCAGTGCAAGCCGCCCGCAACCAACAGCGGATAGCCCTGCCCCGTCAAAACCCTGGATGAGATAAACAGCGCGCAGCGAATCAAATCGCACCAGCAAGACAGACCTTGGCGGCCTTGAAGACGCTGGGCCAGAACAGCCCAGCGGTATTACAAGCAACTCAACGGGTGTTACTGAGCGCCTTGGGCATCGATCAGAGCAGCCAGCTGCTCGTATTCCTCAGGCAGCAGATCCGTCAGCGGAGCGCGAACCGGGCCAGCATCGAAGCCTGCGATTTTGGCGCCGGCCTTAACGATGCTCACCGCGTAGCCTGCACGGCGGTTGCGGATATCCAGATACGGCAGGAAGAAGTCATCAATGATCTTGCCAACGGTGGCGTGATCTTCACGGGCGATTGCGTGATAGAAATCCATCGCGGTTTTCGGGATGAAGTTGAACACTGCAGACGAATACACAGGTACGCCCAATGCCTTATAAGCAGCGGCGTAAACTTCGGCAGTCGGCAGGCCGCCCAGATAGGTGAAGCGATCGCCGAGACGACGGCGGATCGACACCATCAACTCGATATCACCCAGGCCATCCTTGTAACCGATCAGGTTCGGGCAACGCTCAGCCAACTGCTCCAGCAGCGGCGCAGTCAGGCGGCAAACGTTGCGGTTGTAAACCACCACGCCGATTTTCACTGACTTACACACCGCTTCAACGTGAGCGGCAACGCCTTCCTGACTGGCTTCGGTCAGGTAGTGCGGCAGCAGCAGCAAACCTTTGGCACCCAGACGCTCGGCTTCCTGAGCGTACTGAATCGCCAGACGGGTCGGGCCGCCGACACCGGCCAGAATCGGCACACCGCCGTCGCAGGTATCAACAGCTGTCTTGATAACAGCAGAGTATTCATCAGGGGCCAGCGAGAAAAACTCGCCGGTGCCGCCTGCAGCAAACAATGCAGACGCGCCGTATGGCGACAGCCACTCAAGACGACGCGCATAAGTGTCAGCACGGAAATTGCCGGCAGCGTCAAAGTCGGTCACCGGGAAAGACAACAGACCGGAAGAGAGGATGGACTTCAGTTCTTGTGGATTCATTATTCGAACACCCTGAAAAGCGAGTTGTGATGGGAGTAGTTCAGCTCATGCTGTAGTCATACGTTATCGTACAACTATAAATAAAACCATACCTGTCGTCTTGTAAATTGATATGTAGCCGGCAACGTGCATAGCTACAGCACACGAACGTCTGCGAAATATTGCTTAAAAAGCATGAAATAGACGGCCTTAAGCCACTTAACCTCAGCCAAACTCACAACCACAGCAATCCACTCTTTACGCTACAGGCGATGAAATACCTGCTTGCGATGACATCGCATCGTTGACAAGCGGGTTTCGAGATGTTGATAATCGAGCCAAGTCATACGACAACGTATAACACTAAGAACAACAATCGAATTACAGGCCCTGCTATGCCATTTTCATCACAGGCCCATCCGCACCTCTGCATCCGGTGCGGCGTAAAGTTGACCCGCACCAGCCTCTCAGCTGATGCCACTGCCCCATTTGCTACAGCCAATCAACTGCCACAGATTAGCAACCGCGCCCTCCCTTTCCATGCGGGGAGTGGCAGCCATGCGTGATTGCAAAAGCCCTATCGTCAGAACCATGCAAGTGATCCCTGTAGCGGGACACGACAGCATGCTGCTCAATCTCTGCGGCGCCCATGCCCCATATTTCACCCGTAATCTGGTACTGCTGACCGACAACGACGGGCGTACCGGCATCGGTGAAGTACCTGGCGGTGAGGGCATTCGTCAGGCACTGGAGCGCTGCCGCTCGCTGGTTATTGGCCAGCCGGTGGCACGCTACAACTTCATTCTCAACAGCCTGCGCCGCAGTATTGCCGGACGCGACGGCAGCGGCCCGCAGACCACTCAGCATCAGGTAACGTCTGAGTCCGAAGCCGCTGTGCTCAAGCAGCCGCACGAAATCAATCTGCGCCTCGACAACGTCATCACAGCAGCAGAAGCCGCCCTGCTCGACCTGCTCGGCCAGCACCTTGGTGTGCCGGTAGCCGAATTGCTCGGCAGCGGTCAGCAGCGTGATTCGGTGCCGATGCTGGCCTATCTGTTTTACATCGGTGATCGCAACCGCACCGACTTACCTTATCTGAGCGGCGATGACAGCCAGCACAGCTGGTATCACCTGCGTCATCAGGAAGCTCTGACACCGCAGGCAATTGCCGATTTGGCCAGCGCCGCACACGCACGCTATGGCTTTAAAGACTTCAAGCTCAAAGGCGGCGTGATGCGTGGCGCGCAAGAGATGCAAGCTGTAGCGGCAATCAAGGCGCGCTTCCCTGACTCACGCGTAACACTCGACCCGAACGGCGCCTGGTCATTGGCTGAGGCGATAGAGGTTTGTCAGGGCCAGAACCATATTCTGGCGTATGCCGAAGACCCATGCGGGCCTGAAAATGGTTTTTCCGGCCGCGAGATCATGGCTGAGTTCAAGCGTGCCACCGGCATCCCGACGGCAACCAACATGGTCGCTACAGACTGGCGCCAGATGGGCCATTCGCTGCGCCTCGAGGCGGTGGACATTCCACTGGCAGATCCGCACTTCTGGACCTTGCAAGGCTCGGTTCGGCTCGCGCAGATGTGCGAAGAATTCGGCCTGACCTGGGGCTCACATTCGAACAATCACTTCGATGTTTCACTGGCCATGTTCACCCACGCCGCTGCCGCAGCACCTGGCCGTATCAGCGCAATCGACACCCACTGGATATGGCAGGAAGGCCAGGAACGTCTGACGCGTGAGCCGCTGCAGATTGTCGGCGGCGAAGTGCGTGTTCCGCAGAAACCCGGCCTCGGTATCGAGCCCGATATCGACCGGATCATGCAGGCGCACGAGCTGTATCAGCAAGTCGCCAGCGGCGCCCGCGATGACGCCATGGCCATGCGCTATCTGGTGCCTGGCTGGCAGTACGACCCGAAAAAACCGAGCCTGGGCCGCGAGCCAGCCCTGTGAATCAGGCTCACGCAACACTGCTCCACGGTGACATTTAGCACGAGCAAGAAAACACCTAATAAACACAAAAAACCAAGCTGTAGTTCTGGAGAATGACAATGAAAAAAACACTGTGCGCCTCCCTTATCGCCTCCTTTCTTTCGCTCACTGCTGGCGCAGCTGTTGCGGCTGATGCAGCAAACTGGCCGACTCGCCCAGTGCAGGTTGTGGTAATCGCCAATGCTGGCGGTGACACCGATTTCAACGCCCGGATGATGGCCAAGTACTTCACCAAGGTCACCGGCAAGTCGATGGTCGTGACCAACGTCGCCGGCGGTGGTGGCACGCTGGCAGCCGAACAGGTTAAAGGTGCAGCCGCAGACGGCAACACCATCCTGTTCACCCACACCGGCCAGCTGATTGTTAACGAAGTGGCAGGTTTGAGCGAAGACAGCTACGACGCATTCGATATCTCCTGCATCGCCGGCGTCGATAAAGGCGCGGTGTTTGTATCGGGCAAAAGCTCGGGTATCGACACCCTCGATCAGCTGATCACTAAAGCCAAAGCTGAGCCCAACACCATCACCTACGGCACAGAGATGGGCAGCTTTTCCCACCTGCAAGGTCTGATGTTCGAGAAACTTTCGGGCACCGATCTGAAGCTGGTCGACAGCGGTACCGTATCGGAAAAAATCGTTGCCCTGCTCGGCAAGCGTATCGATCTGGGCGCCATCAGCTACGGCTCGGTTCAAGACTACGTGACCAGCGGCAAGATGAGCGCACTGGGCCAGCCAAACGAAGAGCGCAACGCCCTGCTCGGCGACATCAAGACCTTCAAGGAACAGGGTGTTGATCTGGTGATCGACAAGCCTTACGTGGTGGCCTTCCCGAAAGGCACAGACCCGGCAATCGTCGCCAAAATGGCGGACGTGATGAAGCAGATCACCGAGCAACCGGAATACGCCGAAGAACTGAAAAAATCCTTCAAGCAACCGGTCAGCTACTACGGCACCGAAGAAGCCAAGGCAATCCTGAGCAAGAGCCGCGACACGTACATGCAATTCAAGGATGAGCTGCGTCAAACCAAGTAATCCCGCAACACGCCGGGTGCGCCCGAATGGTGAGCGCCCGGCTGCTCTGTCCTGACGATTAAAGAGGATCCACCATGGATACCTGCAAAAGAAACGAGTTGCTGATTGGTCTGGCGATGCTCGGCGCCGGCCTGGGCTACTTGTTCATGACCCTGCAATTGCCGAGAAGAGGCTTCGTCGATTCAGCCTTCGTGCCTTACATCCTGTCAGCCGTTTTGTGTCTGCTGGGCGTTCTGCAACTGCTGGCCTGGAAAAAACTGCCTAAGCCAACCGCAGGTGCAGCGGTTGAAAAAGAGTCGATTGATTACCTCACCGTTATTAAAAGCTTCGCCTTGGTCATCATCTACGTGGCCCTGCTGGAAACCGTTGGTTTCCCGATCATGACCGCCCTGTACCTGTATGTGCAGTTCCTCGTATTGACCCCTCTCGATCAGAAAGCCAATCACCTGCTGTATGCCGGTATCGCGCTGGTGTCGAGTGCGTCGATTTACTTCCTGTTCCGCGAGAGCTTCGATCTGTTGCTGCCCGCAGGCTTACTGAATTTCTAGGAGACGGCGATGATTGAACTCCTGCAACAAGGCTTCGGCGCCGTATTCTCGCCCTATATATTCGTGCTGATCACCCTGGGCGTCGCCGTCGGCATCGTCTTCGGTGCAGTGCCCGGCCTTTCGGCCACCATGGCCATCGCCTTGTGCTTGCCGCTGACCTATACCATGGGCCCGGCTGCCGGCTTGTCGCTGTTGGTTGCACTGTTTATCGGGGCAACCTCTGGCGGACTCATATCGGCGATATTGCTCAATATTCCGGGAACGCCCTCATCGATTGCGACCACCTTCGACGGCGCGCCAATGATGCGCCAGGGCCTGGGCGTTAAAGCCCTGGGACTTGGCGTGGTGTTCTCGTTTCTGGGGACTATTTTCAGTATTGGTGCACTGATGTTCATTGCCCCAATGCTGGCCGATATTGCCCTGAGTTTTGGCCCGCACGAATACTTCGCGATTGCCGTTTTCTCGCTCACGCTGATCGCCACGCTGTCCACCGGCTCCCTGGTAAAAGGCTTGTTTGCAGGCGCGCTGGGCTTTGCTTTCTCAACCGTCGGCATCGCCCCGGTTGAGGCCGTACGACGCTTTACCTTTGATCACCCGAGCCTGAACGGCGGCTTTGCCATGCTCACGGTGATGATCGGCATGTTCGCCGTGGCCGAGGTGCTCAAGTTTGCTGAAAAAGGCCGCTCGGCTGATCGCGCCAAGCCGCAGAACATCAGCATGAAAGGCATCAAGGGTTTCGGTTTCTCGATCAAGGAATTCATCTTCCAGATCCCTAACGCCACGCGTTCAGCCCTGATCGGTGTTGGCATCGGCATTTTGCCGGGTATTGGCGCCGGCACCTCGAACATCGTCTCGTACATCGCCGCCAAGAAACGTTCAAAAACCCCGGAGATGTTCGGTAAAGGCGCACCAGAAGGCGTGGTTGCCAGTGAAACGGCGAACAATGCCGGTATCGGTGGCGCGATGATTCCGCTGCTGACTCTGGGCATTCCGGGTGACACCACCACGGCGATTCTGCTGGGCGGTTTCATGATCCATGGTATTCAGCCAGGTCCGTTGCTGTTCCTTACACAGGGCGATTTGGTCTACACCATTTTCGCGGCGCTGCTTCTGGCCTCGGTGTTGATGTTGTTTCTCGAATTCTTCGGCTTGCGCATCTTTATCAAGCTGTTGTCGATCCCCAAGCACATCTTGCTGCCGATTATTCTGGTGCTCTGCGTGGTCGGTGCGTTCGGCCTCAATAGCCGGGTCTTCGATGTCTGGGCGATGATGCTGTTTGGTTTGCTTGGCTACGGATTCGTCAAAGGCGGCCTGCCAATTGCCCCGTTCATTATTGGTTTCATCCTCGGACCGATGGCCGAAACCAACTTGCGCCGTGGCCTGATGTTGTCTGACGGCAACTTCATGGGCTTCCTCAGCAACCCGATTTCCGCAGCCTTCCTGGCACTCGCGGCGCTGTCAGTGTCCTGGCATTTGGTTACTGCACTGCGCGGCAAAAAAGACGGCGTTGCTCAGCTTATGAGCAGCTAAGCGCTCAACCTCTGCGCAGTTCTTCAATTTGCACCCCAACCCTGCTGTGACAACGCCCCAACGTTGTTACAGCACGGGCAACGCTGCCCTTAAAAACGCTACATCCACGGGAGAATCAGCATGCAAGACCTGAAAAACAACACGTCTGGTGATGATGATCAAATTGCCTGGGTTCGCGTCGCTTCGGTATTTGTGCCGCTCGCCAATCCCATCAGTGACGCCAAAGTTCTCACAGGCCGGCAGAAGCCGATGACCGAGATCGCCATTCTGGTGGTCGAAATCGAAACCAAAGACGGTCATCGTGGCCTTGGCTTCAGCTATTCAAAACGCGCAGGCGGCCCCGGCCAGTTTGCCCATGCCAAGGAACTCGCTCCGGTACTGATCGGAGAAAACCCCAGCGACATCGCCAAGTTATGGGACAAGCTGTGCTGGGCGGGCGCTTCGGTCGGTCGCAGCGGCCTGGCAACTCAAGCCATCGGCGCTTTCGACGTGGCCCTCTGGGACCTCAAAGCCAAGCGCGCCAACCTGTCACTGGCTCGCCTGCTCGGTGCCCATCGCGATTCTGTGCAGTGCTACAACACCTCGGGCGGCTTCCTGCACACCCCGCTCGAGCAGTTAATGATCAACACCGATATCTCACGCGAAAAAGGCATTGGCGGCATCAAGCTTAAAGTCGGCCAGCCCGATCAGGCGCTGGATCTGCACCGCGTCAGCAGCATCCGCAAACACCTGGGCGACGCCTTCCCGTTGATGGTCGACGCCAACCAGCAATGGGACCGGCCAACCGCCCAGCGCATGTGCCGCCAACTGGAACAGTACAACCTGATCTGGATTGAAGAGCCGCTCGACTGCTACGACGCCCAAGGCCACGCCATGCTCGCGCAGCAGTTCGACACACCAATCGCCACTGGCGAAATGCTCACCAGCGTTGCCGAACACTGGGAGTTCATCAAACAGGGTGGCGCCGACTATCTGATGCCGGATGCGCCGCGTATTGGCGGCATCACGCCTTATCTGAAAGTCCAGGCTCTGGCCGAACACAACGGCCTGATGATTGCGCCGCACTTCGCCATGGAACTGCATATCCACCTAGCGGCCACCTACAGCCGCGAGCCCTGGGTCGAGCATTTCGAATGGCTTGAGCCGCTGTTTAACGAACGCATGGAAACCCGTGATGGCCGCATGCTCGTGCCAACCCGGCCAGGCCTTGGCTTGTCGCTGAGTGAACAGAGCGCACGCTGGACCGCACAGGAATTCACTGCGGGCAATCGCCCGTAGCGCCCACACCTGCCGGTTGCAGGCGGCCAGTACCAAGCGCAACCGGCAGCACAGGAGACCGCGATGAGCCTCGCTACAAGCCCCGAATTTATTCGCCGTATCGAAAGCATCGTCGGCAGCGCCGGACTGGTGCAAGACCCCGAGCGCATGCACAGTTATCTGGTCGACTGGCGCAACGCCTACACAGGCAATGCGGCATTGATCGTCCGCCCGGCCAATACCGAAGAGGTCGCGGCGGTGGTGCGCCTGTGCCATGAGGCAAACGTCGCACTCGTACCGCAGGGTGGGAACACCGGTTTATGCGGCGGCTCGATCCCCGATGCAACCGGCCAGCAAGTGGTGCTGTCGCTCACCCGTATGACGCGCATCCGCGAGATCGACCCGGCCAACGCGACCATCACGGTCGAGGCCGGAGTCATTCTGCAGCAGTTGCAACAAGCCGCCAGCGAAGCTGGGCGTCTGTTCCCGTTGTCGCTGGGTGCCGAGGGCAGTTGCACAGTGGGCGGCAACCTCGCGACCAATGCGGGCGGAACCGCTGTTCTGCGTTACGGCAATATGCGCGAACTGACCCTGGGCATAGAGGTTGTGCTGCCTGACGGGCGAATCTGGAATGGCCTGCGCGGCCTTCGCAAAGACAACACCGGCTACGACCTCAAGCACCTGTTTATCGGCTCGGAAGGCACGCTCGGCATCATCACCGCAGCTGTACTCAAGCTGTTCCCCGCCACCCACAGCATGGCCACTGCCTGGGTTGCCCTGCCCTCTCCAGAAGCGGCGATCGAACTAATCAGCCATATTCGCGGAGTCTGCGCCGATCGCCTGACCGGCTTCGAGATGATGTCGCGGCAAAGCCTGGAGTTTGTCTTGAGCCATGTCTCCGGTTGTCGTGACCCGCTGACCAGCGAGCAACCGTGGTATGCGCTGATCGAGTTACGCGACACGATCAGCGATGCGCCTCTCACCGAGCTACTTGAAACCTGCCTCAGTCACGCATTTGAACAAGGCTTGGTGGTCGATGCGGTGATCGCCAGCAATGACAGCCAAGCCGCCGCATTATGGGGCCTGCGCGAGGGCATTTCAGAGGCGCAGAACCATGAAGGGCCGAGCCTCAAACATGACATCAGCGTCCCGGTGAGCCAGATACCCGCGTTTATCGAGCGTACGGATAAAGCCCTGCAAGCCAAGTTCCCGGGCGTGCGAATCGTCTCGTACGGGCACATTGGCGACGGCAATCTGCACTACAACATCAGCAAACCGGTGGGCGCCGACGATGTTGCATTCAAGGCCAACGAGCTGGCGATCATGGATATCATTTATCAGAAGACCGGCGAGTTTAACGGCAGCATCAGCGCCGAGCATGGCCTGGGGCAGTCAAAGCCAGCTGCGGCGGTGCGTTTCAAGGACCCGCTGGAAATCGAACTGATGCGTGCGATCAAACGCACGCTGGACCCAACCGGGCTAATGAACCCGGGCAAAGTATTTGCCGCCGAACAATAGCCGCTCATGCGCGTGAGCATCTGCGACGGCAAATGCTCACGCGCTGTCTGCTGGCTTTGCGTATGGAGAAATCAGGCGTTCAGGGCTTCGGCTTCGGCCGCTTCGTGGGCCTGACGCAGACGTTCGCGGCTGTTGGTGAGGTGCAAACGCATGGCGGCGCGTGCTGCTTCCGGGTCCTGACGGGCAATCGACTCATAAATCTGCTCATGCTCACGACCCAGACGCGCCATGTAATGCGCCTGATCATCATGGGCAATGCTCGCCGAATTGACGCGGGTACGCGGAATAATACTGGTGCCCAAGTGCATCATGATATCGGTGAAGTAGCGATTACCGGTGGCCTCAGATATCAGTAAATGAAACTTGAAGTCCGAAGCGACAGCGTCACCGGTCTGTGAGGTGGCATCTTCCAGCGCATCGAGCGCTTCGCGCATTCCTTTGAGCTGCTCGTCACTGCGGCGCTGCGCAGCAAGACCGGCTGACTCGACCTCAAGGCTGATACGAAACTCAAGCACCGCCAGCACTTCACGCAAGGTGACGATAGTCGCCGGATCAATGCGGAAACCGCTGGGGCTGGGGGTGTCGAGCACGAAAGTGCCGATACCGTGGCGGGTTTCAACCAGACCGGCCGCCTGCAGGCGTGACAAGGCTTCGCGCACAACTGTGCGACTCACGCCCTGAGCCTCCATGATCGCCGACTCGGTAGGCAACTTGTCGCCACGCTTGATCAGACCCTCACGAATCTGCTCGGAGAGTTCGGCAACCAGCTCTTGCGCAAGACTGCGATGCTTGCGACGAGTACGCGGCGGCGGAGTCTGAGTATCCATAACGGCTTATATTCTCAACATTAATTGTGGGGTTAAGCATATCGCAGCAGTCGTACGATGACATCATTAAAAAGGCATCATTTATTATAAATAAAGGACATTCTGCGTAATACGAATCAGCTACAGGGCAATAAAGACGGGCAATACTGCAAAGATGCCATATTCACAGGTGATTACGATATCAGACGATAGAAGTGGTTTCTGCGCAGGTCGATCATCTGCCAGAGGCCAGACCGAGTAATAACCTAACCGCTATCCCCGGCCCTGCGGCAACAACTTGAAGCAGCTAATTAAAACCCCGGTTTGCGCAGATATCCGCTGCGCACTCTCGGGGCTGGATTCATCGCATAAACCTGCGAATGAGGCCTGTTATCTTATGTGCGGGCAATTAACGATTGCCTCCGCGATCATCGCCTGGCTCACCGGCCGCATGTAGTCCACGGTCATCGCCGACTTCTCCTGCGGCGTGCATACCACGGTCGTCACCAACGTGCATGCCGCGATCGTCGCCTACATGCATGCCGTGATCGTCACCGGCCTCGCTGTGGTTGCCGTGGTCATCTCCGGCTTCAGAGTGATTGCCATGGTCATCACCGGCCTCATGCCCGGAATGATGACCACCACCATCATGGCCACTGTCGTTTCCTCCATGACCTCCGCCACCACTTCCGCCGCCTCCACTGCCACTCCCTCCGTGGCCTCCGCCACCGCTTCCGCCGCCTCCACTGCCACTTCCTCCGTGGCCTCCGCCACCACTTCCGCCGCCTCCACTGCCACTTCCTCCGTGACCTCCACCACCGCTTCCGCCGCCTCCACCGCCGCTACCGCCCTCCTTTGCATAGGCAGTTGAGTAACCAGTCATGCTTAACGGGGCAATGGCTGCCGCGCCCACCAGCAATGCGCAGGCTGATAGAGCCAATACTTTCTTGTTCAGGTTCATGAATACGCACCTCATTAATGATGTAACGAGCGCAAGCCAAGCCGAGGGAGCCTTGAGGCCCTCGGGCTGGTTACTTAAATATTGCAACATTTGCCGCAAACGCACCGGAATTAGACCAGTGGTGGTGAATGCATACCTGACTAACGAAGTTTCTGCAGGCCGCGTCAATAGTGACCTCAGCGCGTACGCGGGGGGATTCGCATTTCGTGAAAGGTCAAGTTTTAGGCGCAGTTTGCAAAGCCCACATCAATACGGCGGATCTAACCTATGAGCCGCAGGCACAAATGCACTGGTTTGCAATACGCGAGCACCTCGGCCAACACGCATAAAGCGTTTAAACCAGAGGCTGCCAAGCGTTATTCGCCCATAACAAGAAAGGAAAATATATGCGTAACTGGACGTTCGGAACCCCCAAGGTGGCCTATATATCCGGCGGTGGAAGCGGCATCGGTTTGAACATCGCCAACGAGCTACTTGAGGAAGGTTGCAGCGTGGCGCTATTCGATCTCAAGTTCGACGACGAAGTGTTGCGACAACTGCGTAAACAATGCAGGGCCAGCCAAAAAGTCGAAGTGTACGTGGTGGATATTACCGATCCCCAAGCGGTTGATGCAGCTATGGATGAAGCCGCCCAGACGTTGGGCGCCGCCGATCTCGCCCTCAATTCGGCCGGTATTCTGCGCACTGGCGTGTTCACTGAAATGCCTTACGAGACGTTCGAACAGGTGGTGCGGATCAACCTGCTGGGCAGTCGCAACTTTGCCGCCAGCGCACTGCGTCATATGCACAGCGGCAGCCATCTGGTGCTGGTCGCCTCATTAGCCGGGATTGTTGGCACTTACACGCAAGCGGCATATGTAGCCTCGAAACACGGCGTAGTTGGCTTAGCTGAAGTGTTGCGCCTTGAGCAGAAACTCAAAGGAATTGATGTCTCGGTTATCTGCCCAGGCGAAATCTCCACGCCGCTGCTGACCTATGAGCGTGAACACGGCAGCAATGTCACCAAACGGCTCAATGAAATCGCCGGCGTTCTTACGGTTGATGAAGCCGTGAGCGGCATCATGAAAGGCCTCCGCTCGCGTGAATTCATGATCACCCCGGGGTTTCGGGCAAAAATTCTGCGCGCTGTCGCACGCAAGGCTTCTGGACTGTTTCGCCGAACAATGGATATAAATCTGGCTAAAGCGATTGCTGAAGATCAGGCCTTAAGCCTTAAATAGGGCTTTCGCCGGCGCTGCTACGCAGTGCCGGAATTCACCAAATGGCCGGAATCTCGGCTGCGCTTGCCAAGGATTGTGTACATGGGTGTTTTTCCTCTCCCCGATTTGCATATCTCAACCATCGCGGACATTCACGCACTGGAACAGACTGCCGAAACCGACTTGGCGCTGCCCAACAGCACCTACGAACTACTGCAAAATGCGGCCGCCACTTACGGCGACAAGGTCGCATTGCGCTTTCTGCCGAAAGCGACGCTTGATGAACAATCGATCAATCTGAGCTTCCGCCAACTCTTCGCTGGCGTCACCCAGACTGCCAACGCCTTGCATCGGCTGGGCGTAGACAAGCACAGCGTGGTTTCGATGCTGCTGCCCAACCTGCCGCAAACTCACCTGGCCATCTGGGGCGCGGAAGCGGCCGGGATTTTCAACCCGATCAACCCGCTGCTCGAAGTCGAGCATATTGCCGCCATCATTAATGAAGCGCAGTCAAAAGTACTGATCACGCTGGCGCCAATGCAAGGCAGCGACTTGTGGCAAAAAGCTCAGGCCATCAAGCAACTGGCGCCCTGCCTCAGCCATATTCTCACCGTCAACCTCGCCCCCAACGCAGACGGCTCGCAACACCTAAGCGACGAGGTGCTCGACTTCGACGCAACGATCAAGGCGCAACCCGCAGACCGGCTTATCAGTGGTCGCCAATTCGCCCCGGACGACATCGCCTCGTACTTTCATACCGGCGGCACCACTGGCACGCCCAAACTGGCGCCACACACCCACCGCAACGAGCTGGTGTGCTGCTATCAGATGGCCAGCGTGGTTAATCTGGACGCGCACAGTAAGTGCCTCTGCGGCCTTCCGTTGTTTCACGTCAACGGTGTGTTCGTCACCGGCCTGGCACCGTGGCTGGTCGGCGCCGAGGTGATTCTGGCAACGCCTGCGGGCTACCGCACACCGGCGCTGATGGACAATTTCTGGGCATTGGTCGAGCGCTATCGCGTCTCGTTTTTCAGTTGTGTGCCGACCATTCTCAGTGGCCTGCTCGACAAGCCAAGCGAGGGCCATGATTTGTCATCGCTTGATGTCGCCCTCTGCGGCGCAGCGCCGCTGGCAACTGAATTGATGCGTAAGTTCGAGCGTAAAACCGGTATCGTTCTGCTCGAAGCCTACGGCCAAACCGAAGGCACCTGCGGCAGCACGGTCAACCCTAAACACGGCGAACGCCGGGTAGGCTCAGTCGGTTTACCCCTGCCCTATCTGAAAATTCGCATTGTAGAAGTCGATGCACAGGGCAAGTGGCTGCGTGATTGCGCGGTCAATGAGCCGGGCTGCGTAGCCATCTCCGGACCCAATGTTTTCAGTGGCTACAAGCAGGCGCAGCAGAACGAGGGCCAGTGGATTGCCGAAGGCTGGTTCAACACCGGCGATCTCGGACGCCTCGACGAAGACGGTTATCTGTGGCTGACCGGCCGCAGCAAAGACTTGATTATTCGCGGCGGCCACAACATTGACCCGCAAATGATCGAGGAAGCGTTCTACCAGCATCCAGAAGTTGCCGAAGCCGTGGCGATCGGCAAGCCGGACAAGCGGGTTGGCGAGGTGCCGGTTATTTTCCTGCAATTGCAAAAAGGCGCTGGCGTCAGCCATGACGAGCTGATGCGCCACGCCCAGGCAAGCATTCACGAGAAAGCGGCCGTGCCCAAAGAGATTCACTTGGTTGAGGCCATGCCATTGACCGCCGTCGGCAAAATCTTCAAGCCGCAACTGCGCAATCAACTGATTGAACAGATGGTCACTGATGAGTTGAATGCCCTGCTGCAAACACCATTCAAAGTGGCCGTACGGGTCGACAAGAAGCTCGGCCAATGCGTGATTGTGTCGACCGCTGCCGAATCCGCTGCCACGGTTAAACAGGCGCTGGCCGACTACACATTCTGTCTTGAGGTGAATCAGGGCTGAGTTGAAATTCACCGCGCAGGTATTCACCTGAATACCTGCACGCGTTGTACGAAAAGGGAGATTTATGAGCATTCGCAACGAATTTCTGGACTTGCAACGCCGTATTGGCGAGTCGGTACTCGGTCAGGATGATGTAGTGCGTCAAGTATTGCTGGGGCTGTTGGCCAACGGCCATGTACTGCTCGAAAGCCTGCCGGGTCTGGCCAAGACACGCACGGTGAAAGCGTTGGCCGAACACCTCGACACGCGCATGAGCCGCATCCAGTTCACCCCCGACTTGCTGCCATCGGACATTACCGGCGGCGAGGTCCTGCACAGCAAAGACGGGCAAAACCAGATCCGTTTCGAGCCGGGCCCGCTGTTCGGCAATATCATCCTCGCCGACGAGATCAACCGCGCACCCGCCAAGGTCCAGGCGGCGTTGCTGGAGGCCATGGAAGAACGCCAGATCACCGTGGCGGGTGAAAGTCACGCCATGCCGGAGTTGTTCATGGTGCTGGCGACGCAGAACCCGATCGAACAGGAAGGCACCTATGCGCTGCCTGAAGCGCAAATGGACCGCTTCCTGATGAAGGTGCAACTGGATTATCCCTCGGCAGAAAATGAAAGTGAGGTGCTGCGTCTGCTTCGCGCCGAAGAAAAGCAGGGCCTCAAGGGCGATCGCCCGGCGGTGCAGCGGCTGGATCCGGCGCTGGTGTTCAAAGCCCGCCTTGAGATCAGTGAGATCCATGTCGCCGAGAGCATTGACCGCTATCTGATTGACCTGGTGAACGCCAGCCGCTCTGCCGCCGATTACGACGCCGACCTGGCCCGCTGGATTGCCATCGGCGCCAGCCCCCGTGGCGCGATCAGTCTGGACCGGGTAGCACGGGCGCATGCCTGGCTCGAAGGCCAGGACTTTGTCTCCCCGGATGATGTGCGCGCAATCATGCTGCCGGTTCTGCGTCATCGCCTGCAACTGAGCTACGACGCAGTGGCCGACGGGGTCAGCGCCGATCAGGTGGTGCAGCGTATGCTCGATGTCGTCGCCGTTCCGGCATGAGCACCGCCGCCGATAATCAGGATTGCCCATGACTGCGCCCGCCGATAAAACCGATGGCTTCGTCTACGTGTCGCTCAGCCAATTAATGGCGCTGCAAACGCCTGCACGCGGCCTGAGTTTTGCCGCCCGGCAACCACGCGCAAGCATCCTCGCTGGCAACCACGCATCGCGCATGCGCGGTCGCGGGCTGAATTTTGATGAACTGCGTCGTTATCAGCCAGGCGACGACCTGCGCCACCTCGACTGGCGCGCCTCGCTGCGCACCGGCAAACCCTTTGTGCGTTCATTCAGCGAAGAACGCGACCGGCCGATGCTGGTGGTGGTCGACCAGCGCATCAACATGTTCTTTGGCTCAAGCCGAAGTTTTAAATCGGCAACAGCGGCGGAACTGGCCGCCCTCGCCGCCTGGATCGCATTTCACAGTGGTGACCGGGTCGGCGGCCTGGTATTTGACGACCAGCAGATTGAAAGCTTCGCGCCCCTGCGCAGTCGCGCCCGCGTGCAGGCACTCTGCGCGAGTATCTGCCAGCATAATCAGGCGCTGAATGCGGGCATTGCCGAGGTCGAGCACGACACACAACTCGACACGGTGTTGCAGCGCTGCCTTAATCTGGCCAGTCACGACCACACCCTGTGCATCGTCAGCGACTTTGCCGGCGCCACCCCGCGCACATTGCAACTGCTGCGCCAGCTCTCCAGTCACAACGATGTCATTGCCATGCAGGTTTATGACCCAACGGCGCTGGCCTTGCCCGACAGCGGACGCATACGGGTCACTCAGGGTGAGCTGCAGGTCGAGTTGGCGATTGATAAAAAGCACATTCGCCAGCCACTCGGCGAGTTTCTCACCGGCCGCCTGCGCGATGTCGCCAAGCTGTTAAGGCGCAGCCAGGTGCCACTGCTGATGATCAGCACCGCTGAAGATGCCTTAAGCCAATTACGCCGCGAACTCGGGCGCCTGCATGAGGTGCACCGATGAGTAACGACTCACCCTTGATCAGCCAGCTCATCGAGTTGCCGCTGCCGGAACCGATCAGCTACATGCCGCAAACCTGGGGTTGGCTGGCACTGCTTGCGCTGATCGGTGCGGTGGCGCTGATTTACGCCTGGAGACGCGTGCAACGCTGGCGGCGTAATCGCTATCGCCGTGAGGCGCTGCAACAGTGGCAGCAACTCAATCAGCAGGCGCAAAGCAGCGATCCGACTCAGGCAGTCGCGGCGCTGCGTGAACTCCCCGAATTGCTCAAACGCACGGCCCTGTCGATGCCCACAAACCCTCCGGTGGCAGAATTGAGCGGGGCGCGCTGGCAGGCATTTCTGGCCAAGACCAGCGCCCAACCGCTGCCCGAGAACTTTGCCACGCAACTGGCATTACTGAGCTACGCCCCAGCGGCGAGGCTTGAGCAACTGGACGCGCAGCAACTGCTCGCGACCAGTCGCCACTGGCTGGAGACGCACCATGTGGCAGTTTGAATACCTCTGGCTGCTGGTGTTGCTGCCATTACCCTGGCTGGTTTATCGCCTGTTGCCCGCTTATCGCGAAGCCCGCAGTGCCGTGCGCGTGCCTTTTTTCAAGGCCATGCTGCAAGCCATTGGCGCCACGCCAGACGCCCAGAACAATCGACATGATCGCTGGCAATTGCTGCTTAATCTGTTGATCTGGGCGCTGCTTTTACTGGCTGCAGCACGGCCTGTGGAAGTCGAGAAACCCATCGTGCGTCAGCAACCGGTGCGCGACATGATGCTCGCCATCGATATTTCGCAGTCCATGGAAACGCGCGACTACCGCGATGAAAACGGCCAGCTTATCGACCGCCTGAGCGCGGTCAAAGCGGTAGTCAAAGGCTTTATCGACAAACGCCAGAATGACCGGATCGGCTTGATCGTGTTCGGCAGCGGTGCCTTTGCTCAGGCGCCGATGACCCTCGATCACTCAAGCCTGGATATTCTGCTCGACGAAACCGCCATTGGCATGGCCGGGCCCAACACCGCGATTGGCGATGCCATCGGCCTGAGTATCAAGTTGCTTGACGCCGCTAAAGAGCGCGAAAAAGTCCTGATCCTGCTCACTGATGGCAATGACACCAGCAGCGCTATCGAACCGCAGCATGCCGCCATCATGGCGAAGAACCATGACATCGTCATACACACCATCGCCATTGGCGACCCCAAAGCCAGCGGCGAAGACAAGGTGGATCTCACTGCGCTGAAACGCATTGCCCGCACCAGCAACGGCCGCTTCTTTCGCGCCGATGACAGCTCGGCGCTGGAACAGGTGTACGCCACACTCGATGCCATGACGCCGCATGATGTCAAAACCCTCAGCCATCAGCCCAAACGTGACTGGTTCTGGCTACCACTCGGCGCGGCGCTGTTGCTGCTGTGCCTTTACCATCTACTGGCAATTGCCGCTGCACGTTTGCCACGCATGCATCCGCACAGCAAGGAAAGCTGATGGACATTGACTTGTCTGCCCTGCACTTCATCCGCCCACTCTGGCTTTTGCTGTTGGTGCCCGGGTTGTTGTTGCCGATTATCTGGCGCAACGGCCAGAGTATGCAGCGCCGGTTGAACGGCAAGATCGCGCCGCACCTGCTCGACTATCTGCTGCTGACACCGCAGGACAATCATCGCCTGCGACCCGTGCATCTGTGCGCCGCGATCTTGATTATTGGCGCCATTGCCGCTGCGGGGCCGACCTGGCAGGAAGACCGCCCAGATTTTGTCGATAACCACGCGCCGCTGATTCTGGCGCTTGATCTGTCGCCCTCGATGGACAGCCGCGACGTGCCGCCGAGTCGCCTGGAAGCGGCCAAGAACAAACTGCATGATCTGGTCGAACGCCGTGGCAACGCGCACACCGCACTGATCGCCTATGCGGGCAGCGCACACATTGTGTTGCCGGCCACCGATGACCCGGCGCTGTTGAACAGCTTCATTGAGCCCCTGAGCAGTTCGCTGCTGGAGATGCCCGGCAAGAATCTGCTGCAAGTGGTCGAGCAGGCCAAACGGATTCTTGCCGCCGAAAAAGCCCCCGGCAGCCTGGTGATTATCAGCGATGGCGCCGACACCTCGCAGCTTGATGCGCTGCAACAGCAACTCAAGGGCAGCCTGTTGCAAGTGTTGATACTGGCGGTGGGCTCTGAGGCGTCCAATTTTGATCGCCCAGGCCTGGAGCAATTGGCGCACGCGCTGGATGCACCGCTCGGCAGCCTGACCCTGAATGATGACGACCTCGACTGGATTGAGTTGCATGCGCAGAAGCACTTCAAGGCTGCCAGCGGCGATGCCAACGAAACACGCTGGAAAGACGCCGGATACTGGTTGGTGTGGCCGCTGTTGCTGATCGCACTGCTGTGCATTCGGCGTGGCTGGAGTATCAGTTGGAGCGCGGCAATCGTACTCGGCGTTGGCTTGGCGCAACCGGCACCGGCGCAAGCGGGTGGCTTCGCGGACGCCTTTTTAACGCCCGACCAGCAAGGCCGCTGGGCCTTTGAGCATGGCCATCTGCCGGCCGCTGCCGCGCACTTCAAAGATCCATATTGGAAAGGCATCGCCGCCTATCAGGCGTCTGATTACAAGCTGGCCGTGAGCACGTTCAGCACCCTGGATACCGCTCGGGGCCAGTTCTATCTGGGCAATAGCCAAGTGCGCCTGTTTCAGTTTGCCCCGGCAATTGAGGCCTACAAACGCGCCTTGGCATTGCAGCCGGACTTTGCCGAAGCCAAGGCCAACCTGAAACTGACCCTGGCCCTGCAAGAGAAGAGCTTTGAAGACGCCGAGAACCTGCCTGGCGATAAAGCTGACGAGTTGAAGTTCGACAATACGAGTGATCGCGGCAAGGAAACCGAATTGAAAGCCGGCAAGGCGATCAGCGATGAGTTGTGGCTACAGAACCTCAGCACCTCACCGGCGAAATTCCTCAAGCAAAAATTCTCCATGCAAAATGCAGCCAGAACTGCCGCAGGTACCGCACAATGAAATCCTGGCTGCTACTGCTCAGCTTGCTCGCGCTGTCATTTTCCGCCCACGCCAGCGAACCCGAATTACAGGTAACCGCACGGCTGGTTCCGGACCAAAACATTGTGGTTGGCAGCACCGTGAGGCTGCAAATTGATGTGCTGGTCGAAACCTGGCTGACTGCCGCGCCGGATTTGCCAGAGCTGAAACTGTCGGGCGCAAGCGTAATCCCGAGCAACGGCCGGGCCCAGAACATCAGCCGCAAACAGGCCGGCAAGACCCTGTTTGGCGCGAGCTACAGCTACCTGATTACCCCGCACCAAGCCGGCAATTTTTCCATACCGGCGTTAACCATCGAGGCCAGCGTCGGCCAGGCTAGTGCCCCGCTTAGCGCCAGCACACAGCCCATATCCTTCAGCGCCGCGCAGCCTCCGAGCTTCGCCGCAGATGAAGTGCCGTTGGTGGCCAGCGCACTCGACTGGCAGCAATCAATCCATTATTCCGCGCAACCGCTGAAGGTAGGCGACAGCATTACCCGCGAGCTGCACCTCAAGGCCCAAGACTCTCTGGCGCTAAATTTGCCAACGCTTGAAGCACCTGCAGTCGATGGCCTGCGCCTGTATAAACGTGAGCCTGAAGTGACCGATCTTGAAGATGGTCGCGGCCACAAAACCGGCGGCCAGCGCGTTGATCGGCAAGTCTATGTGGTCGAACGTGAAGGCGATTTCAGTCTGCCGCCACTTAAGCTCAAATGGTGGGACAGCAGCGCCAACACCCTGCGCGAAACCAGCATTGACGCTGTCGAGTTCAAGGCCGCCGCCAGAGCGCCGCTAAAAACTCCGTTCTCGGTTGAGCAGGACCTTGAGCAACTGGGCCAGAGCACCCGTATACATCTCTCGCAATATTGGTTGAGCTTGCTATTGGGCGCGGTATTGCTGACTGTGGTGGCGTACTACGCGCGTCCGTTAATCTGGCGCGGCCGCCGTGTTTATCAGGCTCAGCGCGCGCGAATCAAGCAACAATGGCGAGCCTCTGCGCTATTTGCCTGGCGTCAGGTGGGCCCGCAGCTGAAACAGCCGCAACCGCAACTGGGGGCTTTTTACCTGTGGCTGCAGCGCCGCACCCAACGTAAGAGCCTGCGCCAGTTCATGCAGTTGTTGCCGCCATCATTGGCCAAGCGGCTGAGCCGGTTTATCGAGCAACGCTATGCTCAGCAAACTACCAACCCGCAGGCGGTGGAGGATTTGCTGGACGCCCTGCCGAATCTGCGTCGGGCGGCCAACAAGCGCACTGAACGTGCGCACAAGCCAGCGTTAAGGCCACTCAACCCGCATTAACCGCGCTGCGCTTCTGCCAGGGTTAAAGTTGCTGCGGTGCGCGGGCACACAACGCACCCAGCGCTTTAACCCACTCGGGATGATCATTCAGGCACGGCACCAGTTGCAGCGATTCACCGCCTGCTTCGATGAACACCTCGTTGGCGCGATCACCAATCTCTTCCAGGGTTTCGATGCAGTCGGCGACAAACGCCGGACACATGACCAGCACCTTTTTTACCCCTTGCGCAGCAAGCGCCTGCAAGTGTGGCTCGGTGTAAGGTTCGATCCATTTTGCACGCCCCAGTCGTGACTGGAACGAGACCGACCATGTGCCATCGGCCAGCCCCATTTTCCGGGCAAACGCCTCGGCGCTGCGAATGCACTGTGCGCGGTAGCAACGGGCAACCACTTCATCCGACGCGGTCTGGCAGCAGTCCGCCCCTTTAAGGCAATGGCCAGTGGGGTCGAGCTTGCGCAAGTGACGCTCGGGCAAGCCATGAAAGCTCAGCAGCAAGTGGTCATATTCCTGCTGCAAATGCGGCGCGGCGCTGGCGACCAATGCATCGATGTACTCGGGCTGATCGTAAAACGGCGCGACAATCGACAAGCGCATGTTCATGGCGTTGTCACGCATTACCCGCTTCACTTCCTCGATCACCGTGGTGGTGGTGCTGTCCGCAAACTGCGGATACAACGGCGCCAATGTCACTTGGGTGACGCCCTTTGCGGCAAGGCGCTTGAGGCTGGACTCGATCGAGGGCTGACCGTAACGCATGGCCAGCTCCACCGGCCCGTGCTGCCATTCACTGCGCATGGCTTCGGCCAGGCGTTGGCTGAGCACCACCAGCGGCGAGCCCTGCTCCCACCAGATCGAGGCGTACGCGTGGGCGGATTGTTCCGGGCGTTTGATCAATATCAGCGACACCAGCAGCCGGCGCACCGGCCACGGCAGATCGATTACATATGGGTCCATGAGAAATTGATTGAGGTAGCTGCGCACGTCAGCAACATCAGTCGAGGCAGGAGAGCCCAAGTTAACCAGCAGCAGAGCGTGATCGGTCATGCAAAATCCTAATTCAGTGGGTACTCAACAGATCCGCGAGCGCCACATCCAATCGAGTGAAACGAAACTTGTAACCGGCGTCGAGCAAACGCTGCGGAACACAACGCTGACCAGCGAGCAGTAAACCGGACATCTCGCCGAGCGCCATGCGCAAAACGATGCTGGGTACAGGTAACACAGCAAAGCGACTCAGAGCGTGCGCCAGCTCATAAGTAAACTCACGGTTACGAACAGGATGCGGCGAGCAGACATTATAAGGGCCGCTGGCGCTTTGGTGATGCATAAGAAAATCTATGGCGCCGATTTCATCCGCCAGATGCACCCAGGGCATCCATTGCCGACCGCTGCCGACATTGCCGCCCATACACATTTTGTAGAGCGGGATCAGGCGCTTGAGAAAGCCCTGTTTGTTTGCCAAAACCAGACCGGTTCGCACCAACACAACGCGAATCCCCTGCGCTTCAGCACGCATGGCGGCTTCCTCCCAGGCGTTGCACAATTGCGCGGCGAAATCATTGGTTACCTGCGGCACATCCTCAGCCAACTCGCGCTCACCGCCATCACCATACCAACCCACGGCCGAGCCCGAGACCAACACCGCAGGTTTCTGTGCGCGCTGGCCCAGCCAGGCCACCAACTCTTCGGTTAAACCAATCCGGCTCGACCAGAGCAGCGTCTTGCGCTCACTACTCCAGGGCTTATCGGCAATCGGCTCGCCAGCCAGATTAATCACCGCATCGAGTGGCTCGTCAGACACCTCAGCCAACGCCGCAATGCCACGCACCTTGGCCCCGCAAAGCTCTGCTACGCGTTCGGGCGTGCGGCTCAGCACAGTCAGCTGGTGTCCTTGCCCAGCCCATAAATGACACAAGCCCCGACCTATCAGGCCAGTACCGCCGGTGAGCAAAATATGCATGACATCACCCTCTTTACACATCAGGATTTGGTGAACCACGGGATGCTTGAGCTAGTCTATTGGTACACACAAATCAGCATCCGTTACTATCAAGATAGCTAATCCTAAGCACAGGCATGCAAGTAACCACGGCCTATACTCTTATACATTAAGAATATTTTGTACAGCTCTAGTATAATTTGCACACTGCGCCAGACTTACGAGGCTAACCATGACCGCTTCAGCTCCCATCGCCATTATCGGTGCCGGTATCGCCGGGCTCTCCGCAGCGCAAAGCTTGCAGAGTGCCGGCTACGCGGTACAACTATTCGACAAGAGCCGTGGCAGTGGCGGGCGCATGTCCAGCAAGCGCAGCGATGCAGGCTCACTGGATTTGGGCGCGCAATATTTCACCGCACGTGACCGCCGCTTTGTTGAGGCCGTGCAGCAATGGCAGGCGCGTGGCTGGGTCAGTGAATGGACGCCCAGCCTTTACAATTACAAACATGGCGAGTTGAGCCCGTCCCCAGACGAGCAAATACGATGGGTAGGCAGCCCGCGCATGAGTTCAATTACGCGCGGCATGCTGGGTGATTTGCCGGTGCACTTCTCCTGCCGGATTACCGAGGTCATTCGCGGCGAAGAACACTGGAGCCTGCAAGACAGCGAAGGCACAAACTACGGGCCATTTTGCCAGGTGATTATCGCCACTCCCGCCCCCCAGGCATCGACCCTGCTCGCGGCAGCACCGAAACTGGCCAGCGCTGCTGCAAGTGTTGCAATGGAGCCAACGTGGGCTGTTGCCCTGGCCTTTGAAAACGCCCTTGATAGCAATGTGCAGGGCTGCTTTGTACAAGACGATGCACTCGACTGGGTTGCCCGCAACCGCAGCAAACCGGGGCGTGAGGATGTGATGGACACCTGGGTGCTGCATGCCAGCAGCGCCTGGAGCAAACAACATTTGGACATGCCCAAAGAGCAGGTCATCGAACAACTGCATGGTGCGTTCGCCGAGATGATTGGCTGCTCAGTACCGCCGCCTTCATTCAGCCTGGCTCATCGCTGGCTCTATGCGCGCCCAGCCGGTGCGCACTCGATTGGCGTGCTGGTGGATTCCGATCTGGGCATTTATGCCTGCGGCGACTGGTGTTTGTCTGGCCGGGTGGAAGGTGCCTGGCTCAGCGGCCAGGAAGCGGCACGGCGTCTGCTGGAAAACCTGCAACAGTGACCGCGCCCCTGCACCGACTCAACCCGCGCAAGTTGCTGCTGTCGAAATGGACGGCAGCACAACCGCGCAATCGCGAAAAACACTTTCTGGTGACCCAATTACACCTCAATGAAAACGACGAGGTGATTGCAGTAGAACTTGAAGCGGTTTACAGCAAACGCTCGCAACGCCTCGACTGGCAAGCCCTGCGCAACGCAGACCAATGGCTTACCGGCTGGCGCTAACTCCCCGCCACAAATCCCCGCCTGTACAACTCTGCTGAGCACTGCCTCTGCCCGCCTTGCGACACATTCTGAAAAATATCGATGCAATATCTATACAAATAATTTGACTTGTACAATTCTGATCCTATGATAGAAAAAGTTGTACGGAGAATAATTTTCGTACAAGTATTTATCACAGGGCCTGCCATGAACAGCCAAAACACTTCAGTCCGTAAACCCAAAATAGGCATCAGCGCCTGCCTGCTCGGCTCCGAAGTCCGCTACAACGGCGGGCACAAGGAATCGCGGCTGTGCAGCCGCACCCTGACTGAGTATTTCGACTTCATCGGCATCTGCCCGGAAGTGGCCATCGGCCTGGGCATCCCTCGCGAGCCCATCCGTCTGGTCGGTGATCCCGATGCGCCACGTGCCGTCGGCACGGTTGATCGCGAGTTCGACGTGACCGCGAAGCTGGCCGATTACGGCTCGCGCATGGCAGGCGAACTCACCGATATCAGCGGCTATATCTTCATGCAGCAGTCGCCTTCATGCGGGGTCAACCGGGTCAAGGTGTATCAGGACAACGGCCGCCCGAGCGAACCCAAAGGCCAGGGCATATTTGCCCGCGAGTTCTGCAAGCGCCACCCCAACCTGCCGGTTGAAGAAGATGGCCGCCTGAACGATCCGGTCTTGCGAGAAAACTTCCTGACCCGCGTTTTTGCCTATGCGCAGTGGCAACAACTGTGCAAAGACGGCCTGAGCCGTCATCGCCTCATTGAGTTTCACTCGCGCTACAAGTACCTGCTGATGGCAACCAACCCTCTGCAATACAAAGCACTTGGGCGTTTGCTCGGCAACATGGCCAAGCAGGAACTCAAGCCGTTGGCCGAACATTATTTCAGCGAGCTGATGCGCGCCTTGAAAACCTGTGCAACACGTCGCACGCACAGCAACGTGTTGCAGCATCTCAGCGGCTACCTGAAACAGTCGCTGAGCAGTGAGGAAAAGCAGGAAATGCAGCAACTTATCGGCCAATACCGTCAGGGCATCGTGCCGCTGGTGGTGCCGCTGACACTGCTCAAGCATCACCTGCGCCAACACCCTGATCGTTATATTGCGCAGCAGGTTTATCTGCAGCCGCATCCCGAAAACCTCAGCCTGCGGAACGCCATATGAGCGAGCAACACGCGTTGCCGCCGGATCAGGCGGAGCCTGGGCAAAATGCTGGCGATGACTACCAGAGCGCCATCGCCGAAGGCTATTTGCCGATTCGCGAAGTCGCGCGCATTACCGGCGTCAACGCGGTTACCCTGCGCGCGTGGGAGCGCCGTTATGGCCTGATCGTGCCGCACCGCACGCCCAAGGGTCATCGCCTCTATCACCAGAATCATGTCGAGCGCATTCAGGCGATCCTGACGTGGCTCAATCGCGGCGTTGCGGTCAGCCAGGTCAAGGGGCTGCTGCGCGGCAACAACGCTCAGGTGCAGGAAGCTGATTCGCAGTGGCAGCAAAAATGCCTGCACATGCAGAGCGCAATCTACAGCCTCAACGAGCGCAGCCTCGATGAATGTTTGAATCGTGAGCTGGCTGTCTATCCGCCGCACACGCTGTATACGCAACTGCTCAAACCGTTACTCGATGCCCTGCAATTACGCTGGCAGGGTCAGTTCGGCAGCCAGGTCGAGCAAGTGTTTTTCTACTCGTGGCTGCGCAGCAAACTGGGCGCGCGGGTGTATCACAACAACCGCCAGCACAACTCGGCACCGGTGTTGATGATCAACTTGTCCGACCTGCCGATGGCGCCGGAGCTTTGGCTCAGCGCCTGGCTGGTGAGCAGCGCCGAATGCCCGGTAGAAGTATACGACTGGCCAATTCCGGCGGCCGAACTGGCACTGATTGCTGAACACGTCCAGCCGCGCGCTCTGCTCCTGCATTCCAGCCAGAGCCTGAACAGCCAGCAATTGCCGAAGTTGATTGGCAGCTGTGATTGCCCCTGCCTGATTACCGGCGCGACCGTAGAAATTCATCAGCAATTGCTGGAGCAACTGGCGGCAGATAACAGCCAGTTGCTGATCGCCCGCGACCCGCTGGCGAGCGTACACGCCTTATCCGATCTCGATTTGCTGAATAGCTGACAGGACGCTCAATGAATCAATTAATGTGGTTTCGCACAGACCTGCGAGTCAGCGACAACAGCGCACTTGCCGCCGCCATGGACGCAGGCCCTACCGTGGCCGTGTTTCTCCTGAGCCCTGCACAATGGGCGCGCCACGATGACGCGCCGTGCAAGGTCGACTTCTGGCTGCGCAACCTTGCCGAGCTGAGCGCTGCACTGGCAGAACTCAATGTGCCCCTGCTGGTGCGTAACGCCGACCTCTGGGAGCAGGCGCCGCAGGTCATTGCCCAATTGTGCGAGCAGCTGTCTGTTTCGGCCGTGCACGTCAATGAGGAATACGGCATCAACGAGACGCAGCGAGATAACGCCGTTGCCGCTGAGTTGGACAATCACGGCGTGCGCTGGAGCAGCCACTTCGACCAACTGCTGTTTCAACCCGGCAGCATCCTGACCCAGGCTGGCCAGTACTTTCAGGTATTCAGCCAATTTCGCAAGGTCTGCTATCAGCACTTGCAGCGCGCCGTTCCAGCCATTGTCGACACCCCGAAGGCGCAGGCCGAATTGTCGATCAAAGCCGATGAAGTCCCGCAATCGGTCGACGGATTTGCATCGCCGAGTACGACCTTACAAGCGCTCTGGCCCGCCGGAGAGGAGGTTGCGCAACAGCGTATGCAGCGCTTTGCTGATGAGCACATTCGCGACTACCAAACTGCCCGCGACCTGCCCGCAGTGCCCGGCACCAGCCAGTTGAGCAGCTATCTGGCAGCGGGCGTGATCTCGGTGCGCCAGTGTTTACAGCAGGCCTTGCTGCATAACCACGGTGAGTTTTCCGATGGCAACAACGGTGTCGTAACCTGGATTAACGAACTGCTCTGGCGCGAGTTCTACAAGCATATTCTGGTGGGTTATCCGCGCGTGTGCCGTCACCGCGCATTCCGCTTGCAAACCGAATACCTGCCTTGGCGTAAAGCACCGCAAGACCTTGCGGCCTGGCAAGAGGGCCGCACCGGAATACCGATTATTGATGCGGCGATTCGCCAACTGCTGGAAACCGGCTGGATGCACAACCGGTTGCGCATGGTCGTGGCGATGTTCCTGACCAAGAACCTGTTGATCGACTGGCGCGAAGGTGAGCGCTTCTTCATGCGCCATCTGATTGATGGTGATCTGGCGGCCAACAATGGCGGCTGGCAATGGAGCGCCTCGACCGGCACGGATGCAGTGCCCTACTTCCGTATCTTCAACCCGGTCAGCCAGTCGCAACGCTTTGATCCAGAGGGACGCTTTCTGCGCCGTTGGCTGCCGGAACTGATAGGCCTTAACAACAAGGACATTCACAACCCGGATGCCATGGGCGGCCTGTTCCGTCTCAGCGACTACCCGCGGCCAATCGTAGATCTGAGCAAGAGCCGCGAGCGCGCCCTCAGTGCGTTCAAGAATCTGCCAACGCGCAGCGAACTTAACCTGGAGGCGGCCTACTGATGAGCGATTTCCTCGAACAATTCGCCCGCGATTTCAACGCACTGAATGCAGGCAACCTCGACCGTCTGGACGAGATGTACAGCGATGACCTGGCGTTTACCGATCCCATGCACAGCATCAACGGGCTCAGTGATTTCAAGGCCTACATGAGAGAGATGTACGCCAACGTCGAGCAGATCGAATTCATCTTCGAGGGCTGCGACTACGTCGCTGAGGGTCAGGGTTACTTGCGCTGGACCATGCGCTTTCGCCACCCACGGCTGGCCGCAGGCAAACAGATTGAAGTGCCCGGCTGCTCGCACCTGCGCTGGCGGGAGAAAGTCTATTACCACCGCGACTATTTCGATGCCGGCGCCATGCTTTACGAGCATTTGCCGGTGATGGGCGCAGTAATCAACTGGCTCAAAAGGAGACTGGCATGAACGCACGACGTATCTGGCTGACCGGAGCCAGCAGTGGTATCGGCGCAGCGTTGGCCGAAGAGTTGCTCAAGCAGGGCCATAAACTGGCACTCAGTGCACGTCGCGTGGAGCCACTGGTGGCAATGGCGCGTCGTTATCCGGAGCAGGTTCTGCTGGTGCCCGGCGACCTGAGCAACGTTGAAGAGGTGCGCGCAATCGGCCGCCGCATCGAGCAGAGTTGGGGCGTACTCGATACGGCAATCCTCAATGCCGGGACCTGCGAATACCTCGACAGCCAGCACTTTGAAGCCGCGATGGTCGAGCGCGTGGTCACTTCCAATCTGTTCACCACCAGCTATTGCATCGAGGCTGCCCTGCCGCTGCTGCGTCTTGGCCAATACCCGCATTTGCTCGCGGTCGGCAGCTCAGTGACCTATCTGCCTCTGCCACGCGCCGGGGCCTATGGCGCTTCAAAAGCCGCGATTCGCTACCTGATTGATTCCCTGCGCATTGATCTGGCCCACGAGCACATCGATGTCACGCTGGTCAGCCCGGGCTTTGTCGATACACCTCTGACCCAGGAAAACGACTTCCCCATGCCGATGCGCTGGCCAGCCGAAAAAGCCGCGCGCCACATCGCCAAACGCATGGAGCGGCGGCCGCAGGAAATCGCCTTCCCCGGACTGTTTATCGCCGGCCTTACCACTCTGGCCCATCTGCCGGCTCGTCTGCGTCTGGCGATTGGCAAGAGCTTGTCGCGCAACCAACCTGCAGCGAAGGATCCGGCATGAAAATCGCCATCATCGGCAGCGGTATTTCCGGCCTGACCAGCGCTTACCTGCTGAGCCGCAAGCACCAAGTAACGGTATTTGAGGCCAGCGACTGGATTGGCGGGCATACCCATACCGTAGAAGTGAGTGCGGGCGGCGAGCAGCATGCCATTGATACCGGTTTTATCGTGTTCAATGACTGGACCTACCCCAACTTCATTCGCCTGCTCGACACCCTTGGCGTGCGCTACAAGCCAACCGAGATGAGCTTTTCGGTCAACGATCCGGACACTGGTCTGGAGTACAACGGCAACAACCTCAACACCCTGTTTGCCCAGCGCAGCAATCTGTTCTCGCCGACATTCCTCGGCATGGCCCGCGATATTCTGCGTTTCAATCGTCAGGCAACAGACGACCAACACAATCAGCGCATCAGCGAAACCACAACGCTGGGTGAATACCTGCGCACTAACAATTACGGCCAGGCATTTATTAATCAGTACATCGTGCCGATGGGCTCGGCTATCTGGTCGATGTCACTGGCGGACATGCTCAACTTTCCGCTGCAATTCTTCATCCGGTTCTTCAACAATCATGGCCTGTTGTCGGTGAGCAATCGGCCGCAGTGGCATGTGATTGAAGGCGGTTCGAGCCGCTACGTCGAACCGCTCTGCGCCTCATTCAAAGAACACATCCGCATCAACTGCCCGGTGCACAATGTTGAACGTGATGAACAGGGCGTAACTGTGCACAGCGCGGCGGGTAGCGAGCGCTTCGACAAGGTGATTTTCGCCTGCCACAGCGACCAGGCCTTGAAACTTCTGGCCGAACCGCTGGCGCTGGAACGCGAGATACTCGGCGCCCTGCACTACGCCGACAACGATGTAGTGCTGCACACCGACACGCGCCTGCTGCCCACCCGAAAACTGGCCTGGGCCAGCTGGAACTACCGCTTAGGCGGGCCGAGCGAGCAATCGGCAGCCGTTACTTACAACATGAATATTTTGCAGGGCATCGAGAGCCAGACCACCTTCTGTGTGAGCCTCAACCAGACCGCACTGATCGACCCGACGCAAATTCTCGCCCGCTACACCTATGCGCATCCGCAATACAGCCTCGCGGGCATTGCCGCACAAGCGCGCTGGCAAGCACTGCAAGGCCAGGCCCATAGCTACTTCTGCGGCGCTTACTGGGCCAATGGTTTCCATGAAGACGGTGTGGTCAGCGGTTTGCGCGTGGCTCGCGAATTCGGTGAGGCGCTGTAATGAACAGTGCCATTTACAGTGGTTGGGTCAACCACCGGCGCTTCACCCCGAAAAGCCACAGCTTTAAATATCGTATGGGCTTTATTTACCTGGACCTTGATGAGCAAGCGCAGGTGCTCAAGCTTTCGCGGCTGGCGGGCAGCAGTCGCTGGGCACCGCTGTGTATCCGTGAAGAGGATTTTTTACCGGCTTTCACCCGCAGTGGCATGTGCCTGATCGATGCCGTTCGCCAGCGCGTTGGCGAGGCCATCGGGCAAATCCCACAAGGGCCGATTTGCCTGCTCACGCAACCGCGCAGTTGGGGCCTGGCCTTTAATCCAGTGAGTTTCTTCTACTGCCATGCAGCAGACGGCACGCTGGCCGCGATTCTCTGCGAAGTGAGCAATACGCCCTGGCGTGAGCGCTATCACTACGTACTCCCGGCCACAGGCAGCGGCCAACAACATTTTGCTGTGGCCAAGGCCTTTCATGTATCACCGTTCTTGCCGCGCGATCTTGAGTACCGCATGTCGTTCAGCGCGCCGGCCAACCGCCTCGGCGTGTTCATGGCCGACTGGCAGGGCGAGACCAAGGTCTTCGATGCCAGCCTCAGCCTTGAACGCACCGAACTCAGCCGCAAGAGCCTGCACGGCTATCTGTGGCAATTCCCCTGGATGACCGGCAAAACCGTTGCCGCCATTTACTGGCAGGCCCTGCGCCTGCTGTTCAAACGCCTGCCCATTTTCAGCCATCAAGGCGCCAGCACTGAATTCAGTGTCGCCCTTCAGGACTCCAAGGAAGTACGCCATGAAAAGCTCTAGCCTGACTCCGACCAAAGACTCCGTGCGCACTGGCAATGGCATCGGTGCAAGCTTTCTGCGCATGGCAGTCATGCGCCAACTGGCGCAATTGCGCAATGGCGCCCTTGAAGTAGTGGATGGCAATCAACGCCAGGTATTTGGTGATGCAATGGCGAGCCTGCGCGCCGAGCTTCACATCCACAATGACGCCATCTGGGGCATGGTCGCCAGCAATGGCTCGATCGGCGCCGGTGAGGCGTACATTCACGGTTACTGGACCTCGCCTGACTTAACGGCGGTGGTGCGCGTGTTTGTCAGCAATCTGGAAGTGCTGGACGCAATGGAAGGCGGCCTGGCGACCTTGAGCCGTCCGTTTATCAAGGCGCTGCACTGGGTCAATCGCAATACCCGCAGCGGCTCGCGGAAAAACATCGCCGCGCATTACGATCTCGGCAACGACATGTTCGAGCAATTTCTCGACCCGACCATGATGTACTCAGCCGCCCAGTTCCTGACCCCGCAAGACACCCTGGAACAGGCGCAGTTGAACAAGCTTGAGCGGATCTGCCAGAAGCTCGAGCTGAAACCCGACGATCACCTGCTGGAGATCGGCACGGGCTGGGGCAGCATGGCGATTTATGCGGCCATTCACTATGGCTGCAAAGTCACCACCACAACCCTTTCGCAGGAACAATACGACTATGCCGCTGAGCGGATTAACCGCCATCGGCTGCAAAGCAAAATCACCCTGCTGCTGGAAGACTACCGCGACCTGCAGGGCCGCTATGACAAGCTGGTGTCGATCGAAATGATCGAAGCTGTCGGCCATAAGTTCCTCCCGGAATATTTCGCCCAATGCGCGCGCCTGCTCAAAGATGACGGGCTGATGCTGCTGCAGGCCATCACCATTCGCGACCAGCGTTACGAGCAGGCCAAGAACAACGTCGACTTCATCCAGCGCTATATATTTCCAGGCGGCGCCCTGCCCTCGGTGAGCAAGATGCTCGATGTGATCTGTAAACACACCGACATGAACCTGCACCACATGGAAGACTTTGGCCTGCATTACGCGAAAACCCTGCGGATGTGGCACGATAACCTGCATCAGGCCCGACATAACCTTGAGCAGCTCGGCTACGACGAATACTTCTACCGCATGTGGGAGTTTTATCTGTGCTATTGCGAGGGTGGCTTCATCGAGCGCACCATCGGCACCGCGCAACTGCTCATGGCCAAACCGGCCGCCCAACCACAGCCCTTACTCGGACGTTTTGATGTCTAAATTGCTGGCCAACGCCCTGCTGTTTCAACTCGGCTGGTTCACCTGCATTCTTGCGGGGAACAGCCTGTGGTTATTGATCGTCGGAGCGGTGCTGGCAATCCATCTGCTCTGGACCAGCAGTTGGCACGCGGAAGGCAAACTGTTGATCAGCGTGTTTCTGGCCGGCAGCGCATTGGACACATTCCTGCTTAACCTCGGGCTGTTCCAATTGCCGGTCGAGAGCAAAGTTATCCCGCTGTGGTGGGCGTTGTTGTGGCCGCTGTTTGCCAGCACGCTTAATCATTGCCTGGCATGGACCGCCAAACCGTGGTGGCGCGCCAGTTTGCTCGGCGCCTTTGGCGGGCCGCTTTCGTACTACGCCGGAGTCGAGTTGGCGGGTATCCGGATGCCCCACGGCGAATGGCCAACGCTGTTGTTGCTGGCTGTGATTTGGGCTGGCGTCATGCCGATATTGCACGGTTTCAGTTCGCTGTACCGCAGCCAGTACGAGCAACGCTTGCGCACCCAGCGCTGAGTTTTCTGCGTTTTCGATCACGGCGCTCGCAGGCTTGGAGTAGACTGCGGGCATGACCGATGCCAAGCCAGACGCAAACATTCTCATTGCGCATGCCCAGCAGCCCGAAATTGCCTGCTCGAACTGCGCAGCCTGCTGCTGCCAGCTCGAAGTCATGTTGCTCACGGAAACCGGCGTGCCAGAGCGCTTTATCGCCACCGATGAGTGGGGCGGTGAGGTCATGCTCAGGCTCGACGACGGCTGGTGCGCAGCCCTTGATCGCAACAGCATGCGCTGCAGCATTTACCAGCAGCGCCCGCTTATCTGCCGCGAATTCGAGATGGGCTCACCCGAGTGTCAGGATGAACGACGCGGCATGAGCGGGATTTACCGCTAAGCGAGCGCTTGTCGCCCGCCTCCAGCAAAGCTGCATAGCAGGCTTACCAGGTTGATCCGGTCTGGATGTACAGTGCGGTATCTTCCGGGCCCCGCGCCACATCCACGCCCATGACCAGGCCGTAGCGCCGGGCAATCATGTAGCGGAATCCGCCGCCGACTGTATTCACTTCCTCTGCATCAGAAAAATCGCTGAAATCATCGGCTGCACGCCCGGTTCCGGTGAAGAACCCCAGTTTCCAGCGCTGATTGATTTTGTAGTCCAACTGGATTTCCGCGACCCCAACCCGGGTACCTTGGTAGCGTGATTTCGGCACACCGCGCAGGTCGATGAAGGGCGGCACGTAAGGCGGCAGGTCGTCGCTCCCACGCGCGTTGACCCCGTCTACCTGCACGCGCAGCCCAAGGTTCCACTGATCGTTCAGCTCCCAATAGTTGAGGCCCGAAAGCTGGTAGCTGGAATAGTCGTAATCACTGCCAATGGCATCGTCGAAAACGGTGTAGTTGCTGGAGTAGTAATAACCGTGCTGGGGATTGAACGGGTTGTCACGGCTGTCGTATTCAAGCACCAGGCCCAGGCCTGAGGTGGTGGCCGAGCGCACGCTGTTGCTTTCGATGTAATCTTGCACCTCCAATGGCAGGCGCGACAGATCGGGAGAGTTGGCCAGTTCGCCTTGCACTTTACGGTAAAGCTGGCGACCGCCGACAAACACATGCGTGTCTGGAAGCCGGTATTTGAGATCCTGAAACACCACCGGGCCGCGCAGGTTCAGCTCAATCGGCTGACTCAAGTCGCCCGTTCGCGGCAGTGAGTAAAACTCCAGATTGGGCGATGCGTAGGCCAGCACGCCGCGGTAGCGCAGCGTGTCATCCAACCAGAAGCCGAGATGCCCAATAGCGCCGGCCCACGTGCCATTCTCGGTGCCCATGCCGGCGACAATGCTGATGTTTTCAGGCAGCAAGGCTTTGTTTTGAGTGCGCTGTTTGCGCTGCTCTTCAGACTCATGAAAGAACAGCGCCCCCAAGGCCAGCCCAGCGCCTACTGCGGGTTCGGTAATGATGCCCGGCACCGGCAGAAAACCGTGCGGTACTTCAGCCAGAAAGTTACTGGCATCGACTTGACCATCTTCAGGGTCAATAAACTTATCGCTTAAATCCGCGTGAGCGAACGTCGGCAGTGTCATAGTAAGAGTGACAAGCAAGGACTGCCACGTTTTCAACATAATCCAAAGGCTCTCGAACAGAGTCTGGCATTTAATGTAGCCCAACTGGCAGCCTGCGGTGATGCAATGAAGCCACCCAAAATGCGTGAGTGATAAAACTGCAGGCTGCCGATTGCGGCGAGGTCTGTTCCCCAAACCCCGACACCCTGCAGACAGTTTGCCAACGCCGTTCTCTGGCTCGCAGCTGTTGCCTGCCACGCCAGACTTTCAGCCATGAGCCGCTAACTGACGCTGCACTTTAATCCCTCATCGAAGCCCCAGAAACCAGCGGTAGTAGGGGTTATCGTCATCGGTGCGCATCAGGTCCCGAACATTTCGCGACCAACCTTGGCGGTCTTGCTGGTAGGCGTTCAGGCCGGCAGAGTAAAACAACTGTAAGCGCCCCCATTGATTATCAACCTCAGCGGCAAATGCCGCATTACTGCCCTCCAGCGGAGGTGGGGTGTGCAGCGCGAGTAAGGTTGGCAGCACACGCACAATCTCTTTTGAGCGCACCCAAGAGGTGTATTCAATCAGTGGCTGGTTATCGGTGACCGGCTGCGCATCAGCGGCATAACGCGCGAGCCCGTCGCGATCTGTCACCCAGGTCGCCAGCAGCGCTGCCGGTGAGTTGATGCCGACTTCACGCAGCGACGCACGCACCTTGGGTTGCTCGAAACGCTCGCGAATCTGCGGTACGTTGAGGTGCATTTCATCGAGCGAGCCAATCATTAGCATCTCGTGAAACTCAGTGGTCCAGAGCGATGCGTGGGGAAACACATCAATAAAGCTGCGCACCAGCGACTGACTGTCCTCGTTATTCTGGGTGGGCAATGGCAGCCACTGCGCCACCAGTCCCCCCGGTTGCAGACGACTGGCAGCCAGCGCATAAAAATCCCGGGAATATAAATTCACCACTCCTGCTGCGGAGGGCGGCGGCGGTTCCAGCGTGATCAAATCATAGGGTTGAGGATTTCTCAGCAATTCACGACGGCCATCACGCAGGCGTATATCCAGACGGCTATCGGAGGCGGCGCCATAATTGCCTTTGAACAAGTGCGCCGCTTCAAGTACTGCCGGTAACAACTCCGCCACCACCGGCTTCTGCAGCCCGTCGTAACGCAGCATTGCCCCGGCGGTAATCCCCGTACCAAAGCCAATGACCAGAGCCGAGCGAGGTTCGTTGTTGTGAATCAGCAAGGGCAACAGCGCTTGCATACGCATATAACGCAGCGAAGGCATGGCATCACCAGTGTTCGACACCCCCTGAATATACAAACGATTGAACTGACGGGCATCGCGCCCCTGCTTCACCACCGCCACGGTATTGCCGCGGCCTTCCTGGTAGTACAGCAACTCGCCACTTCTCGCGCCTGGCAGCAGTTCCGCCAATTTCTGCGGCGGGGTCATGACCGCGCCAACCACGGTGATTAAAGCTATGCAGGCAATTGCCGCGCGCATGCCTGCCCCTACGCCCGTGCCGCGCCATGCGGCGATGCCAGCAATGGCGCAGGCGATCACAGCCAGAAAGGCCAAGGTACGCACCAAACCGATACCGGGGATTAACACCAGCCCGGTCAGGATCACTCCGACAATCCCGCCGAGCGTATTGAGTGCGATAACGACGCCAACATCACGCCCCACATGCGCCTTATTCACCGCAAGGCGCAACGCCAGAGGGAACGCCGCGCCAAGAATCGTGGTCGGCAGGAACACCACACACAAAGCGGCCATGGCAAAGCGAGCGCACATCCCGGCTAGCTCGTTACCGGTCAAATGCAGCACATAGAACTCAACCTGGGTTTGTACAATTATCAGCCAGCGACCAAGGCCTGCAATCTGCAGCAGTGCCAGCAACCCCGCCAACGCAATCAGAACCCCGAACAACCCCCACGGATCACGAATGCGGTCTGCCCGGCGCGCATAGATCGCACTGCCTATTGCCAGCCCCAGCAAGTAAGTTGCGAGCACCACCGCAAACGCAAAGGCGCGGGTGCTCATAAACGGCACAATGGATTGCGTCCAGACAATTTCATAACCCAGCGCAACGCCACCCGCAACGCAGTACAAGCCAATCGCCAGGCGTGCCTGCGCAGTGAGCGCTGGGCGCTCTGCGAGGTTCGACTCGGGCAGCGATCTGACGCTTTGACGCAGCCGTAAAGCCACCACTGCGCCGATTAGATTCAGTGCCCCGGCAACGACGGCACTGCCAATGACCCCAAATTGCGCGATCAATACGAATGCAGCCAACAAGGTGCCAGTAATGGCGCCAGCGGTGTTGGCCGCATACAGCCGCCCACCCGCCTCGCCAAATCGACCGTCCTGAGGGGACAGCGCGCGCATCAATACCGGTAACGTTCCGCCCATGAAGAAGGCGGGAATGCCCACCAACGCAAACGGCAGCAGCCAGGCGAGCAACCCTACGCTGCTCTCAAGTCGGGCATAAAGGCCCGCCGAATTGGCCAACGCAAGCGTCGCGCCAATCCCGAACACAGCCACAGCCAACTCAAGTGCGGCATACAGCCTGAGCGGGCGTTTTGAACGATCAGCCAAACCACCATAAACCAGCCCGCCTAATGCAAGCCCGGCAAAGAATGCACTGATAGCCGTGGTAACGGCGTAAACCTCGACACCGACCACCAGCGACAGTTGTTTGACCCAAAGCACCTGATAGACCAGCGCCGATCCGCCTGAAATAAATAGCAGTGCGGCGGCGAGCCGTATCGAAAAAGCCTGGGTTCCAAGAACACTTTCAGCAACCGGATCAGAGGCCTGATCACGAGAGGAGCTTGCGGTTGAGGACATCTGAACAGCCTTATCAGACAGAGAAAAACCTGCAACAGGTTTCCCTGTTGCAGGTTATGGAGACCCCCAAATCCCAGGGCACAGGCTCAGATCAGTTGGTTTTGGCGGCAGCCGCCTCTTCCATTTTTGCTTTGATCTGTTTGTCTACGTTCTCCCGGATCTGGTCGATGCTGAAGCTGGCAGGCAGCTGGCTTGGCGGATAATCGACAAAGGTCTGCAAGAACTTCGCCGAACGCTGAGTAGCTTGCTCGGTGATGAAAAGGTTCTTGGTCAGGAAGTCGTAGTACTGGTCAGATACGATATCTGCACGCTCATACGGGTCCATCCGCAGGTTGAAGATCTTAGGCAGACGCAGGCACACGAAAGGTTCGCTCCAGACTTTCATGCCACCGGGTTCACGCTGCTCACAGAAGACCACTTTCCAGTTGCCAAAACGCATGGCCACCAGATCGGTGTCGTCGTTGAAGTAGTAGAACTCGTCGCGAGCACCTTTGTCGGCTTTACCGGTCAGGTAATCAAGCTGGTTGAAACCATCAAGGTGAACCTTGAAGTTTTTACCATTCAGGTCAGTACCTTTGAGCAAGCGCTCTTTGATATCAGTGTCGCCAGCGGCAGCCAACAAGGTTGGGAACCAGTCAAGACCCGAGAACATTTCGCGAGAAACTGTACCTGGCTTGATGTGACCCGGCCAGCGGATCATAGCTGGTACCCGATAAGCACCTTCCCAGTTGGAGTTTTTCTCGTTGCGATAAGGCGTGGTTGCGGCGTCAGGCCAGGAGAACTGGTTTGGCCCGTTGTCCGTGGTGTAAACCACGATGGTGTTGTCGCTGATCTTCAAGTCATCAAGCGTCTTGAGCAGCATCCCGACGTCTTCGTCGTGCTCAATCATGCCGTCTGCGTATTCATTGCCAGGCATACCGCTCTGGCCTTTCATTGAGTCACGCACGTGCGTGAACAAGTGCATGCGAGTGGTGTTCATCCACACGAAAAACGGCTTGTCTGCTTTGGCTTGTTTCGAGATGAAGTCGATCGCGGCCTGGGTAGTATCGTCGTCAATGGTTTCCATGCGCTTGCTAGTCAGCGCACCAGTGTCTTCAATTTTACCGTCAGCAGAGGATTTGATTACACCGCGCGGAGATGCATTCTTGACGAAATCCGCGTCATCCTTTGGCCACAGCTCGCGCTCCGGCTCTTCTTCGGCATTGAGGTGGTAAAGGTTGCCGTAGAACTCATCAAAACCATGGTTGGTGGGCAGGTATTCGTCACGGTCACCCAAGTGGTTTTTACCGAACTGACCCGTCTCGTAGCCCTGCGCTTTGAGCGCTTGGGCGATGGTCACATCACGCGCTTGCAAACCAACTGCCACGCCCGGCAAACCGACCTTGGATAGGCCGGTGCGGAAGATGGTTTGGCCTGTAATAAAGGTAGAGCGCCCGGCTGTGCAGCTGTTCTCCGCATAGTAATCGGTGAACTTCATGCCCGCCTTGGCAATGCTATCGATGTGCGGCGTCTCATAACCGACAACGCCTTCGCCGTAGCTACTGATGTTGGTGATACCGACATCATCACCAAAGATAACCAAGATATTGGGCTTTTCTGCCGCGACCACCGCTGGCGCACCGATAACGGTTGCGACTGCAAATGCGATCCCGGGCAGCCACTTTCTGGGCTTATTCATACCTAACTCCTTCCATTGAAAAGTACTCACATAGATTTCTACAGCCAATGCTCACTGCGCACGAGCATCAGGCGCTACACCAATTAGGGGTTTAAACGATGGTCAGTAGAGTCGAAAGTGTAGACACGCCTGCAAGCCTTCGCCATGTAATAACCCGGAAAATTTAATGCCCTGTTCTGACGGGCGAAACGTGTTTACCAATCTGGCTATCACGGGCCTCAACCCGCTCGATATCGCCGGCATGCCCGCCGTAAATCGCTATCAACTCGTCCTACCTCAGCCAGCGGCGTTAGCTTACTGGCATCACCCTGAAGTTTTATGACAGCGGCCAGGCTTGTCGTACGATTTAGACCATGCACAAGCCCCCAACGGGGAGGGAAGACCGCTTAATAACGCTGAGTACAGATGCCTGTTCTGATCAACGCAGCGGCCAACTCTGGCTCATCCTGTTGGATTTAGCGGCAGTAACCCGCCCGCCGGGGCGGTGTCTGGCGATTGTTGTTTGAGCACGTTGCGAACCTGTTGCAATATTTCCAATAGCTTCTTGTTGTCCGCCGGGGTATGGCTTGAGGCGCTGTAACGCGCCTTTATCCAAGCATCCAACTCATTGGCTAACGGTGCCGGTAGCTGCTCGTTCAGACTATTGAGTTCATCGTGGCCAGTCGTCAGCCTGATCCAACGGTACAAGGCATCAAGACGCGGCGAGTCATTTTCGAGCTGCGCTTTCAATTCTCGCCATGCGTAATCAGGCGACTCCAGCCAGACTTGCTGCCGACGCGTGCGCCGCTGTTTCAGCGCAGTCAGAGCCCGCTGCAAATACGGCCGCCCGAAATACCCCAACAGCCCGAACATCAGCACCAACAGGCTGAAAAACAACCAGTGTTGGGTAATGTGTACTTTTGTCTGACGCCCCAGCCGACGCAGGTCTTCGCTGACCGAGAACGGCTGCTGGTAAGCGGAACCTGCGGCGACCTCAAACGTGACCGCCGGCACTGAAGCAACCTGCTCCTGCCCGGTCTGATCCCACCACTTAAGTTTGATGGCCGGCAACGTGTAATCGCCACCCTCGGTCGCGGTATAGGTCGCGGCGTCGTCACGCTGGCCTCCGCTGACATCCCCTCGTCCACTGCTCAGCGCACTGACCCGTGGCGCGTTCAGGTATAGCTTGAGGCCTGCAACCTCGCTGAACTGCGGTGCGGGGATCAGCATTGCTTCGCCACCTTCTGCACGAATGCTCAGCTGCCGGGTGATGCTGTCGCCTGTCTGCAGTGGCTCACGCGAGCGCACGATTCGCTGCGTCAGCGTCAGTTTTTGCGCGACCAGAGCATGAGCACCCTGCGCCACACCTGCGGGCTGCGTTGCGGTGAAACTCACAGCCTCGGATTGCACCGTTTGCGCACTGCTGCCTTGCCCCGGCAAGACCTCAATACTCAACGCGGGTATATCGAAACGCTGCGCTCGCTGCGGGCTGATTCGGTAGCTGTAGCGAATGCCAAAGAACGGCGTGCCATCAATCGTTTGATTAAGGTGCGTAGGGTCACTGGATGGCTCAGAAACAGTCGCACCCGGCAGCTCCAGCTTAGGCAGTTGCGCAGGCTTGGAGAACCAGGTGTCGACCATCAAGTCGACCTCCAGCTTGATGACCCCGCCAACCAATACTTGAGTGTTTGGTGATAGCCGGGTCTCGATAACCAGTTTGGGCTCGTCAGCCATTGCACGACCGACAAGCAGCAGACTCAGGATCAACAAGAACCTCATGGCTGACCCTCCTTGTTCTGCTCCCGTGCGACATCCTGGAGAAGGAATTTTTGCTCGAGGAACTTGTTGGGAGATGTGGTCAGGTTGTTCAACCAGAGCTCATCAGACTCGGCTTTCGCCATCGGCTGCTCGGCCTCTTTGCCGTTGTCGCTTTTCTTGTCAAACTTGATTTCATCGGGCTTTAAGCTTGGCGGTGAGGCCTCCTGCTGCGCCTCATAATCCTTTTGCAAAGCTTTTGCTAACGCCAGATTATCGCGGGCCTCAGGAAAATCCGGTTGCCGTTCAAGCGCTTGCTCAAAGGCATTTATGGCTTCGGGGAAACGCCGTAATTTGACGTATGAGTTGCCCAGATAGAACAATCCGAAGGCGGTATCGACAGGCGCCAGACTGACGAGAGCAAGGTCATAATCAGCCGCCTGATACGCCGCGACACCCTTCCAGTAAGGGTCGGCAAAATGCTCGGCTGCCTGTGGGTAACGCTGATGCTCATAAGCCCAACGCCCTTGCTGGTCGGGCGTGAAAAAAGCATCAGTCAGCCCAGCCGCTTTTACCAAAGACACCGGCATGCTTAGGCCAACTGCCAGCAACAGCCCGGCAAGCCAGTGCACACGCCAACCACGACGCACAGTTAATAACACCAGCAACAAGACGGGCCAGCTCAGCCAATATCCGGCATCCTTCCAGTGCGCCTGCTGATCTTTGTCCATCACCGCCTGAAAGTGGCGCTGAGCATGCAGCTCAATCCAGTCGAGATCATCGTCATTCAAGCTCAGGCTGCCCAACGGAGCATCGGCAGCATCGGCCAGTGCTTTCAACGCCGCAGGGTCAAGATCAGCAACCACCGGCCGGCCACTGCTGTCGCTGAGTATTTGCCCTTCGCCGTCACGCACGGCTCCGCCTGCTTCAGTACCAACAGCAAGCACCACTACTTGCAGATCCAGCCCCTGCAGGTGATCTTTGAGTTGCGGATTCAACTCAGGGTCAGCGCCGTCGGTTATCAGAACCAGGGTTGCGGGCGTTTTCTCGGCATCCAGCAGACGCCTGGCCTCATCAATAACTCCCAGCACGTCATGTCCGGGCTTTTGAATTAACGAGGTAGATAGCGCCTGCACGAACGTCGTCAGCAAATCCGGATCTTCGGTGGCGGGCAGCACCAGATGGGCGCTGCCGGCATAGGCTATCAGCGCCGTGCGCGAACCTGCCCGGCGCTTAACCAAGTCATCCAGCTTGGCCTGAACAGCGGCTAATCGCGTCGGTGCAATATCGCTGGCATCCATTGACGGAGAAAGATCGACTGCGAGGATAAGCGGCGCTCGGTCATCGAGAAACCCCGGGCGATCCTGCTCCCAGGTTGGCCCACTCGCGGCGATTGCGCCTGCACACACGATACCTGCAACCAAATGCACGGCCCGCAGACGCCGACGCTCGTCTGGCGAAACTACCAGCACAGCCAACAAATGGGGAGCAATGACGTTCTGTAACTGCCGGCCGATGTCGTGCCGTCGGGACCACAGAACAGGCAAGCCCAAGCCCGGCAAAATCAGTAATAGCCACAGCGGGCGCAAAAAGTGAAAAGCCTGCAGGTCGATATCCATATCAAGTGTCCTGTTGCGCAGCGGAACCGGCTGAAGAGCGAAATGTTGCGCTCAGCGCGGCCAGACCCTGGCCGATCAGCAACAACAATACAGCCGCTGCCAGCGGCCACCAGAACAAGTCGCGCCTGGGCTGATGGCTGAGCGTTTTCACCTCATGCGGGGTAATTTTATCCAGCGTCTCATACACCTGCTTGAGCGCCGCGCGGTCATCGGCGCGAAAGAAACGCCCTTGGGTCACGTTAGCTATATCTCTTAGCACGTCCAGATCGACCTTGGCATCGCCTGTAGCCGCGGGGTCGCCAATGCCGATGGTGTGCACGACGATGTGCTTATCGGCCGCCATTTGCGCTGCATGGCCTGGGGTAATTGCACTGCCGGTGTCGTTCCCGTCGGTGAGCAGGATCAGCACTTTCTCCTGCTCTTTGGCTTTATCCAACAGTTTGATGGTCAAGCCAATCGCATCCCCCAACGCCGTATTCGGACCGGCCATGCCACTGCCAACTTCATCCAGTAGCAAGCCCAGACTAGCGTGATCGAGGGTCAGCGGTGCTTGCGGATAGGCACCGGTGCCAAACACGATCAAGCCAATGCGATCATCCTTGCGCTGTTCGATAAACCCACGCACCACATCCTTGACCGCACTCAGCCGGTCGACCTTGTTGCCGTTGGCATCGGTGTAGTCACGGGTGTCCATTGATTGCGAAATATCGATCGCCAGCATCAGGTCGCGCACGGGCTGTTTATGCTCGAGCGGCGGCTCAACCCATTGCGGCCGGGCGCACGCCAGCAAAACCAAAGCCCAGACCAGCAGATTAAGGAGCATTTGCCAGCGCCCACCCGGCTGACCCGACACCTTGGGCTGCTGGCCAACCGCCTGGCTTACCCCGGTAAAAAACGGCACACGCAGTGCGCTGCGCGTCTCTTTATACTCTCGCGCAAAGCGATACATCAGCCACGGAAGCGGCAGCAATGCCAGTGCCCACGGATAATCAAGCTGCCACATGGTGATCCTCAATCCATTGCCGACAACGGGTAAGCAAGGCGTCAGTTTCCTCGCCAGCCAACGCCAACACCTGCTCGCCTGTACCGTATGCCAAGAGCCCCAGTTGATGACTGAAGTCACTGGGAACGGTCGTCGTGCTGCTGCGTTGCAAAAACGCCTGCCACTGATCGCCCCCCAGGCTTGCAACCGCCGGAGAGCCGGGGATCGACAAGGCCACACGTTTGAGCAGCACCGGAACTTGCCGCAACGCTTGCAAACGCCGATGTTCCTGGGTCAACGCGAGTTCAATTTGGCTCAACTGCGCCAATGCCTCGCGCCGGTAGCGATCACGCTTCCATTGCCGCCAGCGCAGCCAGCCCCAGACAATCAAGGCCAGCAGCACAATGATGAGCAAGGCCACCCACCCCCAGGTTTGCGGAAAGTAACTGAACGGCGGCTGCGCCAACGGCAACTCTTTAAGCTGGCTGACTGTGGGTGTGGTAGCGGCTGTCATCTCATCACCTCGACCAGTCGCCCCAGCTCTCTGCGCAACTGAACGAGGCTATCCTCATGGGTGCTGAGCATCATCAACGGCACCTGACTGCTGTTCAACAAGTGCGCGACTTCGCGCATGCGGCCGGATAAAAACTCGCCCAAAGGCTTTTGCACCTGCTTGCGGTCGATCTGCAACTCAACCTGCAATTCACCCTGAGTGACAACAATCCGGCCTTTACTGGGCAGTTGCATTGCCAGAGGGTCATAAACCTGCAGGGCGATCACATCATTGTGCGCCTTGAGTTCGCGGAGCATTTTCAGGGTCTGCCCGCTCGCGCCGGCAAAATCACTGATCACGCAAATCAGGTTGTCATGCCCGGCCAGTTCCAGACACTGGCGTAACCCCAAGTCCAACTGCCCCTGTGCGTCTTTCTCGACAGCCGTTGCCGAGAGCGCACGGTTCTGCCGAACAATGCTTGCAAACAAGGCTTCTACCCGCGCCCTGCTGCGCAGCGGACGGATATAGTCGATGCGCTCATCGCCGATCACCAAGCCTCCTACCCGATCGCCCGCCTTGAACGCAATCCAGGCGCAAATGGCGGCCAGCTCTGCTGCGGTTACCGACTTCAAACTGCGCTGTGAGCCAAAGAACATGCTCATGCGTTGATCTGCCACGATCAGTGTCGGCCGGTCACGCTCCTCAGTGAACGAACGCACAAAGGGCTTACCAAAGCGCAGCGAGGAACGCCAATCGAGATGGCGCAGATCATCACCTGGTGCGTAACGTCTGAGCTCGTCAAAACTGAGCCCACGTCCTCTTATGCGCGATGCATGGCTTCCGGACAGAATGCTCGAGAGCGGTTGTCTGGCAAAAAAGCTCAGGCCCACAGCACGGTGCTCAAGCGCCATTAATTGCGGCAGGGAGGCATAAATAAAGTTATCGGTTTCAGCACTGGAAGACGCCATGGCTTCTCGTCCCTCAGGCTGCAATAGCCACTTTATCCAAGAGCCGGTCTAGCACGTGGTCTGCACTTAAGCCGTCAGCTACGGCGTCATACGACAACTGCAAGCGATGACGCAGCACTGGATGCACCACTGCACGCACATCATCTGGGGTGACAAATTCATTGCCAGACAGCCAGGCGTGAGCCCGTGCAACCCGATCCAGGCCAATTGCGCCACGCGGGCTTACCCCGATCTTGATCCAGCGTGCCAAGTCGTCATCGTATGCTTGCGGGTTTCGTGTGGCATCAATCAGGTCGATGATATAACGGTCGATCAACTCACTGACCTGAACCCGGCTAACCTCTTGCCTCGCGGTAAAGATAATCGACTGCGACAAACCGACGGGGGCACCTGCGCTGTTACCGTCTTGCAGGGCCTGCTCCTCAACACGCAATAAACGCAGCACCTGAGTTTCGTCTTCGGTGCTTGGATAGTCGATCAGCAACTTCATCAAAAAACGGTCCATCTGCGCCTCAGGCAGCGGATACGTTCCCTCTTGCTCGATGGGGTTCTGCGTGGCCATTACGACAAACAACGGCGGCATCGGATACGACTGCCCAGCAACGGTTATCTGCCGCTCTTCCATTGCCTCAAGCAGCGCCGCCTGAACCTTAGCCGGCGCACGGTTAATTTCATCCGCCAGAATGACATTGCCAAACAACGGACCGGGCTGAAACTTGATTTGGTTTTGGCCATCGACCTGCTGGAGGATCTCCCCGCCGGTGATGTCTGATGGCAACAGGTCGGGCGTGAACTGGATGCGGCTCATCTTGGCTTCCAGGTTCTGCGCCAGCGCTTTAACGGTCCGCGTTTTGGCAAGCCCGGGCAAACTTTCCAACAAAACGTGGCCGTTGGCGAGCACGCCCAAAAGAAGGTGCCTGATGGTTTGTTGCTGCCCCAGTACCTGCTGCGCCATGGCTTTTTCTAATGCTACAACCTGTTCTTGAGTACTCATCGTCAGCCTTCAATATTTGATCAATAGTTTGCATTTGCGCAGTTATCCCATGCGCATGAATTATTGAGATTTAAGGGCGAAAAGCGGGAATTGGGATTATCTAAAGATAGGACGCTAACGGCGCTAATGCAGAGCTTTGCAGGCATTTTTTGTACGCGCGCGGTCAGCGCAATCGCTCCCTAAAAACCATTCACGGGCATCCTTTACACACTGAGTATAGACAGCGATTTATAAAGCCCAAGGCAAGGTGACATTGAAACCGCAAAAACAGACGCCCATAAAAAATGCCAGACCAAACCGCTGCCTGGCATTCTCAAGTGTGCTGCGCTCATCGAGCGCAATCACGGAGCATTACTGGTTGAGCAACTGCCCAATCGCCGGGTCCTTGAACGCGCGCGTCATGGCGTCGCTCAACACATCGCTGACCAACTGGGTGTTGGTATCTTGGTTGGGCGACATGCCGAATCGTTGATTCAGCGACGCGCCGTAACGACCGCTGAAGCGGCGGTTGCTGTTCTGCACATCGGCGCGAATGGTTGCGCTGATATTGGCTTCGGTCACATACAGCTCATCTTTTGGCGACTGATATTTGAGGTCGGTCAGAGTCAGCGTCAACTGCGGGGCATTAACCGCATTGCTGGTAGGGGTAAAGCCCAACAGGCGCACAGCGGCTTCTGCTTCGGCCTGCATGCGCGGCACCAGCGCTTCGCGGTTCACGCTGATGGCGCTGGTTTCCGGGTACAGCCCGCCGCGCGTACCGAGCACTGGCGATGAGCGACCATCGGCAATTTTCACCACGACAGGCTGGCCATGGCCAACGGCGGTCAGTGATGAAGTCAGTTTAGGTTGAGGGGTGATTTGTTGAGGGCTGTGGGCACAACCAACCAGCGTAAGGCTGGCAACCGTAATCAGGCCAAACAGCAAGCGAGGCAACATGCTCATCTCTCCAATGACGTAGAACGCAAAAAGTGCGGCAAGTATACCCAGCGCGCAGACGCGCTAACAGCACTGCTAGTGAGACATATGTGCAGCAGCGCTGGTTCAATCAGGCTATTGGCAGCATGCGCCGTTGCTACTTTAGTCGCGGGACTATTTTCCCGAATGGCCCGATGAATTGCCCTGCCAATAGCCACAATCGCGGAAAAAACCTGCGGGCAAATATCGCCTGTGACACTAAAGCGCCACAACAGCTCGCTGAAAGCACCACGCTAGAGCCTTTTCCGCGCGGGCGCTTACAAACCGAACTATCTGGCTTACCGGCTCTCAAAATAGCTAAGAGTGACCAGTCGTCGCTCATGCTCGCGCAGACTAAGTGTTGGTTGACTGACCATTGGCCGAATAAAAGTCACGTCGGGCGATCAATTTTGCTGCTTTCGTCTTATAATCGCGCCCCGATTATAAGGACGCCTCCTGATCGGGCCTTGCTTTTCAGCCTTGCCCCAGAGAGTCGCCCACTTCGTAAAGCCTTTTGCACGAAGACCACCCTGCCCGTGTGCCACAACCCAGCAATGGCGGCATCTGCAGTGTAGGTCGAGGCCGGCTTACGAACTTTTGAGGTTCATGTCTCCAAAAGAGCATGAAAAAAAACGGTTTTAACAACTTCACAAGAGTGTGGCGAAAAAATGAACAACTTTGCGGCGGGTTTGCGCACGGTTATCACTTCACCGGTGTCGTCAGGAGAGTTCAGCGACCGCTGATGAACGCTTTGCAGCGTTGATTCACGCATGGCCACTGGCTGTCAATTGGGTGCTGATTTTGGAGAAGCGATAATGGCGCAGAATAATTACGATTCAGTAGACGTGTTGCTGGTTGGGGCCGGCATCATGAGCGCGACGTTAGCCGTGCTGCTGAAAGAACTCGATCCAGCAATCAAACTGGAAATCGTCGAGTTGATGACATCCGGAGCGATCGAAAGCTCCTTCCCGTGGAATAACGCAGGTACCGGCCACGCAGGCCTGTGCGAGCTGAACTACACCCCTGAAGGCGCAGACGGCTCTATCGACATCAAGAAGTCGGTAAGCATCAACACGCAGTTCGAAGAATCGAAGCAGTTCTGGGCCTATCTGGTCGAGAAAGGCGCATTCGGCTCACCCAAGGACTTCATCAATGCCGTTCCGCACCTGAGCTTTGTGCGCGGTGAAGATGGCGTCGCGTTCCTCAAGAACCGCTTCAACGCACTGACTGCGCACCACGCATTCAGCGAAATGGAGTACACCGAAGACCGCGCCACCATGGCTGAGTGGATGCCGCTGATGATGCCGGGGCGCGATCCCAACGAGCGCATTGCAGCCACCCGCGTCATGGCCGGTACCGACGTAAACTTTGGCGCCCTGACTCAGAAGCTGCTCCAGCACCTGAACAATCAGCCGGACGCCAGCGTCAAGTGCAACCAGAAAGTGGTCGGTCTGGAGCGTAACGCTCAGGGCTGGCGCGTGACGGTGAAGAACCCAACCAACGGCAACAGCCGCCAGATTCAGGCCAAGTTTGTATTCCTCGGCGCGGGCGGTGGTGCTCTGCCGTTGCTGCAAATGTCCGGCATTGAGGAAGGCAAAGGCTTCGGCGGCTTCCCGGTGAGCGGCCAGTGGCTGCGTTGCGACAACCCGGAAATCGTCAAGCAGCACCAGGCCAAGGTTTATAGCCAGGCTGAAGTGGGCTCGCCGCCGATGTCGGTTCCGCACCTGGACACACGCGTCGTCGATGGCAAGAAATCCTTGCTGTTCGGACCGTACGCCGGTTTCTCCACCAAGTTCCTGCGTCACGGCTCCTTGATGGACCTGCCGTTGTCGGTTCGTCCGAACAACATCGGCCCGATGCTGGCCGTTGCGCGCGATAACTTCGACCTGACCCGCTACCTGATCAAGGAAGTGATGCAGTCCGAAGAGAAGCGCCTGCAAACCCTGCGTGGCTTCTACCCGGAACTGGACCCGAAAGACTGGCGCCTGGAAATGGCCGGTCAGCGTGTGCAGATCATCAAGAAAGATCCGAAGCGTGGCGGCATTCTGCAGTTCGGTACTGAGCTGGTTGCAGCGCACGACGGCTCTATTGCTGCACTGCTGGGCGCATCGCCTGGTGCTTCGGTGACTGTTTCGATCATGCTCGACCTGATCCGTCGCTGCTTCCCTGAGCGCGCTCAGTCTGCCGAGTGGACGAGCAAGCTGGCCGAGATCTTCCCGGCTATGGGCGACGTGCTGGCCAAGGACGCTGAAGTCTATCGTCAGGTACAGGAGCGCTCCGACGCGCTGCTGCAACTCAGCGAGCCCGCAATGGCCTGAGGCTGTTGTGATTAGAAAAACCGCCTACGGGCGGTTTTTTTTTATGCCCGCGCTACGACCTCAGACCGAGGTGGCGGTGTGCCGGAAGCTGAAGTAGCGACGCAATGCGCAGATCATCTCGACATATTCGGCGGGCGGCGCCACCAGAGCGAAGCCCGAGTCGAAGCTGCCGGGCGTGACATCTTCACGGCACCATTGGCAGGTGGCGGTGATGTCGATAAAGCGCTGCGCAGGCTGGCCGGGAATTTTCAAACGCATTTCGAAACGCGCCCCCACCAGCAGCGGCAGCTCGCTGATCAGCATCATGCCATCGAGCGACACATTGCCAATGAAGCCCATCGGCTTATCGGTATTGCGGTTGTAGACCTTGAGATAGGAAGGTAGCTGCAGCCGACTGATATGACGTTGATTAGGCATAGTGGCACATCGCTATATTGAAATCTGAGTATAACTGCCTGCGCCGGCATTTGCAGACCTAGCTGCAATTTTTGCCGATTTCACTGCGCAATTGCTGCCGCGCCGCATCCATTTCCTGATCTGAATAATAACTGCGCTCGCCATCAGCGTCTGGCCGATAGTAACGATAACCTTCGGGCATCTGCTCCAACTGCTTGCGGAGTTTAGTGCAGGTCTGCTCGGTCTTGGCCCGGCGCTCTGCAGTGGCAGCAGCGGCTTGGGCCTGCTCATCGCGGCGGGCATCGTAAAATCGCTCGGTGCGGGCCTGACGCTCACGTGTGGCTTGATCACGCTCGACCACTTGCGGCTTAACCTCGACTCGCTGCGCGCCAGCACCATTTGGCCGCTGCTCGAAATGCACCTGCCCGGACGCGTCGGTCCAGCGGTAGATCTCGGCGCTGGCCAGTCCTGGCAACAGCAGTACACACAGCAATAGCCGCATCAAACTTCTCCATGGATAAGCACACAAGCATACCCCTGAATGGCCAAGACGCCAGTTGCTCAGCGGTTAAGCAGTAAGCCCAGGCTGCGGCCTAGCGCGAACCCAGAAGTGGCTTCTCGGTGGGCACATGGCCAAGCTGGCGCAAGGTTTCCAGACGCGCACGCGCACGAAAGGCGTATTCGCTGGTTGGATAGGTGCTGATGATGAAATGATAGGTTTGCGCCGCATCCACAAATAATCGCTGGCGCTCGAGGCACTGGCCGCGCAACAGCGATATTTCCGGCTGCAGATAGCGCCGCGATCGGCTGGTGCGCTCGGCCTTGGACAACTCCAGCAAGGCAGTCTCGCAATTGCCGCGATCATAGGCGCGGTAAGCGCTGTCTATATGATGGTCCAATGACCAGCGGGTGCAGCCGGATACACCCGCCAGCACCAGCATGATGATCAATGCACGCATTACAACTCTCCTCGATAATTCCGCCTCAATACTCAGGCAAGCCTGAACCGTTGAGTGCACATGCTGATGCTATCGGCCGCCAGTTAAAATTCTTCACCGTCAATACGCGCATCACGCATTGCTTTTACGCTAGAGCAAAAGCGTCATTCATGCTTTGGCACGCGCCGCACGGCGGCCACTTGCACAAATACAAGCCGACAGCGCTAAGGTAGTGCAGATGAACAATGACTACAGCGTTTTGCCGTAGTAGCCTCGCCACCAGTTGTATATCAGGAGCCTGAGCATGACCGTACGTCGCACCAAAATCGTCGCCACCCTTGGCCCAGCGAGTAACTCACCGGAGATGCTCGAACAACTGATCATGGCCGGCCTCGATGTTGCCCGCTTGAACTTCTCCCACGGCACCCCGGACGAGCACAAGGCTCGCGCCAAGCTGGTACGTGAAATTGCCGCCAAACACGGCCGTCACGTTGCGCTGCTGGGTGACTTGCAGGGCCCGAAAATTCGTATCGCCAAGTTCAGCAACAAGCGCATCGAACTGGCAATCGGTGATCACTTCACCTTCTCAACCAGCCATCCGCTGACTGATGGCAACCAGCAGATCGTGGGCATCGATTACCCGGATCTGGTCAAGGATTGCGGCGTCGGCGACGAGTTGCTGCTCGATGACGGCCGCGTCGTCATGCGCGTGATCAGCGCCACAGCCGATGCGCTCAACTGCGAAGTGACTGTCGGCGGCCCGCTCTCCGACCACAAAGGCATCAACCGCCGTGGCGGTGGCCTGACAGCGCCAGCACTGACCGACAAAGACAAAGCCGATATCAAGCTGGCGGCCGAGATGGAACTGGACTATCTCGCGGTGTCGTTCCCGCGTGATGCAGCAGATATGGAATACGCCCGCCAACTGCGTGACGAGTCCGGCGGTACTGCCTGGCTGGTGGCGAAAATCGAACGCGCCGAAGCGGTCGCCGACGACGCCACACTGGACGGCCTGATTCGCGCCAGTGACGCGGTGATGGTTGCCCGTGGCGACCTCGGTGTTGAAATCGGCGACGCCGAACTGGTGGGCATTCAGAAGAAGATCATCCAGCACGCCCGCACGCACAACAAGGCGGTCATCACTGCAACGCAGATGATGGAGTCGATGATCCAAAACCCGATGCCAACCCGCGCCGAAGTGTCGGACGTTGCCAACGCGGTACTCGACTACACCGACGCTGTGATGCTTTCGGCCGAAAGTGCGGCCGGCGCCTACCCGCTCGAAGCGGTTCAGGCGATGGCGCGGATTTGCATCGGTGCCGAGAAGCACCCGACCAGCAAGAAGTCGAGCCACCGCATGGGCGAGACGTTCACTCGCTGTGACGAGAGCATTGCGCTGGCGGCCATGTACACCGCGAATCATTTCCCGGGCGTCAAAGCGATTATTGCCCTGACTGAAAGTGGCTACACGCCGCTGATCATGTCGCGCATTCGCTCATCGGTGCCGATTTTCGCCTTCTCGCCGCATCGCGAAACTCAGGCTCGTGCGGCCTTGTTCCGTGGTGTCTACACCGTACCGTTTGATGCAGCCGCTTTGTCGCCGGAGCTGGTTAGCCAGGCGGCAGTGGACGAGTTGCTGCAACGCGGCGTGGTGCAAGCTGGCGACTGGGTCATCCTGACCAAGGGCGACAGCTACCACACGATTGGCGGCACCAACGGCATGAAAATTTTGCATGTCGGTGATCCACTGGTGTAAGCCAGACCGTGTTCACTTGCAGGCGCCACCCGGCCCTGCAAGTGAGCAGGCTTTACCCGAAAAACGCCTGATTAGCTGAATTGAGAGAAATCAGGCTGTCTGCGCTGCATGAATGCTGTCATTGCCTCACGCGCTTCCGGCGAGTGCAGGCGCTTGCAGAACAACGCCCCTTCTTCTTCGATCACCTCGCGCAATTTCTGCCGATCCGGTGAACGCATCAATCGCTTGCTGTCCGCCAGTGCCGATGGCGGTAGCTGGACAAAGCGCATGGCCATTTCCAACGCCTTGGCATGAGTCGCCTGACTGTCTTCCAACGCCTGATTGGCAATGCCCCACTGCGCGGCCTGCTCGCCACTGAAGCTTTCACCCAGCAACAGCAACTCTGCAGCTTTTGCATGGCCCAACATCTGCGGCAGGATCAGGCTCGAGCCGAACTCGGGGCACAGGCCGAGATTGACGAAGGGCATGCGCAGCAGCGCGTTGCGCTGGGTATACACCAGATCGCAATGCAACAGCAGGGTTGTGCCAATGCCCACAGCAGGCCCGCATACAGCGGCGACAACCGGCTTGCTGAACTCAAAGAGTGCGAGCATGAAATGGAACACGTTACTGCTCATGTCCCGCGGCGGGTTTTGCAGGAAGTCGGCAACGTCATTGCCGCTGGTGAAACAGTCATCGCCGCCGGTAATCAATACCGCGCGCACTGAACTGTCGGCATCGGCGCTGCGCAGGGCTTCGGCGAGCTGGCCATACATGGCGTTGGTCAGGGAGTTTTTCTTTTCGGGGCGGTTGAGGCGCAAGGTAACCAACCCGGCGTTACGCTCCACCTGCACATGATCATTCATCACTCACATCTCGCTGTTATTGTTCAAGGGCGATGCATGCCTCGCCCCGAAAATGGCTTTCAGCGCGCGTGAGGCACAAATAAATCGGTGAACACCTGGTTGCGGGGTACGCCGGCCAGATACAAGCGCCGGGCGAAGCTCTCAACCTGCTCAGGATGACCGCAGAGTAAAGCCTGAGTTTGCCGGGAAACAAGCCGTAGACCGGCCAAAGCCGCTGGCAACTCGGCCGCCGTCACGCAGCTCACGTGCAACTGCGGATGGGCGTTGGCCAATGTTTTTAACGACTCGGCCAAGTAGTGCTGCCCGGCTGAGGCGAGATGCAACACGCGTATTTCTGCCTGATGGTTTTGCCGCAAGGCTTCGCGCAACACGCCAAAAAGCGGCGCCAAGCCGGTGCCGGATGCCAACAACCACAGCGGCTTGGCTTGCCAGTCCGGGTCGTAATGCAAGGCTCCACCGCGCAGCTCACCCAAAGCCACACTGTCGCCCGGCTGTAATTGACGGGCACGCGAGGTGAAAGCGCCCTGCTCCGGACAATCGATGTGAAACTCCAGCCACGGATCTTCATCCGGCAAACTGGCCAGCGAATACGGCCGGGCAATTTGCTGATTTATCCACAGCAGCAGATGCTGGCCGGGCTCATAACTGAAAGGTCGCGCAGGAGTTAAGCGCAAGCGCAAGACGCGACTGCTCAACCAGTCGCAGCTGTGCACCGTGGCCGGGCGCGCATCGTTGAGCGGGTTGAACAATTCAATCTGCACATCGCCCTGCACCTGGCATTGGCAAGCCAGACGCCAGCCTTGCTGTCGGCGCTGGGCATCCAGTGCATCAGGCTTGGCATCGGCCAACTCGCCGCTCACGCAGTGCACCATACAGGTATGACAACTGCCGGCCCGGCAACTGTAAGGCACGCGAATATCGGCACTGAGCAAGGCATCAAGCAGATTGGTTGCGGGCGCCACAGTCAGCAGTTGGTCGCCCACCCGAAGGTCAGGCATCTGCATCTTCCCAAGCCGCCGAGCAGCGATTGCGGCCATCGCGCTTGGCTTGGTACAGCGCCTGATCAGCGCGATGCAGGGCGTCATCCAGATCGTCGTGTGCGGTTAGCAACGTCATGCCAACCGAAAGGCTCAGATTATTGATTTTCACACCTACGGGTTCGGCGTTACTGAAGGCTTCACGCAGGCGCTCACAACAAGCGGTGAACTGATCTGCGTCGGTATTAGGCAACAGTAAAACAAATTCCTCGCCACCGTAACGGGCAATGATGTCGCCTTCACGCAAACACGACTGCGCGACGCCGGCAAATGTTTGCAGAACCCGGTCGCCAGCGGCGTGCCCATGGGCGTCGTTGATGCGTTTGAAGTAATCGAGGTCAATCAACGCCAGGCCATGCTGGCGGCCGTGACGCAGGAACTTCAATTCACGCGTCGCCAGCCGGATAAAGTTGCGCCGGTTACACAACCCGGTGAGTTCATCGGTTGCAACCAGATCTTCAAGCTGGCGCATCATGCCGCGCAATGTGTCCTGATGCGCCTGCAACGCAACCCGGCGCTGGCGCATACGCTGACGCATGGACTGCAGGTAGCTGGCAAACAAACCCAGCCAGAGCAAGACCACAGCCAGTGTGGCAACTTGCAGGATGGCCTGACTGACACTGCCAAGGGTGAAGTTGTAGGCCTGATACAGATTCAGAGCAATAAAACCGAACAGCGCATAGAGCGTGCAACGCCAGAACACCGCTGAGCGCAACTGGAACACACCGAAGAGCAAAATCAGTGCGTAGAACACCAAGAAAGTGCCACGCTCTTCAGCAGAAATTGCCAGCAGTGCATGCTGGCAGGTGATCCCGAAAAGAACCTGCGCTTCGGTCAGACTGGGGTCATCAAAATACTGATTGCGCTCGCTGATAAACAGCCAGAAAAACACAAGCTGCCCGGCCAGCACGCAACCTAACAGAATCAATAAGGCCGGAAGAGAGGCGGTCACCAGATCGGAGAGGTGCGCCACAGTGCACAAGAAAGCTACCAGACAATAGGTTGCAGCCGCCATGCTGAATCGCCGCAGCAACAGCCTCTGCAATGACTTTGACGGTGCTTCCAAGTCACTCATTATTAGAATTCCATGCACTAGTGGCAAATCGCCGCTACTGTAGCCTGATCTTGACTATGTTGTCAGCCAAGCGTAGTCAAATAATTAGTTAGCTGTTAGCCATCAATCGCACGCGCTATAATGCCTCCCCTTTTTTTACGCCTAATGCGTCGACTTCTTCCGGCGCGTCCATAAGTTCCTGCCCAATCAAAGGAGCGCCAAGCATGACCGTGATCAAGCAAGACGACCTGATTCAGAGCGTTGCCGACGCACTGCAGTTCATCTCCTATTACCATCCGACAGACTTCATTCAGGCTATGCATGAAGCATACCTGCGCGAAGAATCCCCGGCGGCCCGTGATTCGATGGCGCAGATTCTGATCAACTCGCGCATGTGTGCCACAGGGCACCGCCCGATCTGTCAGGACACCGGGATCGTCACCGTGTTTGTCCGCGTGGGCATGAATGTTCGTTGGGACGACGCCACTATGGGCGTTGAAGACATGATCAACGAAGGTGTTCGCCGCGCCTACAACCTGCCAGAGAACGTGCTGCGTGCATCGATCCTCGCCGACCCGGCTGGCGCACGTAAAAACACCCGCGACAACACCCCGGCAGTGATCCACTTCTCGATCGTCCCTGGCGACAAAGTTGAAGTTGATGTCGCAGCCAAAGGCGGCGGCTCTGAGAACAAGTCGAAGATGGCCATGCTCAACCCGTCCGACTCGATCGTCGACTGGGTGCTGAAAACAGTTCCGACCATGGGCGCAGGCTGGTGTCCGCCGGGCATGCTCGGCATTGGTATCGGCGGTACGGCCGAGAAAGCCGCCGTCATGGCCAAGGAAGTGTTGATGGAGTCCATCGACATCCACGAACTCAAGGCTCGCGGCCCGCAGAACCGCATCGAAGAGCTGCGTCTTGAGCTGTTCGAGAAGGTCAACCAACTGGGCATCGGCGCTCAAGGTCTGGGCGGTCTCACCACCGTTCTCGACGTCAAAATCATGGATTACCCGACGCACGCAGCGTCCTTGCCGGTGTGCATGATCCCCAACTGCGCAGCCACCCGTCACGCTCACTTCGTGCTCGACGGCAGCGGCCCGGCCGAACTGGAAGCGCCGTCGCTGGACGCCTACCCGGAAATCGTCTGGGAAGCGGGCCCAAGCGCACGCCGTGTTGACCTCGACACCCTGACCCCGGAAGACGTACAGAGCTGGAAGCCGGGCGAGACCATTCTGCTCAACGGCAAGATGCTCACTGGCCGCGATGCGGCGCACAAGCGCATGGTCGAAATGCTCAACAAAGGCGAGCAACTGCCGGTCGACCTTAAAGGTCGCTTCATTTACTACGTCGGCCCGGTTGATCCGGTAGGCGACGAAGTGGTTGGCCCGGCTGGCCCGACTACCGCAACGCGGATGGACAAGTTCACCCGTCAGATCCTTGAGCAAACCGGCCTGCTGGGCATGATTGGTAAATCCGAGCGCGGCCCGATTGCTATCGAAGCGATCAAGGACCACAAAGCGGTTTACCTCATGGCAGTCGGCGGCGCGGCGTATCTGGTGGCTCAGGCCATCAAGAAGTCGAAAGTCCTGGCATTTGAAGAAATGGGTATGGAAGCCATCTACGAGTTCGAAGTTAAAGACATGCCGGTTACTGTGGCGGTCGATACTTCGGGTGAGTCGGTGCACATCACCGGCCCGGCCATCTGGAACAAGAAAATCGCCGACAGCCTGGCGGTAGAAGTTCAGTAAGCCTGAGTCACTGCTTTGTATTCGGCGCAGCTCACCCCTGCGCCGTCAGCGACACCGCGAAAGCCCGGCCCAATGCCGTAATGCTGTTCACTTAAGCATTTGTATCTAGGTCGGGGTTTAAAGAAAATCCGATACCAGTTTTCTGGTATCGGATTTTTTATGCCCATTCAGCAGCAATTGCTCGACCTCGGCGATCTTTTCAACTTCTCCGACCTAAGTACCTTCACTCAAAACATCCCAGTGGAATGGGTAGCCAGCGCACTCAATCTTTCGGCGCAATCGACGATACGTCGGCGA
>NZ_VBTO01000010.1:0-118383 GCF_013277615.1 Pseudomonas sp. MS19 | reverse complement strand
TTACTAATTAAGTTCAACTCGCTCATCAGCTTACGTACCTTGAATCGCCCAACATTTATGCCGTCCTCTCGCATCATGAACATGATGCTCCGGCTGCCAGCTGCGCTGCGGCTCTGGGTAAACAACTCGTTTACACGGCTGCGCAGAACAAGTCGTTTAACGTCCGGAGTTCGCCGCTTGCGACAGTGTGCGTAATAGCAAGACCGGGTGACTTCAAATACCGAGCACAACAGATCAACAGACTCGTTAGAGCGCAGTTGATCGATTAACGCGAGCGCTCGTGCTCCTCGGCCATCAAGAGCGCGGTTGCCTTTTTTAGAATAGATTTTTCCCGCTCTAGCCGGTTGATACGGGCTTCCAGTTCCTGGATTTTTTGCTGCTCGGGCGTCAGTGCTTTGCTCTTCGGAGTGATACCAGTGCGTTCCTGCTGAAGCTGATCGACCCAGCGGCGCAGAGCTGTCTCACCAATACCCAGTGAGCGACTGGCCTCGATGAAGCTGTAGTTTTGCTTGAGCACGAGATCAGCAGCCTCGTGTTTGAATTCAGGGGAAAAGGTACGGCGTTGCTTGGTCATATGACACCTCGTTCTGACGAGTATTCTCGCCTAAATGGGTGTCCGGTTTCATTAGACCACTACAGTAAGGCGCTGCTCTCTGGAATGTACGACCATTTTGGGCAGATGGATATTTTGCCTACCGGAGAACTATTTCTAATGTTTCGTCGAGGTATGACGCACGAAACAGACGAGGGGAAAATAGTCGTGACATGGATGATGTCTGACGGACAGTGGGCGCCACCGATTACTGTGGCAGTGCAAGCCGGGATGGACTTCAGAGACCCTGCCGGTGGAGTTATGCCTAGTGGCAGGATCGCCATATTGACTACTCCACGGACTCTCTCAACCGGAGACTGGGAGGATATGCAGTTGCACGTATCTGATGACTATGGACGTACGTGGAGCCTGAAGCAGACCATATCTAACGGGTTGGCAGAATACAAATTCGCCCATGGCAAAGGAGTTCAAGTAGGGAATAAATTTGTTATTCCGTACTATATGTCTAGTGGTGGGGTTAACTCTGTTCGTCTTCTTGAAACTACAGATAGCGGGGAGACTTGGACGGAAGGCGCTACGATCGTAAGCGGGCTTGTTAACTATAACGAAACGGGAATTTGCAGTTTGGGGGGCGGAGCAGTTCTTGCTGTGTCGCGAATTGGCAGTGGTGCAGGGGGTAAACTAAGGCAATTCCTGTCGCTGGATGGCGGGGGGACCTGGACTGACCAAGGCGATATTACTGCACAGAATACAGATGATACAAACATCGTGGTTGCTCCATCGATAGCACTCATTAATGCTAATGGCTTACCAAAGGTAATTTGCTTTTATACCAACCGAACGCTTGGTCAGCTGCGTTATAGAACTCATACAGTAGCGGGCGTAATAGCTGGAAACTCGGGGTGGTCAGACCCTCAAAATATTTATAGCGCACCTAACCTTTCGGGCTATCAATCGCATGTTGTTATTGGGGCCAGAGTGTTAGGTAATTTTTTTCGTGAAACTACCCCAAATGCTGTTGCTGGCGCGTTTCAGTGGGAGGCGTACGTAGGAGATATTCCAGATTATGAATCGCTGTGGACCGCTGTTTTGCCATCCCAAGTCTATACCTTTGCTCATGGACTTCAGCGCCCACCAAGGAGAGTTGAGGTTCAGTTTTCACCGCCTGCTTCTGGGGTAAACCCTAGTGAGTGGTACGAGGTCCATCCTACGTACTTCAATGATGGCGCAAACAAAGGGTCCGGTGCGCAGGTAGCAATAAGTGGAACCAACGTCCGTGTGGGTACAGGCGCAGCGGTATGGGGGACTGCCTATTTCGGTGGGTTTGATGGCACGACACGGTACACATCTGGGTACTACCGTGTACGTGCATTCCTTTAAAAGAGGTTGAAAGGTTCCATAATCACGTCGGAGATGAGTCTAGTCTTGAAGCCTTGGTCTTAGTGATCAAGGTCTTCCCGATCCTCATGATGGGTGCTTCGATAAACTTGAACGTTAAAGACGAAAGAATGACGACCGCTGGCGCTACTATGAATAGCAGTATTTGTGTCTTGATTGTTGCGTGCTCCGGGTAAAAACTATCGATAAAATAAAGTGCGTAAAATGCTGCTGCCCCATGAAGCATGTATATGGAGTATGAAGTTTTACCTAGGTGGGACAAGACCTTTGAAATATATTTCATCTCTAGTGTAGCTGTTCCGTATATTGAAACACATAGCAGGAAGCATACCGTAGTTAGTGATATACGGTTGATTCCTTGGACTATCACTATCTGATCACCTGCGACCGGGAAGGAAAAGAACACAAGTGCCAATATAGCAGCAAGAATAATCCAAGCCTTTCTTGGTGCGTTAACGTACCTTACAGTCGCAGGTATTGACATGCCCAGAACGAATAGGAGCCACTGGTTTGCAGGGTGTATATACTGTCGCCACTGATTTGCTAATCCAGAGGATCGTTCAAGCTCAAAAAAAGCGAAGTACGTATAGATGGCCGCTGATGTCAGAGCAAATAAATACCATCCGGCACGACTTCTTGCGGCAAGTAGGGCTATCGGAAATAATGCGTAGAATACAAGTTCATTACCAATTGACCATCCGCCCACAGGAATATAATACCAAGGCTGATAAAATCCGAAGTACAACCCAAGGTTAGCAATTATTTTTGGTGTTTCTATGCTTGCTGTCCCACTAGTTTTTATTAAAACCAAAGCAGCCATCAATAATGTTGCAATCCAGTACATTGGAGCTATTCGAAGAACTCTTTTTAAGGCGAAACTGATAGACCAGGAGGTATTAATTTTTGAATTGTTGTAAGCGATTGCCATAGAGCACCCGCTAATTATGTAGAACATAGATACTGCATAGATACCAAGCTTCCCCAGCGCTGTTGCGCTACCTTGGGGCACTCCGCCCCAACCTAGGAAGTGATATATCATTACTGAGATAGCAAGTAGCCCTCTCCAATAATCGAGTGTTTCTACCCGTCCACTGCTGTTCATAATGATCCTTATTCTAGTGTTTTAAAAACCATCTTTTTAAGTTTGGGTATTTATGACAATGTCAGTTGGTAGGTGCAAAAATCAAACTGATGGCCGTGCCCATACCGAGTTGCAGTCCCTGCCAAGACCGACCCAGGCAGAGATAGTTGAGCAGACCAACCAGCGGACGGCGGATGTTACATCAGCGATCTTCTTGAGGCGAACTGGGTAGTCAAAGTGATGTGGGGATTTTGCGGGGATTCACCCGATTTTCCTTCTTAGTATCGTCAGCGCCGCACCTCGCGAGTCTGCCGCTGGAAGCCAGGCAGGGCCAGACACAACCGCTGTGCTTGCCGACCTGCTTGAAGAAATGGAACGAGCAGGCCGAGCAATGGCGGCAGAGGCTCAAAGACGTGGCGACTCAGGAAGCGCCTGCGAGCGTGCTTATGATTCAGTGAAGGGGAGTTGATGCCCAGAACGGGCGAGAGGGTGAAAAAGCAATGTTGCTGAAAAGTTGCTGAAACCGACCTTAATCGGCATGAATCCACAACAACTTTCAGCAACATTCCAAAGTCCAGATACAACGAAACCCGCATGGTGCGGGCTTCGCTGGTGTTTCAAATGGTGGAGCCGGGGGGATTTGAACCCCCGTCCGCCAGTTCTCCGCTGTCGGTTCTACATGCTTAGCCGTGTCTATTAAGTTAACCCTTGGCCGCCCGACGGGCAGGGTGCTTTGGGCGAGTTGTGTAAGTTTTAGCCACTTCGTCCACAACGTACTACGCGGCGATTCTGTTCTATATGACAATCATTTCGGGTTTACAGACATCCCCTAATGATTGCTGGAGCCGAAGCTACCAGAAGTGCGACTAGGCTGCTTACGCAGCTAGTTGGGCACCGTAATTGTCATCATTGGCAATTATAAAGTTTGCAACAGTGGATTTACGAGTTCTGTTACCCACTCGGCATGCCCCTCGAGTTTCGCTACCGGCGTCGAATCCTAATCGGCCCCAAAACTGTCGTTGCAGGACAATTGTACAGCCAAACCATGGCTAACGTCGACCGTGCTGATGATCAAGCCTGCACGGGGCTAAAACACCAGTTATGATTGGGGCCCTTCAGGCAGGAAGCTTCGACTTCAGGACGAGGTATGTATGTCGCGCGCACAGCGCTACCCCTTGCGGCGATGGATTTGGCGGGCGTTTGTTCAGAGCGCTTTGATTCCGCTGATTCTGGTCGAGTTCGTACTTGTTACGGTTTTTCTGGTCGGTAACGAGGCGATCCGTGAGGCGCAGGTTGGTCACCTGCAAGAAAACGCATTGGCCACGCTTTCGGCAGCGGCCACGCGTGAAAGCGATGTGATTGATATTCACCTGCAAGCTGTTAGTCAGCAGGCCAAGATACTCGCTGATGCAACGGCGCGAGCGCTTGCCAACAAGGCGTACACGCCGGATGCCGTTGAGCAGGGTCGTCATGCGTTGTCAGACAATGGCGTGTTCTACAGCCGCAGTGACGATGGCCGTGCGGCGTCCTTCTATTCCAGTGCAACGCCAGTTGCCAAACAAGACCATGCTAAGGCGCTGCGCCTGTCTCAACTGGACCCGTTGATGCGCTCCATGCATGAGAGCGACTCGAGTGTTGCGGCGTTGTATTTCAACAGTTGGGACAGCTACAACCGTATCTACCCCTACTTCGATGTGTTGCAGCGCTACCCGGTAGACATGTTCATCCCCAGGTACAACTTCTATTACCGTGCCGACGCCACGCACAATCCATCGCGCCGCGTGGTGTGGACCGATGTGTATGTTGACCCTGCCGGGTTGGGCTGGATTATGTCGGCGGTTGCTCCGGTTTATCAGGGGGATTTTCTGGAGGGCGTTGTTGGCCTTGATGTGACCATCAATATGGTGCTCGACCAGATCAATAACTTGCAGGTGCCTTGGCAGGGGTACGCGGTGCTGCTCAATAAAGATAACAACATCATGGCGCTGCCGCCGCCGGGTGAACGTGACTTTGGTCTGCGCGAACTTACCGACTATTCCTATGCCGAAGCGATTCGTCGTGAGGTGCTTAAGCCCGAAGATTTTAATCTGGCATCGCGTGCGGATATGCAGCCGTTGATTGCCGCCATAGCTGCGGATCGGCCAAAAGTCATGGAGTTGGAGTTGGGCGGTCGCAAGCAGTTAGTGGTCTGGAGTGAGATTGAGCAGACCGGCTGGCGGCTGTTATTGGTGGTTGATGAAGAAAAAATCCTTAGCGAAACCAATATGCTGGCGGCGAAGTACGACAAGATCGGCTATTGGTTGATCGGTGGGCTGGTGCTGTTTTATCTGCTGTTTATTCTGTGGATGTGGCTGCGCTCCAGGCATTTGGGGCAGGAGTTGATTCAAGGTGTTGGCGGCATTGTGGTGCGCATGCGCCAGCTGGGTCAGGGCCAGTATCAGACCGTGGGTGACAGCAGCAGAATTGAAGAATTGGCCGCGATCGAGGCTGCCGTGACTCAAGCAGGTGAGCAATTACAGGCGAGCGAGATACAGCGCCTCGATGCGGAAAAGCTGCTGCGAGTGGTGGTTGAAAGTACCACTGAAAGTATGTGGCTGATTGAGGCCGACTTGCTGATGATTTCGGTGAGTGAGCGTTTCTGCAAGCGCTTCAGTCTGGCAGAAAAACGCATGACGATGGCTGCATTCAATGAGCGCGTTCACCCGAATGATTTGGAGCGGGTGCGCCATTTACGCGAACAGTTTGCCGCCAGCGGCGAGGATCACTACGAGGCTGAGTATCGCTTTGCCGATGCCAACATGCATTACGTCTGGTTGCTCAGCCGGGGCCGGGTGCTTGAGCGTGATGAGGCAGGCAAGCCATTGCGCGTGGCGGGCACGCACGTTGATATCAGCGGGCTCAAGGAAACCCAAGAAGCGCTGCGCCTCTCCAGTTTGCAGGCGCAGGATGCCAGCCAGTCGAAGAGCCGATTTCTGTCGAGTATGAGCCACGAACTGCGCACGCCGTTGAATGCGATTCAGGGTTTTGCGCAACTGATCGAGGTCGATGCACAAGAACGTGAAAACGCGCAGCAAGAGGCTGATTATGCGCGGGAAATCATCAATGCGAGCCGTCATCTTGCCGCTTTGGTGGATGATGTACTGGATCTATCGAGCATTGAAAATCGCCCTCAGCAATTGCAGATGCAGCCGGTAAAAATTGCCGGAGTGCTGCACGGTTGCGCCGAACTGATTTTGCCAGAGCTACAGCAGCGTGGTCTGCGCATTGATGTGCAAGTGCCTGCAGACTCAGCGTTGTGTGTGCAAGCGGATGCCCGGCGTTTGCGTCAGGTGTTGCTGAATTTGCTATCCAACGCAATGAAGTACAGCAGTGAAAGCGGTTTGATCACGCTGGGTTATGAGATGCGTTCAGACTGCGTCCGGCTCTGGGTCGAGGACGACGGCGTGGGGCTCAGTGAGGAGCAACAACAGCAGTTGTTTCAGCCGTTTCAGCGCTTGGGACGCGAAAGCTCAACGATTCCCGGCACTGGGATTGGCCTGGTCTTGAGCAGAGAGTTGGCGCAGTTGATGGGCGGCGAGATTGGCTTTCGCAGTGAAGAGGGGCAGGGCAGTTGTTTCTGGGTGGATCTGCAGAGCGCTTTGCCTGAGTGAGGCGGTGAAGGCGTCGGGCGCACTATTGAGCTGCGCCCGACGTGTCCTTTTACTCGTTGGCGTCAAGCAGCGCTTGGGCTTTGGCGAGCGTTTCCATCGACTTGGCGTGATCCCCCGCCTTGTGTAGCTCCTCACCTTCGGCACGCAGTTTTTTCACTTCGGCTAAAACAGTTGGGTCGCTCGGTGGGCTGCTGGCAAGCTCGGCATCGATCTTGGCCATATCAGCAGGGCAGTGGTTGGCCCAGGCTGAAGTGCTTAGCAGGGCGGCAGTAAGCAATAGTGCAAATCTACGCATGATAGCTCTCCTGTGGACGGACATCGCTGAGTATAGAGCGCTGTTAAAAACGCTCATGTCCGTTGGTCAGCACAGGTTGTGATGGCGGTGAGTGGTATTAGCCCACCGCCATTCGCTCAGGCTCTTGCGCGGGTTACACGGTCAACCAGATACACCAGGCTGTGGTAATCGATACCGGCGTGGTGACTCAGGCCGATTTCACAGGTGCGGCTGGTGGAGATGCCTTCATCGCAAATCTGCACCGCACTTTTCAGGCTGCGCAGTGCGTGAGCATTCAGTTCCGGTGTAGTGAAGCCTTTGTCACCGGCAAAGCCGCAGCAATGAATGCCTTCCGGGATGACCACCTGCTCGCTGCAGCGCTTGGCAATGTCAATCAGTCCTTGAGCTTCGCCCAAGTGCTGGGTGCTGCACGTTACGTGAATCGCCACCGGCTCTGCTTGCGGGGTGAACTCCAGTCGGTCGAGCATGTGCTCACGAATGAATTTCACCGGGTCGTGCAGTTTAAGGCGCTCATCGAGGCCGTCTTGCAGCAAACGCAGGGTGCAGGGGCTGGTGTCGCAATAAATCGGATCAAGTCCGCCACGGCTGGCTTCGAGCAGGGCATCGATAAGTTCGCTGCGCTTGCGATCGGCTTGCTCTACATAGCCTTTCGAGGCGAATGGCTGGCCGCAGCAGAGGCTGCCTTGTTCCGCCGGGAAGACCACCTGAAAGCCTGATTTCTCCAGCAAAGCGCGGGTTTTATCAATTAGCGGGACTTGCTCGCGGTCGCTGAATGCCGGGCCCATCGCGCGTGAAACACAGGCGGTAAGGTAGACCACGCGAGGTCGTGGATCAGCCACTTGCTGGGTGTTCAGGCGAATCGGACGAGCTGCTTGCGGCATGGCCGGTGTCCATTGCGGCAGTCGGTTGGCGCTGATTTTCGTGAGGTTGTGGCTCAGGCTTGCAAGGTTCTTCGGGCCGAGTAGCTGACGCGCCATGTTGGCGGCCATCAGTGTGAAACGTGTGCCTTTGATCGCGCCGTCGAAATGCTTGGCCAGCCAGTTGGCAGCGCCTGTGCTGTTGGCATCGCGGGCGCGTAATTTACGCACCAAGTCGCCGGTGTTGATGCCTACCGGGCAACGCTGGGCGCAAAGGCCGGTCGCCGCGCAGGTGTCGATGCCTTGGTATTGATAGTCTCGCTCAAGCGCTGTGGTGTCGACGCCAGCGCGCTTTTTGGCCTGAATGTCGCGCCAGATAACGATGCGCTGGCGCGGGCTCAGTGTCAGTTCGCGCGACGGGCATACCGGCTCGCAAAAGCCGCACTCGATGCACTTGTCGACGATCTCGTCGGCGGCGGGCAGCGGCTTAAGGTTTTTCAGGTGAATGTGCGGATCGTTGGACAACACCACATCCGGATTCAGAATGCCTTGCGGGTCGAGCAGGCGCTTGATCTGCCACATGAGTTGATGGGCATCTTTGCCCCACTCAAGCTCAACGAACGGCGCCATGTTGCGGCCGGTGCCGTGTTCAGCCTTGAGTGAGCCGCCAAACTCGACTGCGACCAGTTGCGCGACATCCTGCATGAAGGCTTCGTAGCGGGCGACTTGCTCGGGCGAGTCAAAGCCCTGAGTGAACACAAAATGCAGGTTGCCTTCCAAGGCGTGGCCGAAAATGATGGCTTCGTCGTATTGATGCTTGTCGAACAGTTGCAGCAGGCGATTAACCCCTTCAGCCAGTTGTTCAACGGGGAAGGTGACATCTTCGATAATGACTGTGGTGCCGGTTTCGCGCACGGCACCAACGGCCGGGAAGGTGTCTTTGCGAATGCGCCACAGTTGGTTGTACACCACCGGGTCTTCGCTGAAATCGACCTGTTTCTCGACCGGAAAACTGCTGAGCGAGGCCATTACCTGAGTCAGTTGCTCATGCAGCAAACTCTGGCTGGCGGCGCGCGACTCAATCAGCAAGGCGCAGGCGTTATCGGACAGGTTTTTGACCCAGTCCGGCATGCCGGCTTTGTTTTCGACTGAGCGCAGGCTGCGACGGTCCAGCAGTTCCACCGCTGAAACTGGTTGGGCTTTGAGTACGGTAACGGCGCGGCAGCAGTTCTCGACATCGGGGAATACCACCAAGGCGCTGGCCTTGTGTGGGTGATCGGGCACGGTGTTGTAGGTCACCGAGCTGATGAAACCCAGGGTCCCTTCGGAGCCGACCATCAGGTGGCTGAGAATATCCAGCGGTTGGTCGAAGTCGACCAGCGCGTTAAGCGATAAACCCGTGGTGTTCTTCAGGCGGTATTTGTGGCGAATCTTGCTCGCCAATTCACTGTTGTTACGAGTGGCGCGGGCAAGCTCGGCAAGTTGCTCAAGCAGTGCGGCGTGGCTCTGCTGGAAGGCGGCAACACTGGCGCTGTCTTCGGTGTCGAGGACGCTGCCATCGGCGAGCACGATACGGATGCCCGCCAATGTGTTGTAGCTGTTTTGCGCGGTGCCGCAGCACATGCCGCTGGCATTGTTGGCGACGATACCGCCGATTTTGCAGGCGTTGATCGACGCAGGGTCTGGGCCAATCTTGCGCTGGAACGGCAGCAGGACGGCGTTGGCATTGGCGCCGATTACGCCCGGTTGCAGACGAATCTGCGCGCCTTGCTGGAGGATCTCACGGCCATTCCAATTGTCGCCCAGTACGATCAGCACTGAATCGCTGAGTGCCTGACCGGACAAACTGGTGCCGGCTGCACGGAACGTCACCGAAACACTCTGCGCGGCTGCCAATTTCAATACCGCGACGACTTCTGCTTCGGATTCGACGCGAATCACCAGCTTGGGAATCAACCGGTAGAAGCTCGCATCGGTGCCGAATGCCAGTGTCGACAATGGGTCGTCAAAACGTCGTTCACGGGGAATCAGGCGTTCAACTTCGCTGAGAAATACGGCAGGCAGACCCATGTGTGCTCCAGTGTTGCAATTATTGCCGGCCGCAACAGCGGCCGTATCCAGTGGCTCAATGCCGCGTGTGTTTAGCGGCCCAGTTCGCGAACCAGCGATTCCGCGCTGATTTCGCTGATCGACTTGGCGCCGGTGAGCACCATGGCCACGCGCATTTCTTTCTCGAACAGGTCGAGCAGATTGCTCACGCCTGCTTCACCGGCAGCGGCGAGGGCGTAAAGGAAGGCGCGGCCGAGCATCACAGTGTCGGCGCCCAGTGCGATCATGCGGACCACATCGAGGCCGCTGCGGATACCCGAGTCGGCGAGAATTTTAAGATCGCCTTTAACTGCGTCGGCAATGGCCGGCATGGCGCGGGCGCTGGACAGAACGCCGTCGAGCTGACGCCCGCCGTGGTTGGATACGACAATGCCGTCGGCGCCGAACTTGACTGCGTCTTTAGCATCTTCCGGATCGAGAATGCCTTTGATGATCATCGGGCCGTCCCAGAAATCACGGATCCACTCCAGGTCTTTCCAGGAGATCGACGGGTCGAAGTTATTGGCCAGCCAGCCAATGTAATCCGCCAGACCGGTCGGGTTGCCGCGATAGGTCGAGATGTTGCCCAGGTCATGCGGGCGGCCCATCAAACCAACATCGAAGGCCCACTGCGGATGCGTCATGGCTTGCAGCATGCGGCGCATGGCAGCATTCGGGCCGCTCATGCCGGAGTGCGCGTCACGGTAGCGAGCGCCTGGCGTTGGCATGTCCACGGTGAAAACCAGTGTGGTGACGCCAGCGGCCTTGGCGCGCTCAAGTGCGTTCTTCATGAAGCCGCGATCTTTGAGAACGTACAACTGGAACCACATCGGGCGATTGATTGCCGGGGCAACTTCTTCAATCGGGCACACCGAAACGGTCGACAGGGTGAACGGGATACCTTTGGCGGCAGCTGCGCGAGCGGCCTGTACTTCACCGCGACGGGCGAACATACCCGTGAGGCCAACCGGTGCCAACGCTACCGGCATCGACAGGGTTTCGTTGAACAGTTGGGTTTCGAGGTTCAACTCGCTCATGTTGCGCAACACGCGCTGGCGCAGAGCAATTTTCGAGAGGTCGGAGACGTTATGGCGCAGGGTGTGTTCGGCGTAAGCGCCGCCGTCGGCGTAGTGAAACAGGAACGGTGGCAGCTTGCTTTTTGCGGCGGCGCGGTAATCGGTCGAGGCAGAAATGATCATAGATGAACAACCTGTAATTTAATCAACGAATGGCCGTGCAAAGGGGGGCAGTTGAATGTGCCGCTTGCCAAGGCCGGGCGCATTATTGTGCGCCGTAATTGACTAAGCCCCGCCTCGAAAGGCGGGGCTGGTTTATCAGTTTACTGGGCGAGCATTAACGGGTCGGTAATGCCCAGGCCATAGACGGCAAACAGGGCAATCAGGCCGGTAAACAGAACGTAGTACAGCGTAGGCCAGATTGTCTTGCGCAATGTAGTGCCTTCGCGACCGAGCAGTCCGACTGTGGCAGAGGCGGCGACCACGTTGTGAATCGCGACCATGTTGCCCGCCGCTGCGCCGATGGCTTGTACCGCGACAATCAGCGCGCCGGACATGCCGAGTGTATGCGCCACGCCAAACTGGAACTGGCTGAACATCATGTTGCTGACGGTGTTGGAGCCGGCGATGAAAGCGCCGAGTGCACCGATGCTTGGCGCCAGCAGCGGATAGATACCGCCAACGCTGTCCGCGACCCAGCGAGCCATGACAATTGGCATGCTGGCGATGTCGGCGCTGTTAACGCCTGAGTTGATCAGAATGCGCACCATCGGCACGGTGAACAGCAGCACGAAACCCGCGCTGAGCAGAACGCTGCTCGACTCTTTAACGGCTGCAGTCAGTTCACGAACACGCATGCCGTGCAGGAAGAAGGTGGCGATAACCACTGCAACCAGAATACCGCCTGGCAGATATAGCGGCTGGAAGTTGGCGCTGACGCCTGCTTCGCCCATCAAGTCCGGGAAGTTGATGACCACTGCTTTGAGTGCGCCGGAGACTTCCGGGAATACGCGGCTGATGACCAACAGGGCGCCCACCAGTACGTAAGGCAGCCAAGCGCGCAGAGAACTCATAGGCTTTTGCGTGAGTTCTTCGAGCTTCATTTCAACGGTGCCGATCCACTCTGCTGGCCAGTCTTTAGCCGGTGCAAAATCCCACGAGGTTTTCGGTACCAGGAAGCCGAAGCGGGCAGCAGTGGTGACAATCGCCAGACCTGTAAGGCCGCCAATCAGTGACGGGAACTCAGGGCCGAGGAACACGCCGGTGAGGGCGTAAGGAATGGTAAATGCCAGGCCGGCGAAAATAGCGAACGGCATGACTGCGAGACCCGCTTTCCAGCTTTTCTCCTGACCGAAAAAGCGCGTCAGCATCATGGCCATGAACAGCGGCATAACAGTGCCGACAATGGCGTGGATGATGGCGACTTCACTGGTAATCAGTTGCAGGAACTGCGCCCACGACGAGCCGTGTTCAGCCAATTGCGCGCCAATGGCGTTGCTGTCGAGGCCGGTGCTGACACCGACGATGATTGGTGTGCCAACCGCGCCGAACGACACCGGTGTGCTCTGGACCAGCATGCCCATGAGTACGGCGGCCATGGCAGGGAAGCCGATAGCGACGAGCAGCGGCGCAGCGATTGCAGCCGGTGTGCCGAAGCCAGAGGCGCCTTCAATGAAGCAACCAAACAGCCAGGCAATGATAATCGCCTGAATGCGGCGGTCCGGGCTGATGGTGGCGAAGCCTGCACGAATAGCAGTGATGCCGCCGGAGTGTTTGAGGGTGTTGAGCAGCAGGATTGCGCCGAAGATGATCCACAGCAATCCGAGGGTAATCAGCAGGCCTTGAATGGTTGAGGCCAATACGCGATTGAACGTCATGTCCCATGCAAACAAACCAACGGCGGCAGTCAGCAGGTAAACCAGCGGCATGGCGCGTTTTGCCGGCCAGCGCAGGCCGATCAGCAGAATCGCGGCCAGCAGAATCGGCGAGAAGGCGAGAAGTGCGAGTAAGCCGTTATTCATTGGTCTGGCTCCCTGCGCAGGCAAACAGACTGGATATATTCCGAGTGTTGGCAGGGAAGGTTGGCATTGGCGACATCGATAACCTCGTGGCGTATTTTGAAATTATTATTAGTTAGTGCTTAAATTGGTCAGACCAATTTACAAGTTGATGGGCTCAGAGTAAAAGGCCGGTGCGGTTAAAGTCAATTTATGTCTCTACAACTTTGGTCTCAGAGCACTATCTTGTGCAGTGTCTGCAGGCTCTATAGGCTTCTTGCAGGACATCCCGAGGCCGCGCGGTGCGGCGCTTCGGGGTGGTAAAACCAATAAGGTGATGGAAATGGACGTAGGGCAGGTACAGCAGCGACGTTTGTCGGATGGCATTGTCGAGCAGATCGAAACCATGGTGCTTGAAGGTACGTTGACGGCGGGCGAGCGCTTGCCGGCTGAGCGTGTGCTTGCTGAGCGTTTTGGTGTGTCGCGCCCTTCGTTGCGTGAAGCGATTCAGAAATTGGTCGCCCGTGGGCTCTTGGTGAGCCGCCAGGGCGGCGGCAATTATGTGTCGCAAACCTTGGGCTCGACCTTTAGTGATCCGCTGCTGCACCTGCTGGAAAACAACCCAAGCGCCCAGCGCGACTTGCTTGAATTTCGTCATACGCTGGAAGGCTCATGTGCGTTTTATGCGGCTCAGCGCGCCACCAGTATTGATCGCGTGCGGCTGACAGCAGCGTTCGACGCGTTGCAGGAGTGCTACAGCCGTGCGGGTAAGGCGACTCGCGCAGAAGAGGGCGCCGCCGATGCCAACTTCCATCTGGCGATTGCCGAGGCCAGCCACAATGCCGTGTTGCTGCATACCATTCGCGGCTTGTTTGATCTGCTCCGGCGCAATGTGGTGACCAACATTGGCGGCATGTATGCGCAGCGTGACGAGACCCGTGACATGCTGATTGCCCAGCACCGCGCGTTATACGAGGCCATCATGCAGGGCCATGCCGAGCAGGCGCGCACGTTGTCCAATCAGCATATTGATTACGTGCAGGAAGTTTTGTCCGACGTGCAGCAGCAGGCCCAACGAGTCGCCCGCGCCCAGCGCCGCTCAACGCATGGCGGTTAATCGCTGACGTTGGCGTGATCCGAAATGGTTATGACCGGTTATTTGCCGCCGTCCGAAATCGTCATGATGGATAGCCCGTTCGGGGCTATCCATCCTCCGGTGGTTGGTCATCATGATCCAACCGGGATTGATCGTTATGACTCAACACCCCACGGAGGATGGATCAACCGCAGGTTAATCCGTCATGGCGTAATTGCGGATGTACGCCGTTGCGGTTGTTTGGCGGTTGCGGATTCTTGAAATGATCCATAAGCGGTTTGCGCGACGATGCGCGAATTCGGCGTGACGGATTATTAATCGAGGTCTGAAAAGGTCATGACGGATTATTTGCCGTCATCCGAAATCGTCATGACGGATTGCCCCGTTCGGGGCTATCCATCCTCCGGTGAATGATCGTTATGACTCAACACCCCACGGAGGATGGATCAACCGCAGGTTAATCCGTCATGGCGTAATTGCGGATTTACGCGGTTGCGGTTGTTTGGCGGTTGCGGATTCTTGAAACGATCCATAAACGGATTGCGCGAGGATGCGCGAATTCGGCGTGGCGGATTATTTATCGAGGTCTGAAATGGTCATGACGGATTATTTGACGTCATCCGAAATCGTCATGACGGATAGCCCCGGCGCGGGGCTATCCATCCTCCGGTGAATGATCGTTATGACTCAACACCCCACGGAGGATGGATCAACCGCAGGTTAATCCGTCATGGCGTAATTACGGGTGTACGCGGTTGCGGTTGTTTGGCGGTTGCGGATTCTTGAAAGGGCCCATAAACGGATTGCGCGACGATGCGCAAATTCGGCGTGGCGGATTATTTGCCGCCATCCGAAATGGTCATGACGGATTGCCCCGGTGCGGGGCTATCCATCCTCCGGGGGTTGGTCGTTATGATTCAACCGGGGTTGATCATAATGATCCAACGCGCACCCTTGGCGAGGTGGCGATTCCGGAGGAGGGTCGGGCGCAGGCTAGGCCGCCAAGGCAGGCGGGTGATTAATCGCCTTTGCCCTTGGTGCGCATGGCACGCTGGACTTCGCGGTCGGCGTCACGTTCTTTCTCGGTGTGGCGCTTGTCGAAGTCTTTCTTACCCTTCACCAAAGCGATGGTGCATTTGACCAAGTGGGCTTTCCACTGGATCGACAATGCCACGCAGGTGTAGCCCTTCTGATTGACCGCGCCGAACAATTTCTCCAGCTCGCGCTTGTTCAAAAGCAGCTTGCGGGTACGGATCGGGTCAGCGATCACGTGGGTGCTCGCCGTTTTCAGGGGGGTAATGTGGCAGCCCATCAGCCAGGCTTCGTCGTTCTTGAGCAGCACGTAGCTGTCAACCAACTGAGCCTTGCCGGCGCGCATGCTTTTCACTTCCCAGCCAGCCAGAACCAGACCGGCCTCGAACTTGGTTTCGATGAAATAGTCATGCAGCGCCTTTTTATTCAGCGCGATGGTGCCTTCTTGATGTTTCTTTTGTTTAGCCATAGGCGGCGCATTATAAGGAGTCGCCAGCATCTGCGCTACGGACTCAAGCAGGCAAAGTGTGTGATTGATGATTGCAATTGCTCTCGACTACCCGCAATCGTGGCTGGGCACGGGCAGAACAGCGGTTGCTCCGCGCTGCAAGTGGCCGGGCAGCTGAGTGTCGTCCATTAACTACTATAAGAGTTGATGCGGTTTGCAGCGTGCATGTGTGGGCTATGTACGGGCCGGCCAACCTACAATGGCTGGCGTCGGATTTTTCGGGATTCGTCCAAGCTTGAGCCGCGTGGGCGAATCCCCGACAATGCGCGCACTTTTTCTCACCCAATCAGGCTGGCGGTACATGGCAACAGACAAAGTTTCGATACATGGCGCATGGGTCAGCCGCTGGGTGTTTATCCTTGCCGCAACGGGCTCCGCCGTGGGCTTGGGCAATATCTGGAAGTTCCCGTATATGACCGGTATGTATGGCGGCGGCGCTTTCGTGGCGATGTATCTGGTGTGCATCGCCCTGATTGGTGTACCGATCATGCTTGCTGAAACCCTGATCGGGCGTCGCGGCCGGCAGAGTCCGGTGAACTCGATGAAGGCGCTGGCAGTAGAGTCTGGCGGCTCGAAGCTGTGGCCACTGGCGGCTGTCATCGGCATGGTGGCGGCGTTGTTGATCCTGTCGTTTTACAGTGTTGTGGCGGGTTGGTCGCTCGATTACATCATCGGCATGGGCCGTGGTGATTTCAGTGGTATCAGCCCGCAAGGGGCGGGCGAGGTCTTTGGTGGGTTGACCTCGGACCCCTGGCGCCTGACGCTTTGGCACACCCTGTTCATGGTCTTCACCGGTTTTGTGATCGCCAAAGGCGTGGTTGCGGGGCTTGAACGCAGCCTGCGGATCATGATGCCGATGTTGTTTGTGTTGCTGCTGATGCTGCTGGGCTACAGCCTGACCACCGGTCACTTCATGGATGGCGTGCGCTTCTTGTTCCACTTCGATTCGAGCAAGGTGCAGGAAGGCATTCTGGCGGCGATGGGCCATGCATTCTTCACACTGAGTGTGGGCGTGGGCTCGATCATGGTTTACGGCTCTTACATGCCGAAGAAGTCATCAATAGGTGCCACCGTGCTTACCGTCGGCTTGCTGGATACGGTTGTGGCACTGACGGCCGGACTCGCGTTGTTCCCGATTGTGTTCGCGGCCGGGCTGGAACCCAGCGGTGGGCCGGGCTTGATGTTCGTGACCTTGCCGATTGCCTTCGGCAACATTGCCTTTGGCCAGATCGCCGGTCTGGTGTTCTTTGTGCTCGTGGCACTGGCCGCCTGGAGTTCGTCGATCTCCATGCTGGAGCCTGCGGTTGCCTACTTTGTTGAGCGCTCAGGTCGCAGCCGCGCAGTTGTCACCTCGACGCTGGCATTCTTTTGCTGGTTGGTCGGCATGGGCACCGTGCTGTCGTTCAATGTCGGTGCCGATGCCAAGTTCTTCGTGTTTGCCAACGATGGCTTCCATCTGTTTCAGTGGGGCGCTGAGGGCGGCAAGAACTTCTTTGAAGGTATTGATTATTTGACCAGCCGCCTGCTGTTGCCGCTCGGCGGGTTATCCTTTGCACTGTTTGCTGGCTGGGTCATGACCCGGGAGGCGGTGCGTGACGAGTTGTCGATCAGCAGCCCTGTGCTGTTCAATGTTGCGTTGTGGCTGATTCGTGTCGTTGCACCGATTGGCGTTTTGATTGTCTTCGTTGCCGAGCTGACGAAGTGAAACCGATGAACCTGTGGAGTGAATACCCCGGCTTATGACTACTCATATTCAGCGTTCGGCGCTGCTGCCCTATACCGCTCAGGCGCTATACGATCTGGTCAATGATGTGGCTCAGTATCCGGAATTCCTGCCCTGGTGCGCCTCAAGTCAGGTGCTTGAGGTCAGTGACGAGCACATGCGTGCGAGCCTGGATATCGCCAAGGGCGGCCTGAGTTCACGCTTCGTTACGCGCAATACGCTGGTGCCGGGCAAGTCGATTGAACTGAACCTGGATGAAGGTCCGTTCACCAAGTTACACGGGCGCTGGGAGTTCAAGGCACTTGGGGACAAGGCCTGCAAAATCAGCCTCGACATGCAGTTTGATTATGCCGGCTCGCTGGTTCGGGCAACCCTTGGGCCTTTGTTCAATCAGGCGGCAAATACCCTGGTCGATGCCTTCTGTCAGCGCGCCAAGGATCTCTATGGATAAGCAAACCATCGTGGTTGAGGTTGTCTATGCGCTGGCGCACAAGCAAAAGCTTTTGCGGATCAATGTGCCGCAAGGCACTACCATGCGTGAGGCGGTGCTGAAGTCCGGTATGCAGGAGCATTTCCCCGGTTTGGATCTTGCGCAGAGCCCGCTGGGTATCTTCGGCAAGGCCGTGCCCAAGCCCGATGAGCGGGTTATGCAAGAGGGTGAGCGGATCGAGATTTACCGGCCGCTGATTGCCGATCCCAAGGAAGTGCGCAAGCAGCGTGCGGCCAAGGCAGCAGAGGCGGCTAAGGCCAAAAGTGCCGAGGGCGATTCGTAGGTCGACTGTTGATGCTGCGATGGCGTGAACTGTTTTGTTTCGCGCCCTGTAGATAACAAAAAGCCCGGGATGCCGGGCTTTTTGTTGCTGAGCGCTAACCTGTGCAGGTTAGGGTGCAGTCTCCAGCGGGGCTGGTGTCGGCACCGGTGCTGTTTCAGCGTCGTCGATTTCTTGCTGAATGGTGTCGAGCAGCGAGCCGGGCTCTGCAGGCTCTTCTTCAACAGGTTCAACAGGTGCCGGTGCGACAGGGGTCGTTTCCACGGGTTCAGTGGTCGGTGCCACCTCGGCCGTGGTGGTCGCAGGCGTATTGCCCATGATCTCTTGCTCGCGGCTCATACCCGGCATGAAGTCGCCAGAAAGACCTACCAGTTGGTCGCTTTCATTGAAGGTAATGCTCACGCGCTCCTGCGTACGCTGGCGGCCGCCTGGCTGCATGCTGTACAGGTAGTCCCAGCGATTAGCATGGAACGTGTCGGTAATCAGGGGGTTACCCATGATAAACCGCACTTGTTTGCGGGTCATTCCAGGGCGTAACTGGTCTATCATGTCTTGTGTGACGACATTGCCCTGTTGAATGTCGATTTTATAAACCCCGGGGTATGAACAACCGGCGATCGCGAAGAGCCCCGTCAGGGTGAGGCTTGTCATCAGGAGCTTGGTTTTTTGCATCGGTGGGTGACTTCCACTATCTTGGCTGGGCAATATAAACCCAGATCATACCCGTAATAAGGGAAGCTGCGAAACCGCTTCCACGAGAAAGCAGACCATGGTTGAAAATAACGAGTTAAGAAAGGTAGGCCTGAAAGTGACCCTGCCACGGGTCAAGATCTTGCAGATGCTGGATTCTGCGGGTCAACGGCACATGAGCGCAGAGGATGTTTACAAGTCTCTGATGGAGGCAGGAGAAGATGTTGGCCTGGCCACCGTATACCGTGTACTGACTCAATTTGAGGCTGCCGGCTTGGTCGTGCGGCATAATTTTGATGGCGGCCACGCTGTATTCGAACTGGCTGATGGTGGTCATCACGATCATATGGTCTGCGTCGAAACCGGTGAGGTTATCGAATTCATGGATGCACAGATCGAAAAGCGCCAAAAGGAAATCGTTGCCGAGCACGGCTTCGAGTTGGTGGATCACAACCTCGTGTTGTACGTGCGCAAGAAGAGTTGATACCGCGCTGCATTGCAGCGTTGTGATGAAAAGCCGATCAGCTAATCCTGATCGGCTTTTTTGTGCCGGCTTACGGGGCGGGGTTGGGTTGGGCGGTGTGAATCGCCTGAATGCCTTCCATTACTTCGCTGCTCAATGTCAGCTCGCTGCTGGCCAGGTTGCTCTCAAGCTGCTCCATCGTGGTCGCGCCAATGATGTTGCTGGTGACGAATGGTCGTGCGGTCACAAAAGCCAGGGCCATTTGTGCCGGATCGAGCCCATGCTCTTTGGCCAGTGCAACGTAGCGTGAGCAGGCCGCAACGGCTTGCGGGTTGCTGTAGCGCGCGAAGCGACTGAAGAGTGTCAGTCGGGCATCGGCCGGACGTGCGCCGTTTTCGTATTTACCGCTGAGCATGCCAAAAGCCAGAGGCGAGTAAGCCAGCAGGCCGCATTGTTCACGAATGGCTACTTCCGCCAGGCCAATTTCGAAGGTGCGGTTAAGCAGGCTGTACGGGTTCTGGATGGACACGCAACGCGGCAGGTTGCGGCTTTCTGCCAGCTTGAGAAACTCCATGGTGCCCCACGGGGTTTCGTTGGACAGGCCAACATGGCGAATCTTGCCGGCCTTGACCTGTTCGGCGAGCGCATCCAGGGTTTCTTCGAAGGCGGTGAACTGGCTCTCCTGGTGTTTGTAGTCGAGCTGGCCGAAGAAATTAGTCGGGCGCTCTGGCCAGTGCAACTGGTACAGGTCAATCCAGTCGGTTTGCAGGCGCTTGAGGCTGGCGTCTACGGCTTCGCGGATGTGTTCACGGTTGTGCCTGAGCTGGCCGTCGCGAATATAATCGATGCCATTGCCGGGGCCGGCGATCTTGCTGGCCAGCACCCAGTCGGCGCGGTCGCCGCGTTGCTTGAAATACTCGCCAATGATTTGTTCGGTCTTGGTGTAAGTCTCGGCGCGAGGCGGGACGGGATACATTTCGGCGGTGTCGATGAAATTAACGCCGTATTCCTTGGCCCGGTCAATCTGGGCAATGCCTTCGCTTTGGCTGTTTTGTTCGCCCCAGGTCATGGTGCCGAGGCAGAGGGCGCTAACGGTGATGTCGGTTTTACCTAGCTGACGAAATTGCATGATTGGCCCTTATTTGAGAAACAACTATAGAATCAGGTTGATAAAATTTTCGCAATCTGCATAATTGCGCAGCTCTTTCTGCAGTGGAAGTGATGCGCCGCCTGCCGAAAACATCTTGCCGTTTATCAGACGTGCTGACCCGAGCCCCCGATAGCGTCTGTATCCGGCTGCCTTTGACCTTGTCAAAGTACGCACTATTCAGTAAGATCCGCCGTCTTATTTATCAGGGCGGCCCCTGAGGCTATAAAGAATGAAGACTTTTACTGCTAAACCAGAAACAGTTAAGCGCGACTGGTTTGTCGTCGACGCTGCTGGTCAGACCCTGGGTCGTCTGGCTACCGAAATCGCTACTCGTCTGCGTGGCAAGCACAAGCCTGAGTACACTCCGCACGTAGATACTGGCGATTATATCGTTGTTATCAATGCTGAGCAGGTGCGTGTTACCGGTGCCAAGACTACCGATAAGATGTATTACTCTCACTCCGGTTTTCCGGGCGGCATCAAGTCGATCAACTTCGAAAAGCTGATCGCCAAGGCGCCAGAGCGCGTGATCGAGACCGCGGTTAAAGGCATGCTGCCTAAGAACCCGCTGGGTCGCGACATGTACCGTAAGCTGAAAGTCTATGCGGGCGCTGCTCACCCTCATACTGCTCAGCAGCCCCAAGAACTGAAGATTTAACGGAATAGTTCATTATGTCGGCGACTCAAAATTACGGCACTGGCCGTCGCAAGACTGCAACCGCACGCGTTTTCCTGCGTCCGGGTAACGGCAGCATCTCTATCAACAATCGTACGCTGGATACTTTCTTCGGTCGCGAAACTGCCCGCATGGTAGTTCGTCAGCCGCTGGAACTGACCGATCTGACCGAAAAGTTTGACGTTTTCGTTACCGTTGTTGGCGGTGGTGTGAGCGGTCAAGCTGGCGCAATCCGCCACGGTATCACTCGTGCGTTGATGGATTATGACGAGACTCTGCGTCCGGCTCTGCGTAAAGCAGGCTACGTGACTCGCGATGCTCGTGAAGTTGAACGTAAGAAAGTTGGTCTGCGCAAAGCGCGTAAGCGTCCGCAGTACTCGAAGCGTTAATTCGCTTCCTGCGTTCAAGAAAACGCCCAGTTTCCATTTCGGAGCTGGGCGTTTTTTATGGGTGCTAGACTACTGTGCGACAACGTGCCGCATCCTTACCAGCAGCGCGCTGCGAGGGAGTGCGCTGCACTTGGTTAGGTAATTGCCTTGTCAGTAAAGGGGCTTTTCTTTACCATTTGGCGAATTTTTTGCGCTACAAAATTTTATTTAAGTATAGGCCTGAACCACAGGCCACAAAGCTGATGGGAGACGACTGAATGAGCAATGACGGCGTGAATGCAGGCCGGCGTCGCTTCTTGGTAGCAGCCACCTCTGTGGTGGGCGCTGCAGGAGCGGTGGGTGCCGCGGTCCCGTTCGTGGGGTCATGGTTCCCGAGTGCCAAGGCTAAAGCAGCCGGTGCGCCTGTGAAGGTGAACGTGAGCAAGGTCGAGCCAGGCCAGCAGATGATTGCCGAATGGCGGGGGCAGCCGGTATTTATCGTGCGCCGTACCGAGGAGATCCTCGGTAACCTTGATAAGATCCACGACCGTGTCGCCGATCCGGAGTCAAAAGCTTCGGTTCAGCCGACCTACGTAGATCCGGTTACTCGTTCGATCAAACCAGAAGTGCTGCTGCTTATCGGCATCTGTACTCACCTGGGTTGCTCACCTACGTTCCGTCCAGAAGTCGCTCCGGCAGATTTGGGTCCTGAGTGGGTGGGGGGCTATTTCTGCCCATGCCACGGCTCGCGTTATGACATGGCAGGGCGCGTATACAAATCGCAGCCAGCGCCGCTGAATCTGCCAGTGCCGCCGCACTCGTATGAGACGGATGAGATTATCGTCGTCGGCGTGGACCAGGAGAAAGCCTGATGAGCAAGTTCATGGAATGGGTTGACGCCCGCTTTCCCGCCACAAAAATGTGGGAAGACCATCTAAGCAAGTATTACGCACCGAAGAACTTCAACTTCTTCTACTTCTTTGGCTCGCTGGCGCTGCTGGTTCTGGTTAACCAGATCCTCACCGGCATCTGGCTGACCATGAGCTACACGCCGTCGGCTGAAGAAGCATTTGCTTCGGTCGAATACATCATGCGTGATGTGGAATACGGCTGGATTCTGCGTCTGCTGCACTCGACGGGTGCTTCGGCATTCTTCATCGTGGTTTACATGCATATGTTCCGTGGCTTGCTCTACGGCTCGTATCAAAAGCCGCGTGAGCTGGTTTGGGTGTTCGGCATGCTGATCTACCTGGCGCTGATGGCTGAGGCCTTTATGGGCTACCTGCTGCCTTGGGGCCAGATGTCTTACTGGGGTGCACAGGTAATTATTTCGCTGTTCGGTGCCATTCCGGTTATCGGCGATGACCTGACCCAGTGGATTCGTGGTGACTACCTGATTTCGGGGATCACGCTGAACCGCTTCTTTGCCTTGCACGTTGTGGCGCTGCCAATCGTAATTCTCGGTCTGGTTGTGCTGCACATTCTGGCTCTGCACGAAGTGGGTTCGAACAACCCTGACGGCGTCGACATCAAGAAGAAAAAGGACGAGAACGGCATTCCGCTCGACGGCATCGCGTTCCACCCTTACTACACCGTTAAAGACATCGTTGGCGTTGTGGTCTTCCTGTTCATCTTCTGCTCGATCGTGTTCTTCTTCCCGGAAATGGGCGGATACTTCCTCGAGAAGCCGAACTTCGAAGTGGCCAACGCATTCAAGACGCCTGAACACATTGCACCGGTTTGGTACTTCACACCGTTCTACGCAATCCTGCGAGCGATTCCAGACAAGCTTCTGGGTGTAATCGCCATGGGTGCTGCGATTGCCGTGCTGTTCGTGTTGCCTTGGCTTGACCGTAGCCCGGTTAAATCCATGCGCTACAAGGGTTGGATGAGCAAGATCTGGTTGCTGGTCTTCTGCGTATCCTTCGTAATCCTTGGTGTGCTGGGTGTATTGGCGCCAACTCCAGGCCGTACCTTGCTCTCGCAAGTGTGCACGTTCCTGTATTTCGCGTACTTCATCCTGATGCCTTTCTACACCAGGATGGAAAAAACCAAACCGGTTCCGGAAAGGGTGACTGGCTGATGAAAAAGCTATTTGCAGCAATGATTGTGGCGTGTCTGCCAGCTCTCGCCTTCGCTAGCGCTGAAGGTGTGCATCTCGACAAGGTTGATATCGACCTGACTGATAAAGCAGCCATGCAGGACGGCGCGCGTACGTTCGCCAACTACTGCATGGGTTGCCACGGTGCCAAATTCCAACGTTATGAGCGCGTAGCTGATGACATTGGTGTGCCGCACGACGTAATGCTCGAAAACATCGTATTCACCGGTGCCAAAATCGGTGACCACATGCAGAACAGCATGCGCTCTGAAGACGCCAAGGCCTGGTTCGGTGCAGCGCCACCTGATCTGACTCTGGTTGCTCGTGTTCGTGGTAACGATTGGTTGTACACCTACCTGCGTAGCTTCTACGAAGACCCGGCACGCCCAATGGGTGTGAACAACAAGGTTTTCCACAACGTCGGTATGCCTAACGTTCTGGTTGGCCTGCAAGGTCGTCAGTACATCGGTTGCAAGCAGGTTCAGGTCGTCGAAGACGGCAAGAAGCAGTATGACCCGCTGACTGGTACGCCAATTACTCACGAAGGTTGTGATGAGTTGGTCGTCGAGCCGAAAACTGGCGAACTGAGCGAGGCCGAGTTTGACGAGAAGATCAAGAATCTGGTGACCTTCCTGGCTTACTCAGCTAACCCGGTAAAACTGGAAAGCCAGCGTATCGGTACATACGTTCTGCTGTTCCTGGCTTTCTTCTTCGTATTCGCCTATCTGCTCAAGCGTGAATACTGGAAGGACGTGCATTAATCTGCCGTCGCTCTGTTGTTGACCTGCGCGCCCATCTGGGCGCGCAGGTTTTTCTGCTTCAAATAACCATATAAGCGAGGAGGATCGCCATGGGCGTGACCAACCGGTTGGCCTGTTATTCCGACCCCGCCGACCACTACTCCCACCGCGTACGCATTGTGCTCGCCGAGAAGGGTGTCAGCGCCGAGATCATCACAGTAGAGCCGGGTCGTTATCCGCCGAAACTGCTTGAGGTCAATCCATACGCAAGCCTGCCTACTCTGGTCGACCGCGATCTGGCTCTGTACGAGTCAACCGTAGTGATGGAGTATCTGGATGAGCGTTACCCGCATCCGCCACTGTTGCCGGTTTATCCGGTTGCACGGGCAAATAGCCGTTTGCTGGTTCACCGTATACAACGCGATTGGTGTGCGTTGGTCGATCTGATTCTCGATCCGCGTAGCAAAGAACCCGCACGTGTTCAGGCGCGCAAGGAATTGCGTGAGAGCCTGACCGGGGTATCCCCACTTTTTGTCGACAAGCCATACTTCCTCAGTGAAGAAATGAGCCTGGTCGATTGCTGCCTGTTGCCGATTCTGTGGCGTTTACCGGTGCTCGGCATTGAGTTGCCAAAGCCGGCCAAGCCATTGCTCGACTACATGGAGCGTCAGTTTGCCCGCGAAGCGTTTCAAGCCAGCTTGTCTGGTGTTGAGCGCGATATGCGCTAATGCAGGAGGTCTCGATGAATTCAAGTCGCCCTTATCTGGTTCGTGCTCTTTACGAATGGATTGTCGATAACGGCTGTACCCCGCATTTGCTGGTGAATGCTGAATACCCGAACGTGAGCGTGCCGGCAGGTTTTGCCAACGACGGTCAGATCGTTCTCAATGTATCTCCCTCTGCCGTGCGTCATTTGCAGATGGATAACGAGGCCATCAGCTTCGAAGGCCGCTTTGGTGGCACGCCGCATAGCCTCTACGTTCCAGGTGCGGCCGTATTGGCCATTTACGCGCGTGAGAACGGTCAGGGCATGGTTTTCGATTTGGAGCCGCCTGTAGGCGAGGACGTTGAAGGCGAGGGCCCGGATGATCAGGGTCCACCGGATAGCGATCCACCACGACCAACCGGGCGCCCAAGCCTCAAGGTTGTGAAATAATTTAAAAAGGCGATCAAATGATCGCCTTTTTAATGCCCGCATAATGACGTTGGTTCATCACGCTCAATCACCGGAGGACGGATAGCCCCGGACCGGGGCAATCCGTCATGGCCATTTCGGATGACGGCGGATAATCCGCCCGAAGGATTCACGAGTCACTGTACAGTTCGTTTTGGGATTGATTCAGTCATTCGAGGCCGCCGAACAATCTCAACGGCATACACCCGCAATTGCGCCATGACGGATTCACCTGCGGTTTATCCATCCTCCGCGGGCATGATTATCAGTCACTGGAGGATGGATAGCCCCGTACCGGGGCTATCCGTCATGACCATTTCGGATAAGGGCAGATAATTCGCCCCGACGAATTCGAGCGTCGCTGTACGGTTCGCTTAGGAATTGCCTCAAGCATGTGAAATCGCCAAACAACCGAACCGCGTACACCCGCAATTACGTCATGACGGATTAACCTGCGGTTTATCCATCCTCCGTGGGCATGATTATCGGTCACCGGAGGATGGATAGCCCCGTGCCGGGGCAATCCGTCATGACTATTTCGGATGACGGCAGATAATCCGTTCCGACGAGTTCGGGCGTCTTTGTGTCGTTCGCTTATCGATCGCCTCAAACATCCGAAACCGCCAAACAACCACAAAGGTGTACACCCGCAATTACGCCATGACGGATTAACCTGCGGTTTATCCATCCTCCAGGTGTGTTTCTTTCGCCCATAAAAAATGGCGATCATTTGATCGCCATTTTTTATGGGGCAACTGTGCAATCAGTCGGTGTACTGGAACAGTTTGATGATTTTCTGCACGCCGCCTACACCTTGAACCACGTTGGTGGCTTGATTGGCTTCGGCGTGGGTCACAAGGCCCAGCATGTAAACGATACCGTTTTCGGTGATCACCTTGATGTTGGTGCTTGGCACGCTGGTGTCAGCCAGCATCGCGGTTTTGATTTGTGCGGTCAGCAAGGAGTCGTTGCTGCGTGCGAGCAGTGTGGTTGGCGGCAGAACCTGCAGCTCGTTGTAGACCTTTTTAACGCCTTGCACGCTGTTTACGGCGCGTTCAGCCAGTGCTTTGAGGTCGGCGCGCGGGGTTTGACCGGTCAGCAGGACCACGCCGTTGTAGCTGCTTAGCACGATGTGTGAGGTCGGACTACTCAGGTCGGCGCTGGCTTTCTGTACGCTTGAGCGCAGTTCCGGGTCGAGCAGCTTGTCGTCCAGCGAGTTGCCGATGCTGCGGTTGGTGCAGCCGGATACGGCGATGGCCAGTAGCAGGCCGGCGATGACTAGGGGTGAACGCTTCATTCTTCGCTCCCGAATAGTTGGCTGTCGATAAGGTCGCACAGGCAGTGAATGCTCAACAGATGAACTTCCTGAATTCGCGCAGTAGATTTTGCCGGCACACGGATTTCAACGTCTTCCGGCAGTAGCAGTGAGGCCATACCGCCGCCATCGCGCCCGGTCAGGGCGACTACAGTCATCTCGCGGTCGTGCGCCGCTTGAATGGCCTGGATGATATTGGCTGAGTTGCCGCTGGTCGAGATGGCGAGCAGCACGTCACCGGGTTGGCCGAGTGCGCGAATCTGCTTGGAGAAAATCTCGTTGTAGCTGTAATCGTTGGCGATCGAGGTAATGGTCGAGGTGTCGGTGGTCAGTGCAATGGCAGGCAGACTCGGACGCTCACGCTCGAAGCGGTTGAGCAATTCCGAGGAGAAATGCTGGGCATCGCCGGCTGAGCCGCCGTTACCGCAGGTGAGAATCTTGCCTTCATTAAGCAGCGCCTGAACCATGACCATGCTGGCATGCTCGATATACGGCGCTACAACGCTCATGGATTGCTGCTTGGTGTCGATGCTGGCTTGAAACAGCTGGCGAATACGGTCTTGCATATCCATCAGAGAAAATACCTTGTGGTGTGCGATTGCGCAGGAGCGGTGAAGGGGCAGCGCACTGTGTGGGCGGCCGCCATCTGCATAATAGATTGGCTTGCGCGGGTGTTTGTAGCGAATGGCTTACGCATCAAAGGCGTTCTTGATCCAGTTGAGTTGTGGCGGCGAATCAGGTTTATGGCTAATGGCTATGACATCAAAACGGCACGGATGTTTGCCCCAGCGTGATTCTTGTTGGAGAAAGTGGTTGGCGGCAATGCACAGTTTCTGCTGTTTGCGCCTGTCCACACTCTCGGCGGCGCCTCCCCATCCTGAGTGGCGCCGATAGCGAACTTCTACGAATACTACTGTATCTGCGTCTAGCATGACCAGATCGAGCTCGCCGCGACGGCAGCTCCAATTCTGGGTGATGAGGCGCAAACCTTGCTGTTTGAGGAAGTCGCAAGCCAGCGCTTCGGCGTCCTTGCCGGTGCTTTGCTTGCTACTTCGATCAATCAAAGAGGCGTGTCAGGCAGGCGCTGAACCTGTCCGTCGCGGAACTCGGCCCACGGCAGCTGGCGTTGAATACGCTGCTGAGCATCCAGCGACAGGCTGCCGGTAAAGCCATCGATACGGGTCGATGGCAGAGCTTTCAGCTGGCCGAGGCGTGGTGTCAGCGAGTAGGCATCAATGCCCATTGCGTAAATCCGGCCCAGGCCGCTGTTGGCTTGTGGCCATTGATTGCTGATGCGCTGGCGGGTCGGATCGCTGGAGTCGAGCAGCCACGGCGTTTCGCAGAACTGAATACCGGACAGATCCTGATATTGGGCCTGGTTGTAGACACCGGTGTACAGGTGCGAGGTCGCATACACCGCCATGTCGCCTGCGTATTGGAACGCCAGAGTCGGCTTGATCTGCTGCGCTTGCTGCGGGGTGGCGGCGAGGAAGATGAAGTCTACGTCCTGGCGAGGCGTGGGCTGTGCATCAACCGAGGTGCCGATGGTGCTCTCGACGTTTTGCGCGCGGGTTTCGCTTTCACGCAGTTTCAGCAGGCGGGCAATTTGTTGCGCCAGTTCTACCGGCTTGGACACGTGTTCGGCCGCAATCATGTTGCCGCCGCGAGCGCGCCAGTCGCTGCTGAAAGCTTCAAGAACGCGGTCGCCCCATGTGCCGCTCGGCACCAGTGCAAAGGCGCTGCGGCGACCATCAGCCCAGGCGCGGCGTGAGGCTTCGCGTGCTTCATCCTCAGCAGACAAACCGTATTGGAACAGTTGTGGCGGACCTTCCTTGTCGTTTTCGCTGTAGTTGAGGGCCAGTGTAGTGATGGGCAGTTGCTCGCGGTTGTTGAGCTGGGTGACCAGTTCCTTTTCCAGTGGCCCAACCACCAGTTGCACGCCGCTGGCCTGCGCCTGGCGGTAGAAATCATCAATCGAGGTCAGACGAGAGCTGTCGAAAAACTGGATGTTCGGCGCGGCTTGGCCGCTTTGCTGGGCTTCGAAGTTGGCAGCCATGAAGCCATCACGCAGTGCGCGCGATACGCTGGCCAAGCGACCTTCCATAGGCAAAAGCAGGGCGATCTCGGACAGCGGTTGGCTGGCCAGTTGCTGCAGATCCTGCAGGGATTTTGGCAGGTTCAGCGCTGCCGGGTGATTCGGGTGGGTGGCTTGCCAGTTGCTGATGGCCTGCTGCTGAGTTTCCAGCGTGCCAGCACCTTTGGTGGCGCTAGCCAGTTCCAGCCAGCCAGAGAGGTCGGCGTCACCTGTAGGTTGCAGCTGCTCTTTGGGCAGGCGCGAGACCAGCGACCAGATGGCTTCATGGTTGGCGGCTGCGGTGGCGCCGGTCAGCAGTGGTGCGATAAAGACGCGCTCGCGAGCGGCGGCAAGGGTCTGGCCGTCCTGCTCCAGTGCCGTGGCGCGAACCAACTGGCTGCGCGCCTGCTGCTCGACCGGCAACTCGCCGAGACGGGCAAAGCTTGGGTTCTGCAAGGCTTTAAGCGCCGCTTTCGGGCTCTTGCGCGCCAATGCCAGTTCCGCAGTTAAGGTGCTGGCGTAGATTTGCTGGGCAGGCTTCAAGCCTTCCATCTGCACTTGTTCGAGAATGCTGCTGGCGCGCCCGATGTCCTTCTGTTGGTAAGCCAGATCGGCGGCGGATAAACGCAGCAGATTAGCTTCTTCTGACTGGCTGTCGCCGGCCTCCTGGAGCAGCTGTTCAATGCTGGCTTGAGGGGTGCGAGGCAGTTCGCCGAGCGTGGATGAAGGGGAGCTGGCGCAAGCGGCAATCAGGCCAACGAGGCAGAGCACGATAAAGGGGCGCAGGCAGGCGATCATGTAAGCGTTCCTGATACTTGATCAAATTGAAGGGCGATTGTACCGAACCACTGGCTCAGGTGCGATGTTGGAGGTGCTAAACGGGTTACAATAGCCTCTTTTATACGATTCTTGGGGCGTTGCTGTGACAGAACCGGTTATTGCTAACTCACAGAAGGGCACGCTGTTTGTGGTCGCCACGCCCATCGGCAACCTGGAAGACATCAGCGCGCGGGCCATTCGTGTGCTTAATGAAGTCAGTTTGATCGCGGCGGAAGACACCCGCCACTCGGCGCGCCTGATGCAGCACTTCGGTATCGCGACGCCTCTGGCGGCTTGTCACGAGCACAATGAGCGTGATCAGGGCGGTCGTTTCATTTCGCGTTTGCAGGCGGGTGAGGATGTCGCGCTGATTTCCGATGCCGGCACGCCGCTGATATCTGATCCCGGTTATCACCTGGTCCGTCAGGCGCGTGCGGCGGGCTTTGCAGTGGTGCCCGTGCCGGGCGCCTGTGCGCTGATTGCGGCGTTGTCGGCCGCCGGCTTGCCGTCCGATCGATTCATCTTCGAAGGCTTTTTGCCGGCCAAGGCGGTGGGGCGTCGCGCGCGTCTTGAGCAGGTAAAGGAAGAGCCGCGTACCCTGATTTTCTATGAAGCGCCGCACCGCATTCTTGAATGCCTCGAAGACATGCGTTTGGTGTTTGGCGATGAGCGCCCGGCTTTGTTGGCGCGTGAAATCACCAAGACGTTTGAAACGTTGCAGGGCATGCCGCTGGTCGACTTGCATAGTTGGGTCGCCAGTGACAGCAATCAGCAGCGCGGCGAGTGTGTTGTGGTAGTGGCCGGCTGGCAGGCGCCAGAAAGTGATGCTGCGGTGAGCAGTGAAGCGCTGCGCGTGCTCGATTTGCTACTCAAGGATATGCCGCTCAAGCGAGCAGCCGCGCTGGCCGCGGAGATTACCGGCGTGCGTAAGAACCTGCTGTATCAGGTCGCGCTGGAGCGTCAGGGGCAGGCGTGATGCGTGTGGGGTTGGCGGCTTGCAGGTTTGAATTCAGTCAGTTAGCGCGGATTATCCTTGTCCTCAAAGGCATCTGTCGCTAACCTTGGCGCCGGAGAGTCGATCGGACAGTCGCTGCCGCGTTACGCATTGCGTAATGTGGGGGAGGAAAGTCCGGGCTCCATAGGGCGGAGTGCCAGGTAATGCCTGGGAGGCGTGAGCCTACGGAAAGTGCCACAGAAAACAACCGCCTAAGCGCTTCGGCGCCGGTAAGGGTGAAAAGGTGCGGTAAGAGCGCACCGCGCGGCTGGCAACAGTCCGTGGCTAGGTAAACCCCACTCGGAGCAAGACCAAATAGGGTTCCATTGGCGTGGCCCGCGCTGGAACCGGGTAGGTTGCTAAAGGCGTGCAGTGATGTACGTCGTAGAGGAATGACTGTCCTCGACAGAACCCGGCTTACAGATCGACTCTCCACCTTTATTCCTGCTGTATCGCAAAACTACATTTCCCGCCTTTCTAATACCTAAAAAATCTTACTCTTAATAAATCACTTTAACTTTGAAGTTCATTTCGCTGTGCCTGTTCGTTTTTAACTTTTCGAATGTTGCGCAGCTCACTCCATATCCCTCCTTATTTCCGTAAATCACCGTTCTATAAGGCTTTTTCCCTCGTGGAGTGCCTTGACGGTGGGGGGGTGGCGTTCCTATAGTGTGCGCAAGTGGTAAGAAGTGGCACGAAGTGGGTTTTTTTGGGCATGGAAAGCTAATAAAAGGGGATGTGCAACCGTGTTTCGCGGAGCTAACGCCATTAATCTCGACGCCAAAGGGCGGCTCGCGATGCCAAGTCGGTATCGGGATGAGCTCGTCTCGCGTTGTTCTGGCCAGCTCATCGTAACAATCGACGCCATTGACCCTTGTTTGTGCATCTATCCGCTCGCCGAGTGGGAAATCATTGAACAGAAATTGCGCGCGTTGGCTTCCTTCCGTGAAGAGAACCGTCGCTTGCAGCGTCTGTTGATTGGTAATGCCGTTGACCTTGAACTGGATGCCAGTGGTCGTTTCCTGGTTCCGCCGCGCTTGCGCGAATACGCAAAGCTGGACAAGCGCGCAATGCTGGTTGGCCAACTCGATAAATTTCAATTGTGGGATGAAGAAACCTGGAATGGCGTGGCAGAGGCTGATTTGGCCGCTATCAAACTACCGGGTGCTTTAACCGACGATCTACGTGACTTGATCCTGTGACTATGAATAGCAACTTCAGCCATATTACCGTGTTACTGGACGAAGCCGTCGAAGGCCTCGCCGTACGCGCTGACGGCTGCTATATCGATGGCACATTCGGGCGCGGCGGGCATAGCCGCCTGATACTCCAAACGCTCGGTGCAGAGGGGCGGTTGCTAGGGTTCGACAAAGACCCACTGGCAATCGCCACGGGAAATGCACTAGCGGCCGATGACGGCCGCTTTGTCGTTGTACAACGCAGTTTTGCGGAACTTGCCGAAGAAGCTGCTGTCCGCGGAATCGACGGCAAAATCAGCGGCATTCTGCTCGACCTCGGTGTCTCTTCTCCGCAACTGGACGATGCCGAGCGCGGTTTCAGCTTCCTTAATGACGGCCCGCTGGACATGCGCATGGACCCGGATCGTGGCGTGAGCGCAGCCCAGTTCATTGCCACCGCCAGCGAAGAAGAAATCGCCCGCGTATTCAAGGAATACGGCGAAGAACGTTTTGCCAAGCGCATGGCACGCGCCGTTGTGCAGCGCCGCAGCGAGCAGGCGTTTGAGCGCACCGCAGATTTGGCGCAGGTGTTGACCGTGGCCAATCCCGCCTGGGAAAAAGGCAAGAATCCGGCAACCCGTGCCTTCCAGGGCCTGCGTATCTACATCAATAACGAGCTGGGCGACCTTGAGCGTGGCCTCGATGCAGCGCTGGAATCCCTTGAAGTGGGCGGTCGTCTGGTGGTGATCAGCTTCCATTCGCTGGAAGACCGCATCGTCAAGCAGTTCATGCGCAAGCACGCCAAGGGCGAGGCCGACAAGTTGCCGCGTGACCTGCCAATTATCCCCAAGGCATTCGAACCACGCCTGAAACTGATTGGCAAGCCGGTGTTTGCCTCGGAAGCCGAACTCAAAGCCAACCCCCGTTCGCGTAGCGCCGTAATGCGCATCGCCGAGAAAGTCAGATGAGCATGCAGTCGCTGAAGACACTGCCGCGCGGCACGCTGCTGATGCTGCTGCTGTTCATCGCCGTCATTATGTCGGCGTTGGCTGTGTCTTACTGCGCGCACTGGAATCGCCAGTTGCTCAACAACCTCTACTCCGAACTCAGCGTGCGCGACAAAGCTCAGGCTGAGTGGGGCCGCCTGATCCTTGAGCAGAGCACCTGGACGGCGCATAACCGTATCGAAACACTGGCCCACGATCAGCTTGGCATGCGCATTCCCGATGCCGGCGAAGTAAGGATGGTGGCGCCATGATCAGACTCGAAGGCGCACTTTATCCGTGGCGTTTCAGAGTTGTGCTGTTCCTGTTGGCGCTGATGGTGGCCGCTATTGTCTGGCGCATCATTGATCTGCAGATTTTTGATCATGACTTCCTGCAGGCTCACGGCGATGCGCGCAGCGTGCGCCACATCCCGATCCCTGCACACCGCGGTCTGGTAACAGACCGTAATGGCGAGCCGCTGGCGGTCAGTACGCCGGTCACCACTTTGTGGGGCAATGGCAAAGAACTGCAGCAAGCCAAGGCGCAGTGGCCAGTACTGGCTAAAGCGTTGGGCCAGAATCAGGAAGATTTTGCCAAGCGCCTGCAGGCCAGCGCCGAGCGTGAGTTCCTTTATCTGGTGCGCGGGCTGACGCCTGAGCAGGGCCAGCGCATTCTTGACCTGAAAATCCCCGGGGTTTATTCCAGCGAGGAATTCCGTCGTTTCTATCCGGCGGGCGAAGTGACCGCACACGTGGTCGGCTTCACTGATATTGATGACCGTGGCCGTGAAGGCATGGAATTGGCGTTTGATGATTGGCTGGCCGGTGTGCCGGGCAAGCGTCAGGTGTTGAAAGATCGTCGCGGCCGTCTGATTAAAGATGTGCAGGTCACGCAGAACGCCAAGCCGGGTAAAACCCTGGCCTTGTCGATTGACCTGCGCCTGCAATATCTGGCTCACCGCGAATTGCGCAATGCGCTGGTCGAGTTCGGCGCCAAAGCCGGCAGCCTGGTGATGGTCGACGTCAAGACAGGTGAAGTGTTGGCGATGGTTAACCAGCCGACCTACAACCCAAACAATCGCCGCACCCTGCAACCGGCCGCCATGCGTAACCGCGCCATGACTGACCTGTTCGAGCCGGGCTCGACGGTTAAGCCGTTCTCGATCAGCGCCGCGCTGGAAACTGGCCGCTGGAAGCCGACCGACACCGTTAATGTCGCGCCGGGCTGGCTGCGTATTGGTCGTTACACCATCCGCGACGTGTCGCGTAACAGCGGTGTACTTGATCTCACCGGAATTTTGATCAAGTCGAGTAACGTCGGCGTGAGCAAGGTGGCCTTTGATATCGGCGCCGAGTCGATTTACAGCGTGATGCAGCAAGTCGGTTTTGGTCAGGATACCGGCCTCAGCTTCCCTGGCGAGCGCGTCGGCAATCTGCCCAACCATCGCAAGTGGGGCCAAGCTGAAACGGCCACATTGGCCTACGGCTACGGCCTTTCGGTAACCGCCGTGCAGTTGGCTCATGCCTACGCAGCGCTGGCGAATGACGGCCGCACCGTGCCGTTGTCGATGATTCGAGTTGATAAGACGCCAGACAGCGTACAAGTGATTCCCGAAGATGTTGCGCAGACTGTGCACGGCATGTTGCAGCAAGTGATTGAAGCGCCAGGCGGCGTTTACCGCGCACAAGTGCCTGGCTATCACGTAGCGGGCAAGAGCGGCACGGCACGTAAGGTAAGTGTCGGGACTAAAGGTTATCGCGAGAATGCCTATCGCTCGCTGTTTGCAGGTTTCGCACCGGTCAACAATCCGCGTATTGCGCTTGCCGTCGTCATCGATGAGCCAAGTCAGGGCGGTTACTACGGTGGTTTGGTTTCTGCTCCGGTGTTCAGTCGCGTAATGGCAGGCGGTTTGCGCCTGATGAACGTGACTCCGGATAACTTGCCAAAGGACGAAGCTGTGCAGACCGTAGATGCTGCGTCGACTAAAGGAGGGCGCGGCTGATGCCAATGCCACTTAGCCAACTTATTCCTAAAGCGCAGTCGAGCACCTTGATTCGCGAATTGACCCTGGACAGCCGCAAAGTGCGTCCGGGCGACTTGTTTCTGGCGGTGCCGGGGCTGGCTCAGGATGGCCGCGAGCACATCGCCGACGCATTGGAGCGCGGCGCTGCTGCTGTTGCTTATGAAGCCGAAGGCGCGTTCGACATGAGCGTCGATAACGCCGAGTTGGTTGCGATCAAAGGCCTGGCTGGCCAGCTTTCGGCTATCGCCGGTCGTTTCTACGGTGAGCCGAGCCGCGCCCTGCATATGGTCGGCATCACCGGCACCAACGGCAAAACCAGCGTCAGCCAATTGCTGGCGCAGGCATTGGACATGCTCGGCGAGCCATGCGGCATCGTTGGCACGTTAGGCAATGGCTTCTACAACGCGCTGACTCAGGGCAAGCACACCACGCCGGACCCGATTGGGGTGCAGGCTGTGCTGGCGGACCTGAAAAAATCCCATGCGCGTGCCGTGGCGATGGAAGTCTCGTCCCATGGTCTCGATCAGGGCCGAGTGGCAGCGCTGGCATTTGATGTTGCCGTGCTGACCAATCTTTCCCGCGATCACCTCGATTACCACGGTTCGATGGAAGCCTACGCGGCCGCCAAAGCCAAGCTTTTCGCATGGCCTGGCCTGCGTTGCCGCGTACTTAATCTGGATGACAGCTTCGGTCAGAAACTGGCGCAAGAGCAGCACGACTCGCGTCTGATCACTTACAGCCTGATCGACAGCAGTGCTTACCTGTTCTGCGACGCGCTGCAGTTTGATGATCACGGCGTTCGCGCCAAGCTGGTAACCCCGCGTGGTGAAGGTATTCTGCGCAGCACCTTGCTGGGCCGCTTCAACCTGAGCAACCTGCTGGCCGTGGTTGGCGCTCTGCTGGCGCTGGATTACGCGCTGGATGAAATTCTCAAGGTGCTGCCAAACCTGCAAGGCCCGGTTGGCCGCATGCAGCGTTTGGGCGGCGCCGAAAAGCCATTGGTTGTGGTCGATTACGCCCACACTCCGGATGCGCTGGAAAAAGTACTTGAAGCACTGCGCCCACATGTTCAGGGGCGTCTGACCTGCGTGTTTGGCTGCGGTGGTGACCGCGACCGCGGTAAGCGTCCGCTGATGGCCGAAGTGGTCGAGCGTCTGGCCGATGCTGTGATAGTTACCGATGACAACCCGCGCACCGAAGCGCCCGAGCAAATCTTTGCTGATATCCGTCAGGGCTTTGTTGCGCCCGACGCTGTCGAGTTCGTCGCCGGACGCGGTCTGGCCATCGCCAAGGTCGTTGCGGCGGCGCAAGCCAGCGATATCGTCGTGCTGGCTGGCAAGGGGCACGAGGATTACCAGGAAATCAACGGCGTGCGCCAGCCGTTCTCGGATCTGGTCGAAGCGGCTAATGCTCTCACAGCCTGGGAGAATGCTCATGCTTAAGGCACTGCGTTTTTCTGAGTTGTTGAGCGCACTTGATGCGCAGCTTATCGGTGCTGACGGCGAGTTCGATGCAGTCAATACCGACAGCCGCAGCATCAAGCCGGGTCAGCTGTTCATTGCCCTGACCGGTCCGCGCTTCGATGGCCACGACTATTTGAATGAAGTCGCCGGCAAGGGCGCTGTCGCCGCTCTGGTCGAACGCCACATAGCCGATTCAACCTTGCCGCAGCTAATCGTCAAAGATTGCCGCGTGGCACTCGGTCAGCTGGCCGCAATGAACCGCAAAGCCTACCGTGGCCCACTGGCTGCGGTTACCGGCTCAAGCGGCAAAACCACAGTTAAAGAGATGCTGGCCAGCATCATGCGCGAAGCCAATGCAGGGGAGGCCTCGGCCGTGCTGGCGACGCGCGGCAACCTGAACAATGATTTGGGCGCACCGCTGATCTTGCTCGAACTGAACCCCGAGCATAAAGCAGCGGTTATCGAGCTGGGCGCATCGCGCGTTGGCGAAATTGCCTACACCGTTAGCCTGGCCAAGCCGCAGGTGGCGATGATCACCAACGCAGGTACTGCACATGTTGGCGAGTTTGGCGGCCCGGAAAAAATCGTTGAAGCCAAGGGCGAAATCATCGCCAGCCTGAGCGAGCACCACATTGCGGTGCTGAACAAGGACGACGCGGCGTTTGCCATCTGGAGCGAGCGCGCCAAGCCCGCGTCTGTTCTGAGTTTTGCCAAGGTCGACAGCAGCGCCGATTTTCACGCCAGCGATTGCAGTCGTGACCCGCGTGGTTGCGCCAATTTCACCCTCAATTGCAGTGAGGGCATGGCGCGCATTCAGCTCAACTTGCTGGGCGAGCACAACATCAGCAATGCGCTGGCTGCTGCGGCCGCTGCACATGCGCTGAGCGTACCGCTCATCGATATCAAGGCCGGGCTCGAAGCGCTGCAACCGGTGAAAGGCCGTGCAGTAGCGCAGTTGGCGCCCAATGGGATGCGCGTAATCGATGACACCTACAACGCAAATCCCGCGTCGATTTGCGCGGCGATTGATATACTCGCGGGCTTTTCCGGCCGCACTGTTCTGGTGCTCGGAGATATGGGCGAATTGGGGGAATGGGCTGAGCAAAGTCACCGTGCTGTTGGCGAGTACGCCAAGGGCAAAGTTGATGCGCTGTATGCCGTCGGACCGCTGATGAGTTTTGCTGTAGAAGAATTCGCAATAAATGGCCGGCATTTCGCCGATCAAGCCAGCCTGATCGAAGCGCTTCGCCTCGAGTCGGGTGACACCACTGTACTTATTAAAGGTTCACGCAGCGCCGCGATGGAGAAAATCGTCGCGGCTCTTTGTGGCACGTCTGGGGAGATTCACTAAATGCTGCTGCTGCTGGCCGAGTACCTGCAACAGTTCCACACTGGTTTCGCTGTATTCCAGTACCTGACACTGCGCGGAATTCTCGGTGTGCTCACTGCACTGGTTATCGCGCTGTGCCTCGGCCCGTGGATGATCCGTACCTTGCAAACCCGTCAAATCGGCCAGTCGGTGCGTAATGACGGCCCGCAATCGCACCTGTCAAAGAAAGGCACGCCGACCATGGGTGGCGCGCTGATCCTGTCTGCCATTACCGTCAGCACCCTGTTGTGGGCAGACCTGAGCAACCGTTACGTCTGGGTGGTTCTGGCTGTAACCCTGCTGTTCGGCGCTGTGGGCTGGGTGGATGACTACCGCAAGGTGATCGAGAAGAATTCGCGCGGCCTGCCGAGCCGCTGGAAGTATTTCTGGCAGTCGGTATTTGGCTTAAGCGCTGCCGTGTTCCTTTATATGACGGCGCAAACACCGGTTGAAACCACGCTGATCCTGCCTCTGCTGAAAGATGTCAGCATTCCGCTGGGCGCTGGCTTCGTCGTACTGACCTATCTGGTAATCGTGGGCTCAAGCAACGCGGTCAACCTGACTGACGGCCTTGATGGTCTGGCCATTCTCCCGACCGTGATGGTTGGTGGTGCGCTGGGGATCTTCTGCTACCTGTCGGGCAACGTGAAATTCGCTGATTACCTGCTGATTCCTTACGTGCCAGGCGCGGGCGAGCTGATCGTGTTTTGCTCGGCGCTGGTGGGTGCCGGTCTCGGTTTCCTCTGGTTCAACACCTATCCGGCCCAGGTCTTTATGGGTGACGTTGGCGCGCTGGCGCTGGGCGCTGCACTGGGCACCATCGCCGTCATCGTGCGCCAGGAAGTGGTGCTGTTCATCATGGGTGGCGTGTTCGTGATGGAAACCCTGTCGGTCATCATCCAGGTCGCTTCATTCAAGTTGACCGGCAAGCGCGTGTTCCGCATGGCGCCGATCCATCACCACTTCGAATTGAAGGGCTGGCCGGAGCCGCGGGTGATTGTACGTTTCTGGATCATCACCGTGATTTTGGTGTTGATCGGTCTTTCCACTTTGAAATTGCGTTGAGGACACGATGAGCCTGATCGCTACAGACAACTTCCGCATTATTGTCGGTCTCGGCAAAAGTGGCATGTCGCTGGTGCGCTTCCTCGCGCGTCAGGGTGCCCGCTTTGCCGTGGCAGACACACGTGCGAATCCTCCGGAGCTGGCCACCTTGCGTGAACAGTTCCCAGAGGTCGAAGTGCGCTGTGGTGAGCTGGATGTCGAGTTCCTCTGCCGCGCCAGCGAGTTGCTGGTGAGCCCGGGTCTGGCCATTGCCACGCCGCAGTTGCAGGAAGCGGCCAAGCGCGGGGTCAAGTTGTCGGGCGATATCGACTTGTTTGCCCGTCACGCCAAAGCACCGATTGTGGCTATCACCGGCTCCAACGCAAAAAGCACCGTAACCACGCTGGTTGCCGAAATGGCCGCAGCAGCGGGCAAGAAGGTCGCCGCAGGCGGTAACCTGGGCACGCCAGCGCTGGATTTGTTGTCCGATGATGTCGAGCTTTATGTGCTTGAGCTGTCGAGCTTCCAGCTCGAAACCACCGAGCAGCTGAACGCCGAAGTGGCGACGTGCCTGAACATCAGCGAAGACCACATGGATCGCTACGCTGATCTGCCGGCTTATCATCTGGCCAAGCATCGCATTTTCCGTGGAGCACGGCAGGTTGTGGTGAATCGCGACGATCCATTGTCGCGGCCGCTGATTGCCGATCAGTTGCCTTGCTGGAGCTACGGCTTGGGTAAGCCGGACTTCCAGCGTTTCGGTTTGATCGATGAAAACGGCCAGAAATGCCTCGGCTTCAAGTTCGCTGCCTTGATGCCGGTCAGCGAGCTGAAAATTCGCGGCGCGCATAACCAGTCGAATGCCTTGGCCGCATTAGCGCTGGGCCATGCAGCCGGTCTGCCGATGGCAGCCATGCTGGAAACGCTCAAACAGTTCACCGGCCTTGCTCACCGTTGTCAGTGGGTTCGCGAGCTGCGCGGTGTGAATTATTACGATGACTCCAAAGCCACTAACGTTGGCGCTGCACTGGCTGCTATCGAAGGCTTGGGTGCGGATATCAGCGGCAAGCTGGTGTTGATCGCCGGTGGCGATGGCAAGGGCGCAGATTTTTCGGCGCTGGCCAAACCAGTGGCACGTTTCTGCCGCGCGGTTGTTTTGCTGGGTCGCGATGCGCCGTTGCTGGCTGCAACGCTGGCTGACAGCGCACCGCTGGTGCATGTGAGTACGCTGCAAGAAGCGGTTGCCCGTTGCGCCGAGTTGGCTGAGGCGGGTGATGCCGTGTTGCTGTCGCCGGCATGCGCGAGCCTGGACATGTTCAAGAACTTCGAAGAGCGCGGTCGCCTCTTTGCACAAGCGGCGGAGGCGTTGAACTGATGTTCGAATTCCTGCGTCCTTATCCGTCACCGCTGTTCGGCCCGCGCGGCATGAGCATGGACTTCCCGCTGCTGGCAGGTTGCCTGGCACTGCTGGGTATTGGTCTGGTGATGATCGCCTCGGCGTCTACCGAAGTGGCTGCGGTCAATACCGGCAGCCCGCTGTATTACATGATCCGCCACCTGATCTATCTGCTCATTGGTCTGGGCGCGGCCGGCATTGTGCTGATGATTCCGATTGCGACATGGCAGCGTTACGGCTGGATGCTGCTGCTCGTGGCATTTGCCCTGTTGTTGATGGTGCTGATTCCGGGGGTTGGACGTGAGGTAAACGGCTCGATGCGCTGGATCGGCTTCGGTGCATTCAACGTGCAGCCTTCTGAAATCGCCAAAGTCTTTGTGGTGTTGTTCCTGGCCGGTTATCTGGTTCGTCGCCAAGAGCAGGTCCGCGAAAGCTGGGCCGGTTTCATCAAGCCTTTCGCCGTGCTGATGCCGATGGCGCTGTTGCTGCTGCTTGAGCCTGACTTCGGTGCAACGGTGGTGATGTTCGGTGCCGCGGCTGCCATGTTGTTCCTCGGTGGTGTTGGCCTGTTCCGCTTCGGGGTCATGGTGTTGCTGGCTGTTGGTGCTGTGGTCTGGCTGGTACAGGATCCGTATCGCTGGGCGCGTATGACCAACTTCGCCGACCCATGGGCCGATCAGTTCGGCGCGGGCTACCAGTTGAGTCAGGCCCTAATCGCATTTGGTCGTGGCGAGTGGATTGGCGTTGGCCTCGGCAACAGTATCCAGAAGCAGTTCTACCTGCCAGAAGCGCACACCGACTTCGTGTTCTCGGTACTCGCTGAAGAACTCGGCATGGTTGGCGCACTGACCACCGTGGCGCTGTTTGTGTTCGTCAGCGTGCGCGCTCTGTACATCGGTTTGTGGGCCGAGAAGGCCAAGCAGTTCTTCGCCGCCTACGTGGCCTACGGCCTGGCATTTCTGTGGATTGGCCAGATCCTGATCAACATCGGCGTAAACGTCGGCCTGCTGCCGACTAAAGGTCTTACCCTGCCGTTCCTCAGTTACGGCGGCAGCTCACTGGTTATTTGCTGCGTCAGTCTGGCGCTGTTGCTGCGCATCGAGTGGGAGCGTCGGACCTCGCTCGGCAGTGAAGATGTCGATTTCACCGAGTCGGATTTTGCCGATCTGGCGACTGCACCTGTAAAGGAGGTCGCTCGTGGCCGGTAATGTTCTGATCATGGCAGGCGGTACTGGCGGGCACGTGTTCCCGGCGCTGGCCTGTGCAAGCGAATTCAAGGCGCGCGGATACAGCGTGCATTGGCTGGGCACCCCACGTGGCATCGAAAATGAACTGGTGCCGGCTGCCGGTTTGCCACTGCACCTGATCGATGTCAGTGGATTGCGTGGCAAGGGCAAGCTGTCGCTGCTCAAAGCGCCGTTCCAGCTGCTCAAAGCGCTGTATCAAGCGCGCAAAGTCATGCGCCAGTTGCAGCCAGTCTGCGTGCTCGGCATGGGCGGTTATGTGACAGGGCCAGGTGGCTTGGCGGCACGCATGTGTGGCGCACCTTTGATCATTCATGAGCAAAACGCAGTGGCCGGTACGGCTAACCGCAGCCTGGCGCCATTCGCCGCTCGCGTGTGTGAAGCCTTCCCGAACACCTTCAACGCATCCGACAAGCGCCGTACCACCGGTAACCCGGTGCGTGAAGAACTGTTCCTGGAAACCCCGCGTCAACCGCTGGCCAATCGCAAGCCGCGTTTGCTGGTTTTGGGCGGCAGTCTGGGCGCTGAACCACTGAATAAATTGCTGCCAGAAGCGCTGTCGTTGATTGACCCTGAAGTGCGCCCCGAGGTGTTTCATCAGGCGGGCAAGCAACACAGTGAAATTACTGGCGAACGATATCGCAATGTAGGCGTCGAAGCGCAAGTCGCCCCATTTATCAAGGACATGGCGCAGGCCTATGGTTGGGCAGACATGGTTATTTGTCGTGCGGGTGCGCTAACGGTCAGTGAATTGGCGGCAGCGGGTTTACCAGCATTCTTGCTGCCATTGCCCCATGCGATTGACGACCACCAGACACGCAACGCCGAATTTCTCGCGAACGAGGGTGCCGCCGTGCTCCTCCCGCAACGCTCCACTGACGCGGCAATGCTGGCCGCGCAGCTGAACGAGGTTTTGATGCAGCCACAAAAACTAAAAACCATGGCCACTACTGCCCGTAGCCTGGCCAAACCTGACGCCACACGCAGCGTCGTTGAGATTTGCCTGGAGGTGGCCCGTGGTTGAGTCGCAGAAAGCCGCACCGCAACCCGAAATGCGCCGTATCCGTAATATCCACTTCGTCGGTATCGGCGGCGCGGGCATGTGCGGCATCGCCGAAGTACTGCTGAATCTGGGCTATCAGGTCTCCGGCTCCGACCTCAAGGCATCGGCCGTGACTGATCGTCTGGAGAAGTTCGGCGCAAAAATCTTTATCGGTCACCAGGCTGATAACTCGGCCCACGCCGATGTGCTGGTGGTTTCGAGCGCAGTCAATACTGCCAACCCGGAAGTCGCCAGTGCACTGGAGCGTCGCGTTCCGGTGGTGCCGCGTGCCGAGATGCTCGCCGAGCTGATGCGCTACCGCCACGGTGTTGCCGTTGCCGGTACGCACGGCAAAACCACGACCACCAGCCTGCTGGCTTCGGTATTCGCTGCCGGCGGCCTTGATCCGACATTTGTCATCGGTGGCCGTCTGAATGCCGCGGGCACCAATGCCCAGCTGGGCACCAGCCGTTACCTGATTGCCGAAGCTGACGAAAGTGATGCCAGCTTCCTGCACCTGCAGCCAATGGTTGCCGTGGTCACCAACATCGACATGGACCACATGAGCACCTATGAAGGTGACTTCAACAAGTTGAAGAAAACCTTCATCGAGTTCCTGCACAACCTGCCGTTCTACGGGCTGGCCGTGATGTGTGTGGATGATCCGGTGGTCTGCGAAATTCTGCCGCACGTGGCGCGCCCGACCGTGACCTACGGTTTTGCCGAAGATGCCGACGTGCGTGCGATCAATGTTCGCCAGGAAGGCATGCGCACCTTCTTCACCGTATTGCGCCCGGATCGCGAGCCGCTGGATGTGTCGGTGAACATGCCGGGCAACCACAACGTACTCAACTCGCTGGCCACAATCGCCATCGCCACCGATGAAGGCATTTCTGATGAAGCCATCGTTCAGGGCCTTTCCGGCTTCCAGGGCGTGGGTCGTCGTTTCCAGGTGTATGGCGAGCTGCCGGTTGAAGGCGGTGAAGTGATGCTGGTTGATGACTACGGCCATCACCCGCGCGAAGTAGCTGCGGTAATCAAGGCTGTTCGCGGTGGCTGGCCGGATCGTCGTCTGGTCATGGTTTACCAGCCGCACCGTTTCAGCCGTACCCGCGATCTGTATGACGATTTCGTTCAGGTTCTCGGCGAGACCAACGTGCTGCTGTTGATGGAAGTTTATCCGGCAGGCGAGGAGCCGATTCCGGGCGCCGACAGCCGTCAGCTTTGCCACAGCATCCGTCAGCGCGGCCAGTTGGACCCTATTTATATCGAGCGTGGCGTCGATCTGGCGCCACTGATCAAGCCGCTACTGCGTGCTGGCGACATCCTGCTGTGTCAGGGCGCGGGCGACATCGGCGGTTTGGCTCCACAACTGTTGCAGAGCCCGCAGTTTGCAGTGGCTTCAGGTAAAGCTAAATGAGTACTGAAAAATTGAAATCTCAGCTGCCGGTCAGCGCTTTTGGTCGCGTCGCCGTCCTGTTCGGCGGCAAAAGCGCCGAGCGTGAGGTGTCCCTGAAGTCGGGCGCTGCGGTACTGAGTGCGTTGCAGGCGGCTGGTGTTGATGCGTTCGGCATCGATGTTGGCGACGACCTGCTGCAGCGCTTGCTTAGCGAGAAAATCGACCGCGCGTTCATCGTGCTGCACGGTCGTGGCGGTGAAGACGGCAGCATGCAGGGCTTGCTCGAATGCGCAGGCATTCCTTTCACCGGCAGCGGCATTCTGGCCTCGGCACTGGCGATGGACAAACTGCGCACCAAGCAGGTTTGGCAGAGCCTGGGCTTGCCGACGCCGCGCCACGCCGCACTGTCGAGCATTGAAGATTGCCAGCAGGCTGGCGCGGAACTGGGCTTCCCGTTGATCGTCAAACCGGCTCACGAAGGCTCGAGCATCGGCATGGCCAAGGTTGCCAACGTTGAGGAGCTGATCAGTGCGTGGCAAACCGCCAGCCAGTTCGACAGCCAGGTGCTGGTTGAACAGTGGATTCAGGGGCCGGAATACACCATCGCAACGCTGCGTGGTCAGGTCTTGCCAGTGATTGGTCTGGGCACGCCGCACAGCTTTTACGACTACGACGCCAAGTATCTGGCCAATGATACCCAGTACCGGATTCCGTGCGGCCTCGACGCTGACAAAGAAGCCGAACTGCAGCAGCTCACCGAGCGTGCTTGCGAAGCGGTAGGCATTCAGGGCTGGGCGCGGGTTGACGTGATGCAGGATGCGCAGGGCGCGTTCTGGTTGCTCGAAGTGAATACCGTGCCAGGCATGACCGATCACAGTCTGGTGCCAATGGCGGCCAAAGCGGCCGGTCTGGATTTTCAACAACTGGTGTTGGCGATTCTCGCCGACAGTATTGAGGCTCGGGGTTAAGTCATGAACGCCATCCTTCGTCATCAGCCAGGCACCAATGGCGCACCTTTGCGTGCCAAGCCTGCGCAGCGCGGCGCCAGCCGTTTGGTGGCCAAGGAGCCGTTGAGCAAGCGCTTGCCGAAACCGAGCTTCAAGTTCCTCAAGAGCGTGACATGGCCGTTGCTGCTGTTGGCGCTGGGGATTGGCGCGTATGAAGCGTCGCTGCGTTTGCTGCCGTATGCCGATCAGCCGATTTCGAAAATCAGTGTTGATGGCGACTTGAGCTACATCAGCCAGCAGTCGGTGCAGGAGCGCATCGCCCCGTTTGTCTCGGCGAGCTTCTTCAGCGTGGATCTGGTCGGTATGCGTCACGAGCTTGAAAGCATGCCGTGGATCGCCAGCGCACAAGTGCGTCGCGTATGGCCAGACCAGGTACAGATCAAGCTCGAAGAGCAACTGCCAATCGCTCGCTGGGGCGATGCCGCGCTGTTGAACAATCAGGGCCAGTCGTTTGCCCCGCAGGAACTGGCGAATTATCAGCACCTGCCGCAGCTCTACGGTCCGCAGCGGGCGCAGCAAAAAGTGATGCAGCAGTATCAAGTGCTCAGCCAGATGTTGCGCCCCATTGGCTTTACCGTCGCGCGCCTTGAGCTGCGTGATCGTGGCAGCTGGTTTTTAACCACGGGTCAGGGCATTGAGATGCTGCTGGGCCGCGATCATCTGATCGACAAGATTCGCCGCTTCATGACGATTTATGACAAGAAGCTGAGTGACCAAATAGAGAATATTGCGCGGATCGATCTGCGTTACTCCAACGGCCTGGCCGTTGCGTGGCGTGAACCGGCCGTGATCACGGCAGCTAACACTGCTGTCGTGCAGTGAATCAGGAGAAGGCAAGACAAATGGCAAACGTGCAGAGCGGAAAGATGATCGTTGCTCTCGACATCGGCACTTCGAAAGTAGTGGCGCTGGTGGGTGAGGTCGCGGCTGATGGCCAGCTGGAAATCGTCGGTATCGGTACTCATCCCTCGCGCGGCCTGAAGAAGGGCGTCGTGGTCAACATTGAGTCCACCGTGCAGTCGATCCAGCGCGCGATCGAAGAAGCCCAGTTGATGGCAGGTTGCCGGATTCACTCGGCGTTTGTCGGCGTTGCCGGCAACCATATCCGCAGCCTGAACTCCCACGGGATTGTCGCCATCCGTGATCGTGAGGTCAGCCAGGCCGACCTCGAACGCGTACTCGACGCTGCTCAGGCCGTTGCAATTCCTGCTGATCAGCGGGTTCTGCACACGTTGCCGCAGGATTACGTGATCGATAACCAGGAAGGCGTTCGCGAGCCGCTGGGCATGAGTGGCGTTCGTCTCGAAGCCAAAGTGCACGTTGTTACCTGTGCAGTGAATGCAGCGCAGAACATCGAGAAGTGCGTGCGCCGCTGCGGCCTTGAGGTTGACGACATCATCCTTGAGCAACTGGCTTCGGCTTACGCGGTACTGACCGACGACGAGAAAGAGCTGGGCGTTTGCCTGGTCGATATTGGCGGCGGCACCACCGATATCTGCATCTTCACCGAAGGCGCAATTCGCCATACAGCGGTGATTCCGATTGCCGGCGATCAAGTCACCAATGACATCGCCATGGCGCTGCGTACCCCTACGCAGTACGCCGAAGAAATCAAAATTCGTTACGCCTGCGCATTGGCCAAGCTGGCCGGCGCGGGCGAAACAATCAAAGTCCCGAGCGTGGGTGATCGTCCGCCGCGCGACCTTTCACGTCAGTCTTTGGCTGAAGTGGTCGAGCCGCGTTATGACGAACTGTTCACCCTCATTCAGGCGGAGCTGCGGCGCAGCGGGTACGAGGATCTGATCCCAGCCGGGATCGTTCTCACCGGTGGCACCGCGAAGATGGAAGGCGCAGTCGAGTTGGCGGAAGAGATCTTCCACATGCCGGTTCGTTTGGGTTTGCCGTTGAGTGTCAAAGGGCTTGCTGATGTTGTACGCAACCCGATTTATTCGACCGGTGTGGGGTTGTTGATGTACGGGCTGCAGAAGCAGCACGACGGCATCTCGATGTCATCGATCGGTAGTTACAGCGACGAGGCCAAGGCGCCTGTACTTGAGCGCTTCAAGCGTTGGGTCCAGGGAAATTTCTAAAGTAAAACCGCATCTGCAGTAGGCGTTACAACTAGAAAGTAAAAAGGAGAGGGAAAATGTTCGAACTCGTAGACAACATCCCGCAAACAGCGGTCATTAAAGTAATCGGTGTCGGCGGTGGCGGCGGTAACGCAGTCAACCACATGACGACTTGCAACATTGAAGGCGTTGAGTTCATCTGCGCCAACACTGACGCACAAGCCCTGAAGAACATTGGTGCGCGCACTGTTCTGCAACTGGGTACCGCTGTGACCAAAGGTCTGGGCGCTGGCGCCAATCCTGAAGTCGGCCGTCAGGCTGCGATGGAAGACCGCGAGCGTGTAGCTGAAGTCCTGCAAGGCTCCGACATGGTGTTCATCACCACGGGCATGGGCGGCGGTACCGGTACCGGTGCAGCGCCTGTAATTGCTCAGGTTGCCAAGGAAATGGGGATTCTGACCGTTGCAGTGGTAACGCGTCCGTTCCCGTTCGAAGGCCGCAAGCGTATGCAGATCGCTGACGAGGGTATTCGTGCCCTGTCTGAAAGCGTCGACTCGCTGATCACTATTCCTAACGAAAAGCTGCTGACCATCCTCGGCAAAGACGCCAGCCTGCTGTCGGCATTCGCCAAGGCTGACGATGTTCTCGCCGGTGCCGTGCGCGGTATCTCCGACATCATCAAACGCCCGGGCATGATCAACGTCGACTTCGCCGACGTTAAAACTGTCATGAGCGAAATGGGCATGGCGATGATGGGTACAGGTTGCGCAAGCGGCCCGAACCGCGCTCGCGAAGCCACTGAAGCGGCTATCCGCAACCCGCTGCTGGAAGATGTAAACCTGCAGGGCGCCCGTGGCATCCTGGTTAACATCACCGCCGGTCCTGACCTGTCGCTGGGTGAGTACTCCGACGTGGGTAACATCATCGAGCAGTTCGCATCCGAGCACGCGACCGTCAAGGTCGGTACTGTGATCGATCCGGACATGCGTGATGAGCTGCACGTCACCGTAGTGGCTACAGGTCTGGGTGCCAAGCTCGAGAAGCCGGTCAAGGTTATCGACAACACCGTTCAGGTCTCGACCGCTGCAGTGTCGAACAACGCTCAGACTCCAGCGCCTGCGCCGGTGCGTAATGAGCACACCGTCAACTACAAGGACTACGAGCGTCCGACCGTTCAGCGTCAGAGCCACAGCGGCGCGGCCACAGCCGCTAAGCTCAATCCTCAGGACGATCTGGACTATCTGGACATCCCGGCATTCCTGCGTCGTCAGGCCGATTAATGAAATGTATCAGGAGCATTGGGACGATTGGTGTTCAGCAAAGGCCGGTTCTGCTATTATCGCCGGCCATTGTTGAAAACAATTCGCAACTAGCGCTATAGCGGCCAAGCCCATGATTAAACAACGCACCCTGAAGAACATCATCCGCGCCACTGGCGTTGGCCTGCATTCCGGGGAGAAGGTATACCTGACCCTGAAGCCGGCACCTGTGGACACGGGTATCGTGTTCCGTCGTACCGACCTTGATCCCGTCGTGGAAATTGCCGCGAACGCGGACAACGTTGGTGAAACCACCATGTCGACCACGCTGGTCAACGGTGATGTCAAGGTGGATACGGTTGAGCATTTGCTTTCGGCCATGGCTGGCCTGGGCATCGATAACGCCTACGTCGAGCTCTCCGCATCCGAAGTGCCAATCATGGACGGCAGTGCGGGTCCATTTGTATTCCTGATTCAATCGGCGGGTTTGCAAGAGCAGGAAGCGGCTAAGAAGTTCATCCGCATCAAGCGCGAAGTGACTGTGGTCGAGGGCGACAAGCGCGCCACGTTCGTCCCGTTTGATGGTTTCAAAGTGAGCTTCGAGATCGATTTCGATCATCCGGTTTTCCGCAATCGTACGCAGTCGGCCAGTGTCGATTTTTCCAGCACATCTTTCGTCAAGGAAGTGAGCCGGGCTCGCACATTCGGTTTTATGCGTGATATCGAGTTCCTCCGTTCGCAGAACCTTGCGCTCGGTGGTAGCGTCGATAACGCCATTGTGGTGGATGAGTTTCGGGTACTAAACGAAGACGGCCTGCGTTATGAGGACGAATTCGTTAAGCATAAGATTCTCGATGCAATCGGTGATCTTTACCTGCTCGGTAACAGCTTGATTGGTGAGTTCCGTGGTTTCAAATCGGGTCACGCCCTGAACAATCGCCTGCTTCGTGCTTTGATCGAACAGACGGATGCCTGGGAAACTGTGACATTCGATGATGCCAGCAGCGCACCGATCTCCTACATGCGCCCGGTTGCGGCGGTGTAAGTAATAAACTCTCTTCTTTTTGTTTTCGGGGCCACCTTCGGGTGGCCTCTTTTTATTCGTCGCCAGCCAACGCCGGCAAGTGCCCCGATGGATTTATTCGGACGGGGTTACATGTTTGGCCAGGCGCTCTAATGCGGCTCGCAGTTTTGGATCGCTGATGCTATCGGCGGTTTCCTGGATGTTTTCTGCGGCGCTGGCCGATAAACAAAAAGTGCGACCGGGTACACGCCTTTCGGCAGTCGGTGGTTGCACCTTGAAGTGTATCTTGGTTAAGGTCGCGAACGCTTCGAGCGCCTGCAACTGTTTAAGCAGGCGTCGTTGCTGGTAACGCAGGCGGGTGGCCCAATGGCCATCGGTGACAATTAGCAACAGGCAGCCGTCACGCCACGATGCTATATGGCAGTGTTCACGGGCAGCTGGCTGTAACTGGCTCTCAACAAGTTGCTGCAGTTGATCAAGCTTCTGAGCTTGATGGAACAGCGCTTTGAGTGGCTTCACTTCACGCAGTAGCGCGGAGGTGGCCTTGGCCGGTAAAGGGCGAAACGTCATGGCTGAACGCCTTGAATTGTGAAGCCGTCATGGTAGCAGAATACCTGCTGCCAGCTTTGGCTTCACCAGAGGGGAAGTTGTGCAAATAATCTTATTAAGTCGGCGCCACGGCGCCGCTCGTACGGTGAGTCTGGACATGCGCTGGATGGCCTTGGGCCTGGCGATGTTTCTGGCTGTATCGTTGAGCATGGGGGCCGCATTTGCGACCTGGATCCATGCGCCGATAGACACCGCAATTCTACAAACTGCCGAAGTCACTCAGGCGCTTGATGAACAACGTGCCGAGGTCGGTGAAGTGCGCGTTGATGCGCAGCGCCAACTGGATGCTTTCGCCGGCCACGTTGCCGAATTGCAGGCACGCCTGACGCGCCTGGATGCGCTGGGTGAGCGCTTGACCGAGCTGGCTGATCTGGACTCGAGCGAGTTCGATTTTTCGCTGAATGTGGGGCAGGGCGGGCCGGATGATGCTTTGCAGGAATCGGCCTACGCACCGCCATCATTCATGAGCACACTGGACGATCTGGCGTTGCAACTCGACAGCCGCGAAAGCCAGTTGCAGGTGCTTGAGCAACTGCTGGCTGAGCGTCGTCTCAGCGAGTCTGAATACCTCGCCGGTCAGCCGGTTTTGCAAGGCTATATTTCATCCCATTATGGCCGCCGTACAGACCCGTTGACCGGGCGCTCCAGCGTGCATAAAGGTGTCGATTTCGCCGCCAAGGCCGGCAGTCCGGTGGTGGCCGTGGCCGCAGGGGTTGTGACCTTTTCAGGGGTCAAAAGGGGCTACGGCAATGTGGTCGAAATCAGCCATGCCGATGGTTACACAACCTTGTACGGGCACAATCGTCGTAATATGGTGCAGGTCGGGGATCTGGTCAAACGTGGCCAAACTATCGCTCAGGTAGGCAGCACAGGACGCTCCACTGGGTATCATGTGCACTTCGAAGTAACCAGTAAAGGTCGAGTGGTCAACCCCACCACTTACATCGCGCGAGTGAGCGAAGAACAATAACGCTACTTTCCTGATTGCCTTTTCCGAGTAGAATGCCTCCTTCGCAAGCAGCCTTCAGGGCTGCATGGGCGACTGTAGGGCCGCCCTCCATCCATACGTGTGGGAAGAACCTGTCGATATGTTTGCGCCTTTGTTAAAGAAACTCTTTGGAAGCAAGAACGAGCGTGAAGTTAAGCGCATGCTCAAGACGGTGCAGACCGTCAATGCCTTCGAGGAGCAAATCCTTGCACTCTCGGATGAGCAACTACGTGCCAAAACAGATGAGTTCAAAGCCCGTTTAGCCAAAGGCGAGACGCTTGATCAGCTGTTGCCTGAAGCGTTTGCCGTAGCCCGTGAGGCTGGTAAGCGTGTAATGGGTATGCGCCACTTTGACGTGCAGTTAGTGGGCGGTATGGCCCTGCACGAAGGCAAAATCGCTGAGATGCGCACCGGTGAGGGTAAAACCCTGGTGGCAACTTTGGCGGTATACCTCAATGCATTGTCTGGGAAAGGCGTGCATGTTGTTACGGTGAACGACTATCTGGCCCGTCGTGACGCCAACTGGATGCGCCCGTTGTATGAATTCCTTGGTATGAGCGTTGGCATCGTCACGCCTTTCATGCCGCCGGAAGAGAAGCGCAGCGCCTATGCGGCCGACATCACCTACGGTACCAACAACGAATTCGGTTTCGATTACCTGCGCGACAACATGGCGTTCAGCCTGGATGAGAAATTCCAGCGCGAACTCAACTTCGCGGTAATCGACGAAGTCGACTCGATCCTGATCGATGAGGCGCGTACGCCGCTGATCATCTCGGGTCAGGCCGAAGACAGCTCCAAACTCTACAGCGAAATCAACCGTCTTATTCCGACCCTCAAGCAGCACATCGAGGAAGAAGAGGGCGTGGTGACTCAGGAAGGTCACTACAAGGTCGACGAGAAAACCCGTCAGGTCGAACTCAACGAGCAGGGCCACCAGTTCATCGAAGACATGCTCACTCAGGCCGGCTTGCTGGCTGAGGGTGAAAGCCTCTATTCGGCGCACAATCTTGGCTTGCTGACCCACGTTTATGCGGGCCTGCGTGCTCACACGCTGTTCCAGCGCAACGTTGAATACATTGTGCAGGATGGTCAGGTTCTGCTGATCGACGAACACACCGGCCGGACCATGCCGGGCCGTCGTTTGTCCGAAGGCCTGCATCAGGCGATCGAAGCGAAGGAAGGCCTGAACATTCAGGCAGAGAGCCAGACACTGGCCTCGACCACCTTCCAGAACTACTTCCGTCTGTACAACAAGTTGTCCGGTATGACCGGTACTGCTGACACCGAAGCGTTCGAATTCCACCAGATCTACGGTCTGGAAGTAATGGTTATTCCGACCAACCGTGCGTTGGCGCGTAAGGATTTCAACGATCTGGTCTATCTGACTCAGGACGAGAAATACGCCGCCATCATTGCCGACATCAAAGAGTGTCAGGCGCAGGGTCGTCCGATTCTGGTCGGTACTGCCACCATCGAAACCTCTGAACACGTTTCCCGCCTGCTCGACAAGGAAGGCATGGAGCACAAGGTGCTCAACGCCAAATTCCACGAGAAGGAAGCTGAAATTATTGCTCAGGCCGGTCGCCCTGGCGCACTGACTATTGCCACCAACATGGCCGGTCGTGGTACCGACATCCTGTTGGGCGGTAACTGGGAAGTTGAAGTGGCTGCACTTGAGAACCCGACGCCTGAACAGATTGCTCAGGTCAAAAGTGACTGGCAGAAGCGTCACCAGCAGGTGATCGAGTCGGGCGGCTTGCATGTGATCGCTTCCGAGCGTCACGAGTCGCGTCGTATCGACAACCAGTTGCGCGGTCGTTCTGGCCGTCAGGGTGACCCGGGTTCGAGCCGCTTCTACCTGTCGCTGGAAGACAGCCTGATGCGCATCTTTGCCTCCGACCGCGTGAAGAACTTCATGAAGGCCCTCGGCATGCAGTCGGGTGAGGCCATCGAGCACCGCATGGTGACCAACGCCATCGAGAAGGCTCAGCGTAAAGTTGAAGGCCGCAACTTCGACATGCGTAAGCAATTGCTCGAATTCGACGACGTTTCCAACGAGCAGCGTAAAGTGATTTATCACATGCGTAACACGTTGCTGGCGTCCGACGACATTGGCGAGACCATTGCCGAGTTCCGCAAGGAAGTCCTCGACAGCACCATCAACGAGCATATCCCGCCGCAGTCGCTGCCAGAGCAGTGGAACGTCAGTGGTCTGGAAGATGCGTTGTCGACTGCTTTTAGCATTCAGTTGCCGATTCAGCAGTGGCTCGATGATGACCATCAGCTGTACGAAGAGACCCTGCGTGAGCGCATCCTGACTGAAATCGTTAATGCCTATAACGAGAAAGAAGATATGGCCAGTGCCGACGCACTGCGTACCTTCGAGAAGCAGATTCTGCTGCGCGTTCTGGACGACCTGTGGAAAGATCACCTGTCGACCATGGATCACCTGCGCCACGGTATTCACCTGCGCGGCTATGCGCAGAAAAACCCGAAGCAGGAATACAAGCGCGAGTCTTTCGCCCTGTTCCAGGAACTGCTCGATTCGATCAAGCGCGATACCATTCGTGTGCTGTCGCACGTTCAGGTCCGCCGCGAAGATCCGGCCGAAGAGGAAGCGCGTCTGCGCGCCGAAGCCGAAGCCATGGCTGAGCGCATGCAGTTCCAGCACGCTGAAGCTTCTGCCCTGAATCAGCCGCAAGCTGAAGCCGAAGAAGCTGAAGTAGCGGTGGCAGTTGCCCCGGCGCGCACCGAGCAGAAAATCGGTCGTAACGAGGCGTGCCCGTGCGGTTCCGGTAAAAAGTACAAGCATTGCCATGGCCAGGTGAACTAAGCAGGCGATAAACACGCTACAGCGTTTATCATTGCTAGCCCGGCTATATACGCCGCGAACGGTTTACCGCTCGCGGCGTTTTACCATCCTCTGTGCGCTAGCCTGCGGCTGGCGCGTGTCTCGATAAGGAGCGCTTTCATGGCTGTAGGTCTTGGCCCGTTGTCTACTCTGCACCCGGTTGCAGGATTCGAACTTGGTATTGCCAGTGCGGGCATCAAGCGCGTCGGGCGCAAAGATGTAGTGGTCATGCGCTGCGCTGAAGGCTCCAGCGTTGCCGGGGTCTTTACCCTGAATGCGTTCTGCGCCGCACCGGTGATTCTGGCCAAGAAGCGGGTGTTGGGTAATGTGCGCTATCTGCTGACCAATACCGGCAATGCCAACGCTGGCACGGGTGAGCCGGGCCTCGCCAACGCCGAGCGTACTTGCGCCAAGCTGGCCGAATTGAGCGGTGTTGAGGAAAGTGCGGTATTGCCATTCTCCACCGGTGTTATTGGCGAGCCGTTGCCAGTCGAGAAAATCGAAGGCGCGTTGCAGGCCGCTATCGATAACCTCAGTGAGCACAACTGGGCGCAGGCTGCCGAAGGCATCATGACCACCGACACGCTGCCCAAGGGCGCGAGCCGTCAGTTCGAACATGATGGCGTGACCATTACGGTAACGGGGATCAGCAAGGGCGCGGGCATGATCAAGCCGAACATGGCGACCATGCTCGGTTACATTGCAACCGATGCCAAGGTCAGCCAGGGCGTGTTGCAAGACCTGCTGCGCGATGCGGCTAACAAGTCGTTCAATCGCATCACCATTGATGGCGACACCTCGACCAATGATTGCTGCATGCTGATTGCCACCGGCAAAGCTGCGCTGCCGGAAGTGACTCAGGCCAGCGGCACACTGTTCACTGCTTTGAAAAAAGCTGTGTTCGAGGTTTGCATGGAAGTGGCGCAGGCTATCGTGCGTGACGGTGAAGGTGCGACCAAGTTCGTGACCGTGGCCGTGAATGGCGGCGCGACTCATCAGGAATGTCTGGACGTGGGTTACGCGGTGGCGCATTCGCCGCTGATCAAGACCGCACTGTTTGCCTCTGACCCGAACTGGGGCCGGATTCTGGCCGCTGTCGGCCGGGCTGGCGTGGCGCAACTGGATGTCAGCAAGATTGATGTGTTCCTCGGTGATGTGTGCATCGCCAGCCGTGGTTGCCGTGCGGCGAGTTACACCGAAGAGCAGGGCAGCGCCGTGATGGCGCAGGAAGAAATTACCATCCGCATCGAGCTGGGTCGTGGCTCCTGCAGCGAAACTATCTGGACCACTGACTTGTCGCATGAGTACGTTAAGATCAACGCGGAATATCGCACCTGAGTCGGTGCTTTACTGCCACGGTTGATATTGTTGTTTTCAAATGACAAATTCAGGGACGCTTCGGCGTCCCTGTCTTTTGCAACCTGACCAAGGAATACCTCATGTCTCTGCAATTGGTGATTGGTGACAAGCGCTATTCGTCGTGGTCGCTGCGTGCAGCGCTGGCCCTGGAACTCACAGGCGCGCCTTACACAGAGCAACTGATTCTGCTCAATCGTCCCGACACCCAGGCGCTGATCCTCAAGCACTCACCCACTGCCAAAGTGCCGCTGCTGAAAACCGCAGATGGCCCGGTGTGGGATTCACTGGCGATTGCCGAGTATCTGGCTGAATCTTTTCCACAGGCGCACTTGTGGCCGCGTGAGTGTTATGCCCGGGCGCGTGCCCGCAGTGCTTGCGCCGAGATGCACAGCGCCTTCGTCGCACTGCGTACGCACATGCCGATGGACTTACAGCGCAATGAAGCCTTGGCCGAGGTGCCGGAAGCGGTACGCGCCGACATTCAGCGGGTGTGTAACCTGTGGCTGGAGTGCCGCGAGCTGTTCGGGGCGGAGGGGCCTTATCTGTTCGGCAGCGTGAGCCTGGTCGATGCCTTCTTTGCGCCAGTGGCTTGCCGGTTGCGCAGCTATAAAGTCGAGCTGCCAGCGGTGGCCGAGGATTATGTAAACACCATCTATCAATGGCCGGCATTTCAGAAGTGGTATCAGGCCGCGCTAGAGGAGTAACGCTTGAAACGCATACACGTGGCGGCTGCGGTGATACGCGGTGCAGACGGCCGGATTCTGATTGCCAAACGCGCCGATACCCAGCATCAGGGCGGTTTGTGGGAGTTCCCGGGCGGCAAGGTCGAAGCCTCTGAAACCGTGCGTGAAGCACTGGTGCGCGAGCTGCAGGAAGAACTGGCGATCAGCGTGATCAAGGCTCAGCCGCTGATTCAGGTGCAGCACGACTATCCCGATAAGCATGTACTGCTGGATGTCTGGGAAGTCAGTGAGTTTAGCGGCGAGCCGCATGGCGCCGAAGGGCAGCCGCTGGCGTGGGTCAGTGCCAGGCAACTGCCCGAGTATGAGTTTCCGCAGGCCAATCAGCCGATCGTTGCGGCCGCGCGTTTGCCGGAGCAATACCTTATTACACCGCAGGACTTGTCGGCCAGTGAGCTGCTTAATGGCATTCACCGGGCGGTCAGTCAGGGCGCTGGTTTGTTGCAGCTGCGCGCGCCGGCGATGTTTGATCCCGAATACCGCACGCTCGCACTGGACGCGATTGGCCTCTGCGCCGGGCGCGCACAGGTCATGCTTAAAGGCCCACTCGAATGGCTCAGCGATTTCCCTGCAGCGGGCTGGCATCTGACCAGCAAGCAGCTGACTGAGCTGGCAGGTGGTGAGCGCCCGATTCCGGCCTCGCGCTGGCTGGCAGCCTCTTGCCATTCGTTGGCTGAGCTTGAGATGGCTGCGCAATTAGGCGTCGATTTCGTGACCTTGTCTCCGCTGGCCGCGACGCAGACTCATCCCGAGGCCCAGCCTCTGGGGTGGACGCTGTGCGAGCAATGGATCAAACAAACAAATCTGCCGGTATTTCTGTTGGGTGGCGTCGGCCCGGATGACGCCGCACAAGCCCGTAATATTGGTGCGCAGGGTGTCGCGGGGATTCGCGCATTCTGGCCTGTGGCGTTATAAGCAGGCGATTGACTTGGGGTGCTGTGATGTTGCGCAGTGCTGAATGGATGTTGGCAATGGCGATTTTATGGCATCAGTACTTAGCGTAATCCTGCCGGTATTTGCGCTCATCTTTCTTGGTTTTATCACTCGGCGGTTGGGGCTGCTTGGGCCGACGGCAGCCTCCGAAATCAACCGCATGGTGGTCTGGTTGTGTCTGCCAGCCATGCTCTTCAATGCCACGGCGTCAGCCAGTTGGGCGCACTTCTGGAAGCCGGGCTTTATTGCGGCCTACACCGCGGGCACCATCGCAGTCTTCGTGATTACGCTGATCTGGCGCTGGCGCGTACACAAGAGTCTGGCCGATGCCAGTATCCAGGGCCTCAGTGCCTCTTATGCAAACACTGGGTACATGGGAATTCCCCTGTGCATACTGGTGTTTGGCGATGCGGGTTTGCAGCCGGCACTGATTTCCAGCCTGATCGTAATCTGCGTGCTGTTTGCGCTGGCCGTGGTGTGCATCGAAGTGGCACTGCAAAGCGAGCCCAGCCTGTTTAATGCGGTGCGCAAAGTGGCGTTGGCCTTGTTGAAGAATCCACTGGTGGTCTCGCCCTTGCTCGGTGGCGTGTGGGCCGCCAGCGGCTTGAGCGTTGCGCTGCCGGCGCAGCGGGTGCTGGATTTGCTCTCCGCGGCAACAGCGCCGTGTGCGCTGATTTCGCTGGGGTTGTTTCTTGCCCACAAACAGGTTGGCCGCAGCGATGGCAGCTTACCGTTGGTTGCGCTGAAGCTGGTCGTACATCCGTTTCTGGTGTGGCTGCTGGCCTATCAGATACTGGATCTGCCGCCACTCTGGGCGCATTCGGCGTTACTGCTGAGCGCGCTGCCAACCGGCACCGGGCCCTTCATGTTGGCCGAGTATTACCAGCGCGACGCGGCGGTGGTGTCGCGCAGTATTTTGTTCTCCACACTGGGCTCGCTGGTCACTCTGTCGCTGTGTCTGTACGTAATCCAGTTGCATCCTTGAGTGGCGCTTTCGCCAGCGCCGGTCGGTAAAGGATCAGGTAGTAAGTACTCAAGCTGATCAGCCAGCAGATCAATAACGTCCAGACGTTATGCGAGAGGAAGTGCGCCCCTTGCAGCATGCGCCCCACCGAGAAAATCGTGCCCACCGCGAGCACGCCAATCAACGCGGCCTTGGCGGCGCGAGGGCGACGGTCGCGCCAGACGAAAAACAATGCCAGCCAGGAAAACCCGGTGCTGGCATGACCGCCCGGCCAGCAGCGCCCCGACTTGTCGTTATCAGCCCGGCTGCTGAGCAGTGGCGTATGGGTTTGGCTGCCGCCGAACTCGGTAATGCTCCACGGGCAAGGCACATTGGTCAGCGCCTTGAGAGGTGTGATGACGCTGGTCGAAAGCGCAACCGCAAGCACCACGTAACTCAAAGGACGCCGCCAGTGTTTCAGCTTTGGCCTGAACTGGCAGGTGATCAGCGCGGCAATGGTGAGCAGGCCGCAAACGATAATCAGCTGCTTGGCGTAGTCGTGCAGGACGTCCTCAAGGAAAAAACTGTGGTCACCGATAAAGCCTGTTTGCGGGCTGTACATCATGTGCGCAATCGCCAGATCCAGCGGGCTGGGATCAACGCACAGCATGAGCGCCATCAACCCGAGAGGGATGGCATAGGCCAAACGAAAGTTGAATGGGCGTGGAATTGGCGGCAGCGCTTTGAGCATCAGCTCGAACCTTCTTGAACGGTCTCAGTCAGGTGCGAAGTTTAAGCATGGGCTGTGAGTGCACTGTTATGCGGTTGTGAAGAAATCGTCAACGGCATTACTCGGCTGCGAATGCGCTGTTGGTGTTTTGCCGTGACGACTATTCGCCGGCCATTAGTTGCCAGTATATTGACCGCTAATTTTGCAAGCCGAGGGCAGGTGTATGCGCATTCTGGTAGTCGAAGATAACAAGGATATTCTGGCTAATGTCCTCGATTTTCTAGCGCTCAAGGGTTACACCGTCGACTGTGCTCAGGACGGTCTGGGCGGCATGCATCTGGCCGTTACCGAGCAATATGACCTGATCGTGCTGGATGTGATGCTGCCCGGAATGGATGGTTTCCAGATTTGCCAACGGCTGCGTGAAGATGCCCGGCTGGAGACTCCGATCATCATGCTCACCGCCCGCGATACGCTGGACGATCGCCTGCAGGGGCTTGGTGTTGGTGCCGACGATTATCTGGTTAAGCCGTTTGCATTGTCCGAGTTGGTTGCCCGTATCGAAGCCGTACTGCGGCGCACGCAGGGCAGCCGCAAGCGCAAAATGCAGGTGGCCGATCTGGTTTACGATCTCGACACGCTGTATATCACCCGCGCTGGCCAGCCGATCAAGCTCAACCCGCTGGGGCTTAAACTGCTCGCCGTGTTGATGCAGAAAAGCCCGGCCGTGGTCCGTCGTGAAACCCTTGAAGAGGCACTTTGGGGCGATGATTGCCCTGACAGCGACAGCCTGAGAAGCCACATTCATCAACTGCGCCAGGTACTCGACAAACCGTTCGATGTGCCATTGCTGCATACCATTCACGGCGTGGGTTATCGCTTGGCGGAGTCGCCCAATGGTGTCTAAACAACCCCTGATCCGGCGCATTGTCATCGCCTTTGTGTTGATGACAGTAGTGGTCAGCGGAATCTTCTCGGTGAGTATTGTCGCCACCGTGCACTTTGTTGAAGGGCATCTGGTGCCGCTGGAGCTCGATGGCGAACTGGATAACGTATTGGCTCCCGAGAATCAGGGTGTTTTGCGCCCGCGTCTGGATGGACGCACCCAACTTTATGCAACCGGGCACGGCGCCGAATTTGCAATTCCGCCATTGTTTGCCAACGTCGAAACCGGCTACTCCGAAGTCACTGATGGTGATCATGCTTACTATGTGATGCGCCGCACCGTTGACGGGCAAGATTACATTCTGGTGCAGGAGCAGCACGAATTTGAAGAGCGCGAAGTGCTGCTCTACAAGATCGTTCTGAGTGGCTTTGTGTTGAGTGTTCTGGCGGCGTGGGGGCTTGGTTTAATGCTGGCCCGTCGGGTGATGGCGCCGGTAATTCGTCTGGCCAACCAAGTGCGCCACCGTGATCAACTGCATCCGCTGGCACCGGCGTTGGCACCGGATTATCCGGATGATGAAGTCGGACGTTTGGCCGCCTCATTCGACAGCACGCTGGGCCAATTACGCGGCACGCTGGAGCGCGAGCAGTTGTTCACCAGCGATGTCAGCCATGAATTGCGCACGCCACTAATGATTATCTCGACCTCGTGCGAGCTGCTCACCGTGAGCAACAATCTCAATGCCCGCCAGCATGAGCAGGTCCAGCGTATTCGTCGGGCCAGTGAAGATATGCGTGACTTGGTGGAAACCTTCCTGATTCTGGCGCGACGTAAAACCGATAAACAGGTGCCTGGCGGTGAAGCAACGCTGGCCGGTGTTGCGCAGGAACAGATCCAGCAATGGGCGCCGGCGATTGAGGAGAAGGGGCTGAAACTCAGCCTGATCGAGGAAGCGCCTGATGACGGCCAATACAACTTGTCATTCTTGCGAACGGTCATCTCCAACCTGTTACGCAACGCCATGCACTACACCGATCAGGGCGAGATTCGCCTGATTACCGGTAAGTGTGGTTTTCGTGTCGAGGATTCCGGCATCGGCATTCCTGAGGAGCTGCATGAGTCCGTATTCCAGCCGTTTGTGCGGGTTAACCAGCAGCGTGGCGAAGGCCTGGGCTTGGGCCTGTCGCTGGTCAAAAGGGTGTGCGCGCATCAGGGCTGGCAGGTCTCGGTGCATGACGGCGAGGCGGGCGGTACCGTGTTTGAAGTTAAACTGGCCTAAGATTTCAGGGTTCATAAAATCTTAACTTAAAGCTGTTTCACGGAATTTTCTCATTGTCTTAACAGCCGTTTGATGCGCTTGCCCATAGTCTGCCTGTTACCAAAATCACTAACAGGGCAGGCTGCTGTGGCATCGAAGAACGTCGAACTTGATTTGTCGCCCAGCTATGACGCGGATCAGGATCGCGGACTTCCAGTACAGGAACAGGCTGGCCTCGTTCGGCGGTTGTCGTTGTGGCGCGGGCAGAAGCTGGCGCGCAAAGCACTGCAACTGGCCGGTGAGCCGAATCTGGTGCTTGATTTTCCAACACTGAAAGGCCCTTATTGGCCTTTGTTGGCGCATTTGCCGACCCGTGTCGTGCTTGCTGCAGATAGCGGCGAGCCGGACATAAGCCAGCTTATTGCGCGCTACCCGCGCTCGATTACCGAGCGGATCCAACCGCTTGCCGCCACCATGACCAGCATCCCGCTGGATGCCAATGCGGTCGACAGCATTTTCTGCATGCGCTTTATGCAGCAGCAACTGATCGATCCCGCCCAGCGCACGCAGATTCTTAACGAGTTTCACCGGGTCACGCGAGACACGTTGATCATCTCGCTGTGGGTCGATGGCAACTACAAGTCCTGGAAGCGCAAGCGTTTGGAAGCCAGGCGGGCGGCGTTAGGCCAGTCCCGCGTGCGACCAGGGCGCAGTGTGGTTGCGCGCGGTGTGATTGAAAGTGAGTTCAAATCTGTCGGTTTCAATATTCTCGGCAGCTTCGATTTTCTCCCCGGCTACGCCATGTGGCGCGTTTACATCTTGCGCAAAAGCCACTGAGTGCGAGCAATTTGATAGTTAGGAAGGCACGGATGAATACGCAATCTCTGGCTGGCAATGCGAGCGAACTGAAAGGCCGCACCGGTATCCGGCGCATTTTCCAGGCCGCTGGTTATTCATGGGCCGGCTTGAAAGCTGCATTTTTCGGGGAGGCGGCATTTCGTCAGTTGCTGCTGCTCAGCGTGGTGCTGATCCCCGTTGCGTTGTGCCTGGATGTAAGCCGGGTTGAGCGCGCAATGCTGATTCTGGTGTGCCTGTTGTCATTGATCGTCGAGTTGATCAATTCGGCGATCGAGGCCACGGTAGACCGCATCTCGCTTGAGCTGCACCCGCTGTCCAAACAGGCCAAAGATCTGGGCAGCGCCGCCCAGTTTGTCGCCATGAGCATTATTGCCGTGACCTGGGCGCTGATCTTGCTCTGATTGCAGCGCAGCTGCGCTTTGACGTAGGCCGCCCGCTGCGGCCTAATGCGTGTCTGTCCGACTCGCTGATTGTTACTTATGTCTGTAAATGCCCGCTCTGCCTCCAATATGCGTCCCAGCACGGTTCACCTGCCGCAAGGCAACTGGCTCACAGTGCTCGATTGCTTGTGCGCGCATTTTCCGGCCATCAGCCGTGATGCCTGGCTCGACCGCATGGCGCGCGGGCGGGTGCTGAATGCCGATGGCTCGCTTGTCACAGAGACTCAGCCGTATCAGCCTGCATTGCGCGTGCATTATTTTCGTGAGGTGCCGAGCGAGATTGTGATTCCTTTCGAGGAGTCGATCCTGTTTCAGGATGAGCATTTACTGGTCGCCGAAAAACCGCATTTTCTGCCGGTGATGCCATCCGGCGGTTATGTCGAGCAAACCTTGCAAGCGCGCCTGTGCAAGCGTGTTGGCAGTGCTGATCTGGTACCGCTGCACCGCATCGACCGGCACACTGCCGGGCTGGTGCTGTTCTCGACCAATCCGCAAACCCGTGGCCAGTATCAGGCGTTATTCCGCGAGCGGCAGATGTTCAAACGGTATGAAGCGCTGGCGCCGGCGCTGCCTGAGCTGGAGTTTCCGCTGGTGCGCAAAACTCGCTTCGGGCCGGGTGAGCCATTCTTTCGAATGCGCGAAGTGGCAGGCGAGGCGAACACCGAGACGCGGATCGAGGTCGCCGAGAAAATGGGCGAAATCTGGCGCTATGCGTTGTACCCGGTGACCGGCAAAAAGCACCAGTTGCGCGTGCATCTCGCCAGTCTGGGTGCGCCGATCTGCAACGACCCGTTCTATCCGGTTGTGACCGGCGCTCCCGACGATCCGGACGATTACTCAATCCCCTTGAAGCTGCTGGCCAAAGGGCTTGGTTTCAGCGATCCGGTGACCGGCGAGCAACGCCAGTTCGAAAGCCGCCTGACGCTCGATTAGGGCGGCTAAGCCTTTAGCGTTACGCGTCCTGTTTGCGGGCTTCCTGCCACAGAACTTCGGCGACGTTCTGGCGCTTGGCGATAATCCGCGCTGCGACGAACAGCAGGTCAGACAACCGATTGATATACGCCAGGCCTTCTTCGCGCAGCGGCTCCTCGCTGTTCAAATGCTGACAGCGGCGTTCTGCTGCGCGCGCCAGGCTGCGGCAAATATGCGCCTGAGCAACCAGCTTTGAGCCGCCCGGCAGGATAAAATTCTGCAGTGGGCCCAGTTCTTCATTCCACACATCAATCGCCTGCTCAAGGCGTGCGATTTCACTGCTGTGCAGCGCCTGATATTCAGGCATGGCCAATTCTCCGCCAAGATCGAACAGGCGATGCTGACACGGGCTCAGCACCTCGATAACCTCGCTCAAACCGGCGTGCTGGGCCTGCGCCTCGGCGAGTTCTGCCAGCAGCAGGCCCAGATGGCTGTTGAATGTGTCGATCTCGCCCATGGCCTCAACACGCGGATGCGCTTTGGAAACCCGGCGCCCACCGGCCAGCCCGGTTTCACCTTTGTCGCCGGTGCGGGTGTAAATCTTCGAAAGTCGGAAGCCCATGGTTATTGATCCTTGTGCGGCATGGCGGCGGTCAGTGGCAGGCGCAGAGTGAAGCAGGTGCCTTGGTCTTCGGCGGACTGAACTTCCATCTGGCCTTTGTGATTGTTGGTGATGATGAAGTATGAAACCGACAGGCCAAGGCCAGTGCCTTCGCCCACTTCCTTGGTAGTGAAGAACGGATCGAAAATGCGCTTGCGCACAGCCTCGGGCATGCCGACGCCGTTGTCTTCAACAATGATTTCAGCCCATGGCGGGCTGAGTCGCGTGCGCAGGCAGATCTTGCCCGGTGCGCTGTCATCTTCACGCTGATGGATGGCCTGTGCAGCGTTCTTCAACAGGTTCAGGAGCACCTGTTCAAGCTCGTTGGCAGTGGCGGGAACCGGGCCCAAATGCGGGTCGAAGTCGCGCTCGATAATCAGGCTCTTGAAGTCGAAACTGTCGGTCAGATCGAAGTCGTTGCCGGCAATTTCCAGCGCCTGATCAATCAACCCGGGCAGCAGGCATGGCGCCAGCAGGCGATTGCTCAGGCGGCTGAAACTCAGCATATGGCTGACAATCCGTGCGGCGCGGCTGCCTGCCTGCTGAATACCGTCGAGCAACTGTGGCACTTCACGGGCTTGCAGGTATTGGTCGATCACTTCCAGACGAATGCCGATCAGCTCGGCCTGTTGGTTGTTCTTTTCCAGGTCCGGAGACAGGCGTCTGCGGATGTTCTGCACGTTGTGCAAAATGGCTCCCAGCGGGTTGTTAATCTCGTGCGCCATTCCCGCCGCGAGGCCGCCCACCGAGAGCATTTTCTCCGACTGAACCATCATTTCTTCGAGGCTCAGGCGCTGGGTAATGTCGTCTATGCGGATCACCACGCCACGGCCGCCTCCGCCCACCAGCGGGTAGAAGGTCAGGGCGTAATGGTGCGGCTCCTGATTCCGGTTCCAGGTCACCCTGTCGACTTTTTCGACCTGCTGTTTCTCCACGGTTTGGGTCAGTTGCGCCATGAAGGGTTTTAGCGGCGGGAAGGCCAGAAATATCGGCTGGTTGAGTGCTTCATTAATCGAGGTGCCGGAGAGTGCACTGGCTTCCTGATTCCACTGAGTGACATAGAACTGCTCGTCGAGCGCGATCAGCGCCGACGGCATGGAGTCGATGATGTTGTTCAGGTAGTTCTGAAAGCCGGTGAGTTTTTTCTCGATCTTGCTGCGCACCTGCACTTCGAGTTCCAGTTTGCGGTTCGAATGGCGCGTCTCTTCCGCCAGATTGTGCGCCTGATCGAAGGCTGACTGGGCATCGTCGCGTGCCCGCTTGAGCTGATCTTCGCGGGCCTCGATGCGCGAAAGCATGGTGTTGAATGCATTGGCCAGGCTGCCGATCTCATCCTGATTGCCAGGGCGGGCGCGCAACGCATAATTCTCCTCGCGGGTTACCTGTCGCGACAACTCTTCGAGGCGGCGGATCGGCTTGGTCACCAGTCGGCGGATCTGCCGGGCAATCAACAGCCAGAGGATCACGCTGACCATTAAAATGGCCACGCTGGCCGTCAGGGTGCCGGTGTAGAACTCGCCCGGCAGTTCGCTGGAGGCGACCAGCAGCAAGTAGCCTGGGCGTCCGCCGGGCTGCGGCAGTTCGGTGAGCAGGTTGGTACGAAACTCGGTCAGGCGCCACGACTCAAGCTGATTGACGTGCAATGGCAGCTCTAATTTATCGCCGCGCTGCAATTGCGCCAAGCTTACGCCATTGCTGTCATAAATCACTGCCGCGCGCAGCGGCTCATAACCATCCAGGCGTTTGAGCAGTGACTCGGCGGCTGCCGCTGTGGTCAGCGCCTGATGACTGAGGGCGGGGCTGGCGATCAGTTTGCCGAGTGTATGCAGGGCCTGCGGCGCCATGCTCTGTTGCGAAATCCAGTAAGCGGCACTGATAAACGCCAGATTGGCGGTGATCAATACAGTAGCCAGCAGGATTAGCAGGGCGGCGAGCAGTTTGCGCCCAACCGGCAGGTTTTCGAGGCGTTGACGCAATGTCATGGGTTAACCGTCGCCAAATCAAGATGAATGCAGGGTAACGTGCCGGTCATCGGCTGGGCAATCCTCGTGCCTCAAGCGCCTGCACCAATTGTGCATGGACTGCTTCGAGGTGCGGCAGCGCAAGGTTCAGGCGCTGCGCGGCGGTGCAGGCATAACCGCTTATGTAGCTGATTTCGGTGCGGCGGCCGTGGCTGACGTCCTGATGCATTGAGGAGTAATTCTGCGCCGTGGCGCGGATCACCTGCAGCACTTGCTGGTGCAGATCTAGCGCCGCATCTGCCTGACCGCAGGCAGTCAACAATGTGCTCAGTTCGTTGCACAGCGCCATGACCTGTTGCGGGTATTGCTCAAGGCCGCCATTGCGGCAGTCATGCAGCACCGTCAGCGGATTGATCGCGCAGTTCAGGGCCAGTTTGCGCCAGAGCCTGGTGTTGATGTCTGTGCTCCAGCTATGGGCGATGCCGCTGGCCGCGAGTTCCGATAGCCAGCTGGGCGGCGTCTGCTCAAGCGGATCACCCAGCCAGTTCTGGCCCTGTCCGGCGAAGACCACTTCAAAGTCATTCTGGCGAAATGCACCCTCGGTGCTGGACGCCAGAATGCAGCGTGCGGGCGCCACTCTGGCGGACACGGCGCTCTGGCTGCCAAGGCCGTTCTGCAAAAGGATAAGCTCGGCGTCTGCGGTTAGCCGCGACTCAATCTGGGCAATTGCCGCTTCGGCGTCGTAAGCCTTGCAGGCGACCAGCAGGCGACTGATCGGTTGGCTGTGATCGCAGGTTTGTGCGCCGACGGGGTAGCGCGAGCGCTGGCCATTTTCAATCAGGCTAAGCCCGCCCGCTTGCAGATAGGCGTCGAGGCGCTGCTGATTACGCATCAGCAGCGTGACAGGCAGGCCCGCCCGCGCTAGTCGCGCAGCCCACAAACAGCCCAAGCTGCCTGCGCCAAGTACATGCCAGATCATGGCCGGCTCCTTGATGAAGTGCAAAGCGCCCAGTTTATGGCTTTGGCGCCTTGCAATACAGCTTCAGTGCCGGCTTAGCCTTTCTCAGACATGCGCGTAGCGGTTACCCTGCCCGATGTGTAAGCCTCGGGCAGTAACTGGCTGGCGCGCTGGCGAATATCTTCGGGCGCGACCGGCAAGCTCTTGTTGTCCATGCCGACCAGAGAAATCCCTGATTTGATTGACACATAACCTGTGCTGGTCTTGAACGCTTTGAGGTTGATGCCTTCATGCAGGCGCTTGAAGCTGCTTGGCGAGCACTCCTGCAAGTTGCTGAGCACGGTGATCAGCACAAAGTGGTTGTCGTCGAGACGACCCAGTGTGTCGAGCGGGCGTACCAGTTGCTGGAGCCTGCGGGCAACCGCATGCATCAACTCGTTGAACAGGACATCGCCATGCTGCTGTCTTAATTGCCCGGCATCCTCCAGGCCGATCAGCAGGTAGCACAATGCGCCGCCACGTGATTCGACCTGACGCAGGCTGTCGTTCAATTTCTGGTTCAGGTAGCGGCTATTGCCCAACCCCGTGAGTGGATCAATCACGTTGAGGTGTTCCAGCGTATGGACATTGCTGGTGAGCATCTGATTCTGCCGGAGCAAACGCTGCAAGGTGTTACACAGGCGGTCCGCCGCATAGATGCGCGGTATCAGTTGCTCGGCCATCTGGGTTTTGCTGATGTAGTCGTCCACGCCACGATCAAAGGCTTCGGCCAGAATATTGTCGCCTTCCTTGCCGGTGAGCAGAATCACGTAGGTGTAATGGTCGGTGGCTTCATCCAGTTGGCGGATTTTTCCGGTCAACTCAAGGCCGTCCATTTTTGGCATCAGCCAATCGGCGAGGATAACGCTGGCGGGGCGTTCTTCAAGTTGAGCCAGTGCTTGGGCTGCGCTTGCGGCAAAACGAATATCTTTATAGCCGGCCTGGCTTAACGTTTTGCCGATGAGTGCGCTGGAGAATTTGGCGTCATCCACCACCATAATGCTTAGATGTGGCGTTGGCATTGGGTCAAACTCACATAATTGGACTCAGGCGTTGGTCAACGACGGGCAGATTTGCTCGCAGGCACTATATAATGGCATGGTTTTAAGACCGTCAAGCTGAATGGCTTGCTTCCGTGAAGTGAGTCGCGGCATTTATCAGGAGAATGAATATGCCATCGTTCGACGTGGTGTCCGAACTGGACAAACACGAAGTCACCAACGCCGTCGACAATGCGATCAAAGATCTCGATCGTCGTTATGACCTCCGTGGCAAAGGCAGTTTTGAGCTGAAAGAGCTGACTGTCAATTTGACAGCTGAGGCGGATTTCCAGCTTGAGGCCATGCTCGAAATTCTCAAAATGGCCCTGGTCAAGCGCAAGATCGACGTGCAGTGCCTTGAGATCAAGGATGCCTATGCGTCCGGTAAACAGGTTAAGCAAGAAGTCATTCTGCGCGAAGGCATCGACAAGGAACTGGCGAAGAAGATCGTCGCGCACCTCAAAGAAGCCAAGCTGAAAGTTCAGGCGGCGATTCAGGGTGAGCAAGTTCGGGTTACCGGCAAGAAGCGCGACGACTTGCAGGAGGCGATTGCCAATCTGCGCGCCAAAGAGTTTGAAATGCCGCTGCAATTCAACAACTTCCGCGATTAGTCCGATCAAATTGAACCCTGATGGCATAATGACGTCGTACATCAGAGTCATACTTTATCGCCATGGCATGCCATGGCGATTGCATTTTACAAGCACGCTTTAAAACCAACCCTGCCGACAGGCGGTGTTGTTTGCTTTGTGTAGAAGGAGAGACGAATGGATATGAGTGTCGATCAGATCATCAAGATGTCAGAAAGCTGGATGCCGATCATTTTGAGTTACGGCAGCAAGCTGCTTCTGGCATTGATCACCCTGGTTATCGGTTGGTGGTTAATTGGTGTCTTGCTGCGCAAAGTAACCAAGGTTCTGGAAGCCCGTAAATTTGACCGCGCACTGAATGGTTTTATTGGCAGTCTGGCCAATATCATCCTGAAAACCCTGCTGCTGGTCAGTGTGGCTTCGATGGTCGGGGTCGAAACAACGTCCTTCATCGCGGTGATCGGTGCCGCCGGTCTGGCCATCGGCCTGGCCCTGCAAGGCAGCCTCGCCAATTTCGCGGGTGGCGTGCTTATCATGTTGTTCCGCCCGTTTCGTGCGGGTGACTGGATTGAGGGGCAGGGCGTTTCGGGCTCGGTCGATACAATTCAAATCTTCCACACGACCCTGAAAACTGCCGATAACAAAGTGGTTATCGTGCCTAACGGGATTCTCTCGAACGGCCACATTACCAACTACTCGCGTGAGGCCACTCGCCGTGTTGATATCAATGTGGGGATCGACTATTCCAGTGATATTAAGGTTGCCCGTGATGTGCTGATGCAGATCGCCAAGGACCCGCGCGTGCTGACCAACCCAGCGCCAGTGGTCTACGTGACCGGTCTGGGCGACAGCGCTGTGAATATGTCGCTGCGTATCTGGGTGGCGACCGGTGATTTCTGGCCGGTGACTTTCGAGTTCACTGAACAGACCAAGATTAAACTCACCGAAGCGGGCGTAGGCATTCCGTTCCCGCAGCGTGTTATGCACATGGCCAAGTCAGAGTAAGCGTCTGGCGCAACCGCAAACCGCTCAGGCTGCAAGGCAGCCGCTCGCAAAAAGGCCCTCATTTGAGGGCCTTTTTGCGTTTAGTCGGGCAATTCGCTGAGGGTGCAGCCAAACGTTTGTTGATAGGCGTCGATGATCACTTTCCAGTCTTCGCGGCTCCAGTTGGAGCGCCGGCGCAGCTGCTTCATGTCATGCAATGCTGCTTGCTTGGCCGTCAGACGCTGGCGGCTTTTTTCCAGATCAATGAGCGCTGTCAGGGGTTTGGCATTCTCACCCTGACCGTCAATGCAGACGAAAATATGCTTGGAGTAGGTGCTGCTGTGTTGCCAGCGAGCCCGATTGAACAGGGCAATATTGGTGCCGATTGCTTTGAGCAGGCGCTCATGCATCACCTCGCCATAGCGCTCGCGGCCGCCGCTGGCGTACCAGTCATCAACATTCAGGTACCCATCAAGCGCCGCCGTGACTAACAGTCCGCGTTTTCCTGAGGTCGAGCAGTAAACGATATCGGGAACATTAACGCCGGCCTGGCGTGCGCTGAGCAATGCTTCACGCTCACGCAGAACGGTGGGGCGGCCAAATGGATGGCGCAAGCTGCGATGCGCATGGCCAACCTGGCGTTTGACATAGAGCAGCTCACCGTTACGACCGCGAACCCGTTGGACTCCACTTTCTCCGCCACGCCGCTGGTTGGGTTCTTCAACCCATTCACCTTGGGTCTGCCACCAGTCCTCGAACTGATCGGCAGTTGAAAGGGGCACCTCAGATGCGCTATCGGGCATGTTCGCTCCAGATTAAAGGCTATCGGTGACCAATAATAATGGCTGACGAATTCAGATGCGACCGCACGTTGCCATATTGTGACAACGGACTGCTCAGTCACGAAAAAGGCGGCTTGGAGGGGGCGGTTTCAAGGATTAAGCCGGCGCTAAGTATGGCGTGTGAGGCGGCGGTCACAGCGTTGCGCTGTGACCGTTATCCAGGGCCTTAAGCGTGCTCGGTCGAGCCGTTCGGGTTTTCGGCGCTGTCGGACTTGCTGCCGTTGGCCTGCGGCCCCTCGCGACGCCACTGCATGGCGATCAGAATCAGGGTCGGTACGCCGAGCAATGCCGTGACCAAAAAGAAGTGCGCGTAGCCGAGACGCTCGACCATCACCCCGGAGTAACCGCCAATCAGGCGCGGCAGCAGGAGCATGATCGAGCTGAGCAGCGCGTACTGGGTGGCGGAGAACTTGAGGTTGGTCAGGCTCGACAGATAAGCCACGAACGCCGCCGTTGCAAGCCCGGCGCTGAAGTTGTCTGCCGAGATGGTCACAATCAGCATCTCGACGTTAGCACCCATGCCGGAGAGCATGAGGAACAGCAGGTTGGTTGCCGCAGACGCCAAACCGCCGATGAACAGAATCGGCAGAATGCCGAAGCGAACGATCAGCAAACCGCCAGCGCCAGCGCCTACCAGCGTCATGATCAGGCCAAACAGCTTACTGACACTGGCGATCTGGTCTTTGGTAAAGCCCTGGTCGATGTAGAACACGTTGGCCATTACGCCCATGACCGTGTCGGACATGCGGTAGGTCGCAATCAGGCCCAGCAACACCAGCGCTTGCCAGCGATAACGGCCGACAAAGTCGTTGATCGGCGTCAGCACCGGCGCCAGCCCGCGACGGCCAAAGGCCGACAGGCAGAGGAAGGTGAAAATGGTGTACATCATGGCGCGCAGCAGGGCGCGATCCTGCATGACCAGCCCGAGTACGCTGGTGTCGCCGCGCAGCACACTGGCGAAGTCGGTGTAGTAATACTGGGTGAACATCGCCGGCACAGAAACCAGCAGAATGATCAACACCACCACCGAGGCAATCTGGTGGCTGAAACCATAACGAGCCGCTGACAGCTGGGTGCGCAGGGCCACATCGGGCTCTTTCATCCAGATGCTGGTAATCAGACCCGGCAGCATCAGCAGGGCGAATACCAGATAAGTCGCCGCCCAGGCACTGTGGTGATAAAGCTGTACGGTCGAGCCGAAGCCTTCGGCAAAGTACAGTGCGCCCGCAGTTGCCAGCAGCGCGGCGACCCGATAACCGGACATGTAACTGGCTGCCAGCGCCGCCTGACGGCTGTCGTCGACGATCTCCAGGCGGTATGCATCAACGGCAATATCCTGAGTCGCCGAGGCGAACGCGACCAGCACCGCCAAGGCAATCAGCCAGGTGAGGTGCGTTTGCGGGTCGCAGAAGGCCATGCCGGCCAGACCGATGGCGATCAGGATTTGCGAGAGCACCAGCCACGAGCGGCGTCTGCCGAGGCGGCCGAGAATCGGCAAACGCCACTGATCGAGCAGCGGTGACCAGACCCATTTAAAGGCGTAGGCCAAACCGATAAGGCTGGCGAAACCGATGGTTTCGCGGGCTACACCGGCTTCACGGAGCCAGACCGAAAGTGTCGAGAACACCAGCATGTACGGCAAGCCGGCGGCGAATCCCAGTAACAGGAGCACGAGCGTTGACGGGCTGGAGTAGGCGGCGAGCGCGTCGCGCCAGCTTTTTCGTTGCATTGGGCGGTTTTCAGCCTGGGGATTATCTAACAAAGGGCGCACTCTAACCGCTGTCCTGCATGGAATGCCAGCCATGCCGTCGGATATCCACACGATCATTGATCACCAATACGCCTTCTGTGCGTAATCTGGCCCGTTGCTCGGCGCCCGAGGCACTTCCAGCCGGCAGGCTCAGACGACCGCCAGCGGCCACTACCCGGTGCCAGGGCAGGGTGCTGCCCTCTGGCAAACGGCTCAACGTGGTGCCGACCCAACGCGCAGCCCTGCCCAACCCTGCAAGCTCGGCAAGCTGGCCGTAACTGACGACTTTGCCGCAAGGAACCTGCGCCAACACCAGATACAGGGCATCCAGTCGCTCACGCTGACTTGCCCCAGCCTGTGCTAAGGCTTCATGCTTGTCGGCGTCTGTTTGTGGCGTGAGTGAGTGAAGGATCATGTGGTCGCGCATCTTATTAATGAGTTCAGTCCTCGCATGGATGGTGCCGGCGTTGGCGGACACTGTCTGGTTGAACAACGGTGACCGTATTACCGGCGATATTGTCCTGCTGGATGGCGGCAAACTGGCATTAAAAACCAAATACGCTGGCCAGGTGCTCATTGATTGGAAAAATATCGACACCCTTCGCGCCGATAAACCCTTAATGCTGCGCCGTGATGGTTTGGACAGCAATCGCAGCAATCAGTTGCTGGCTGCCGGCAAAGGCATGGTGCGTGTCGTGCACGATGAGCCGGGCGGCAAGACAACCACCGTGCCGTTAGCCAGCATTACCCGCATGGTGCATCCACGCAAGATCGTGCGGGATGCGGTTTGGGAGGGTAATCTCGATGCCAAACTCGACCTTGAACGCAACGAGGATCGCTCCGACGAGTTCAACTTCAGGGCCGACTCGCGCATCGAATATGGCCGATGGCGGCATGTTTTGCATGGCGAGTTCGAACACGAAACCAAGAATGACATAGTGGTTGATGATAACTGGCAGCTCGAATATGACATTGACCGGTTTTTCACCAACCACTGGTTTTTGCGCACAGGTGTCGAACATGAGCAGGATGCCTTTGATTTTGTGCGGCGCCAGACCATTCTCGGCACCGGTCCCGGCTACCGCTTTTGGGACAACGAATTGGGTCGCTTCGATCTGATTACCCAGATCAACCGGATCAAGTATCGCTCTGAGGTTGATGACCTCGAATTCAACAGCCTGTCCATCGCCTGGGACTATAAGCGCCTGATCTGGGGCACGCGGCTGGAGTTCTACACCAGTGCAGAAACTCACCTGCCGATGATTGATGAAGTCGACTACGTAATAGATGGCGAAGTGGGTTTGCGCTACAGCCTTAATAGCTGGGCGCGCTTGTCGCTGCTGTATGAGCTGGATCAGACACGTGGCCAGGGTGTGCTGGACTCGGACCGGCGCTACCTGATCGGCGTTGGCGTGGCGTGGTAGCGGCTGCGCTGCGCGTTTGCAAGGCAGCGAGTGTTCGGGTTGCGCAAGCTCAGTCGTAGTCCGTTGTGTTACCTCTGCTGATCATCACTTTCCTGTAGCTTGCCGTACTCATCGTACGACGGCATGCTGGCGGCTATAAAAAGACAACTCAATGTACGGTGATCAATCATGGGGCTGCGCAGCGTTTTGCTTGCGATCCTGCTAGGGCTTGCTGGGCCGCTCTGGGCCGATACGGTGTGGCTGAATAACGGTGATCGGATCACCGGCAACATTGTTCTGCTTGATGGCGGCAAACTGGCATTGAAAACCAAATATGCCGGCCAAGTGCTTATCGATTGGAAAGATATCGATACCTTAAGCGCCGAGAAGCCGTTACTGCTGCGTCAGGAGGGTTTGGACAGTCAACACACGCAACGGTTGTCGGCGGCCGGTAAAGGCATGGTGCGGATCGTCAATGGCACGACTAAAACCGTGCCGCTTGCCAGCGTCACCCGCATCGTACCCGCGCGTGAATTGCTGCGCGATGTGGTCTGGGAAGGCAACCTCGACGCCAAACTCGACATGGAGCGCAAAGACGACGACTCCGACGAGTTTCGCCTCAAAGGCGATACGCGCCTTGAGCATGGCCGCTGGCGGCATGTGGCCAATGGCGAGTACGAACGTGAAACCGAGAATGGCACGGTCACTGACGATAACTGGACTGCCGAATACGACATTGACCGCTTCTTCACCCAGCACTGGTTTTGGCGAACGGGCGGCGAGTGGCAAGTCGATCATCTGGAGTTCATCGACAGGGCGCGGATTATTGGTACCGGGCCGGGTTATCGGTTCTGGGATGACACGTTAGGGCGCTTCGATCTGATTGGTCAGGTCAACGATGTCGAGTTTGAATACGAGGGCGGTGATCTGAGCTTTCGCACCCTCTCGCTGGCCTGGGACTTCAAGCGCCTGCTCTGGGGAACCCGCTTTGAGTTCTACAGCACGGCTGAATTGCAGGTGCCGCAGATCAGTGACATCGACTATGTGCTGGAGAGCGAATTTGGCCTGCGCTATCGGGTGAATGATTGGGCACGGGTCTCGCTGTTGTATGAGTTGGATCAGATTGAGGCCGAAGGTCAGCGTAATTCAGATGAGCATTTCCTGATTGGTCTTGGGGTGGCGTGGTGAGTTTTTTCGCAGTGAACGGCGGATAATCTGGCGCATTGCAGCGCTGGTCTCGTTGCTTTTCTAATCCGAGTGTATGGCATTTCTGGGGATTTTACTGGCAGGTGCTCTGGCAGGGGCGTTGTGGGCGGTTTTGCTCGCTATAAAGCGATAATGGTAAGCGTTTTATCTGAACTTGGGCGATTGGTGCCGGTCTTTATGCTTCCAGTAGCTGACTTGCTTCATAATGGTCGGCTTCGCCTGAAAAATACGTAGTAACTTTCCCATGCTTTCTAGAACCCTGCTCCTGCTCAGTGCCTCTTTTGCTGCAATTCCAGCCTTCGCCGATACCGTCTGGCTAACCAACGGTGATCGGGTCAGTGGCCAAATCAGATTTTTCGATGGCGCAAAACTGCTGATTCAAACTGAATTCGGCGGTTCAATCCCCATTGCATGGAACAAAGTTGCCACGCTTGAGAGCGACCAGGAGTTGCTCATCAAGGAAGACGCGGTGGTGGGTGAGCGCGCCAAGTCACTGCGCAGAGGCCCGTCCGGCAAAGTGATTCTGGTCAACGGTGAAGCGCCCCGGGCGATTGAGCTGGCGAGCATCCAGCAAATCATGAAACCCAAGCCGGTTATCGAGGATTTTACCTGGCGCGGCAACATCGATGCGGGCCTGGATTATGAACGTTCGGAAAGCGACACCGATGATTACGACATCGACCTGAAAACCAAGGCGCGCCATGGCAACTGGCGGCACAACGCAACGGCGGGTTATCACCGTGAGTTGACCAATGATCTGGTGACGACTGACAACTGGGACGGTGAATATGCACTCGACCGCTTCATTGATGAGCACTGGTTCTGGCAAGGGCGTCTCGAATACAAGCGCGATAAAGTCGAAGAGTTGGAGCGCCAGCGCAACTACGGTACCGGTCCCGGTTACCAGTTCTGGGATGACGAGTTGGGCGCGTTCTCGGTGGCGGGGCTGCTCAGCCGCACGGCTTACGATTACACCAATGGCGAGCACGATAATTTCTATGCGCTGAGCGCCAAGTGGGATTACAACCGCTATCTGCTGGGCAAGGCCGTCGAGTTCTTCACCAATGGCGAAATCGGTAAGCCGCTGGGCAATGTCGGCGACTTCTCGCTGGATGCCGAAATAGGCTTGCGCTACAAAGTGACCGACTGGGCGTCGCTCAACCTCAAAGCCGAGCGTGAGCTGGTAAACGGCAACGAAGGCGAGATCGATGACTCGCGCTATACCCTGGGCTTCGGCGTAGGCTGGTGATGGTCGTTAACGCCTGAAAAAAAGAAGCCCTGCATGTGCAGGGCTTCTTTTTTTGTGGCTGGCGATTACAAACGCAGGCCGCCATCAAGTTCAAGAATACGACCGGTGTAGTAGTCGTTCTCGAAAATGTAAGCCACCGAGTGGGCGATCTCGTCAGGCTTGCCCAGACGGCGCAGCGGAATACCCGACGTCATTTTCTCAAGGGCTTCTGGCTTCATGCTGGCAACCATTTCGGTTTCGATGAAACCTGGCGCTACGCCGCCCACGCGGATGCCGTAACGGGCAAGTTCTTTGGCCCAAACTACGGTGTCCGCCGCGACACCGGCTTTAGCCGCCGAGTAGTTGGCCTGGCCCATGTTGCCAGCGCGGGAAATCGACGAGATGTTGACGATGGCCCCCTGGTTTTTCAGCTCGATCATCTTCGCAGCCACTTCACGGGTGCAAAGGAAAACGCCAGTCAGGTTGACGTCGATCACGGCTTGCCATTGGGCTAAGCTCATCTTGGTCATTTCGCCATCTTTAACTTTGATGGTCAGGCCGTCACGCAAAATACCCGCATTGTTGACCAGGCCATTGATGGCGCCGAAATCTTCGGCCACTTGGGCGACCATGTGCGTAACCTGTTCTTCGTTGGCTACGTTGCACAGATAGGAGCGCGCGTCGCCGCCGAGTGCCTTGCACGCCGCTACTGCATCGTCGAGTTTTTCCTGGTTGAGATCGACCAGTGCCAGCTTGGCACCGCGTGCGGCAAAGTACTCACCCATGGAACGGCCCAGGCCCTGGCAACCGCCAGTGATGATGATGACTTTATCTTGCAGCTGCATAGCGTATTTACCCTCAAGGTGGATGGTTTGTCCCGCGGATGCTGTCGAACCGTTATTCTATGCACCTGTCCGTTTGTGACGAATTCTACGCGAGGAGTCATTTAGTGAGCGTGAAAGCCCGTAAGCATGCCCGAGAATTGCTTCTCAAGGAATACCGTGGGGTGCTTTCTACCCATTCTAAAGCCATGCCAGGCTTCCCTTTCGGCTCAGTGGTGCCATATTGCCTGAATGCTCAGGGCGAGCCGTTGATCCTCATCAGCCGCATTGCACAGCACACGCATAATCTGCAGATGGACCCTAAATGCTCGCTGCTGGTGGGTGAGCGGGGCGCTGAAGATGTGCAGGCCGTGGGGCGTCTCACGCTGTTGAGCGAAGCGGTGCGCATCGAAGATGAAACCGAAATAGCCGCGGCGGCTGCACGCTACTACCGCTATTTCCCTGAGTCGCAGGGTTATCATCAGGCGCATGATTTTGATTTTTGGCGCTTGCAGCCCGTGCGCTGGCGCTACATCGGTGGCTTTGGCGCGATCCACTGGCTCGACGAAGTGGCTGAAGCCAATCCATTTTGTGGCGACATTGAAACCGGCATGATCGAGCATATGAACAGTGACCACGCCAAGGCGATTGCTCACTACGTGCAACTGGCAGGTTTACCGGCTGGCCAACCTGCTCATATGGTCGGCATAGACCCCGAAGGTTTTCATTTGCGCATCGGTCATAGCATCCATTGGCTGGGCTTCCAAACATCCTGTAACAGTCCTGGAGCAGTACGCCAGGCCTTGGTGGCGCTGGCACATGCTGACCAATGGCCAGCCTAAAGTCATGCTTAAGCTTGAATTAAGCGCATCGGCCCATACTTCATCTGTATTGGAAGCTGATCTTCCGTAAAGGAATCTTTGATGCGAGCGTTTATGTTTTTGTTTTTGCTCTTCCCGTTGATCGAGTTAGCGATCTTGATCAAAGTCGGTGGCGCCATTGGAGCGCTCTCGACCATCTTGCTGCTCGTTGCATCCGGGATACTCGGCATCTTCCTGATGCGCATTGCTGGTGTTACCACTGCGTGGCGTGCCCGCGAGAAAATGGCCCGTGGCGAGATGCCTGATCAGGAAGTGCTGGAAGGCGTGCTGATTGCCGTCGCCGGTGGACTGTTCCTGTTGCCCGGCTTTATCAGTGACGTGATTGCGCTGTTCTGCCTTATTCCTTTCACCCGCAAAATGCTGGTCGGTCGTCTGCGGGCCCGCGCTCAGGAGCAGGCCGAACGCCAGCGTGCATTTGCCGACGATATGGCGGCGCGCAGCGGGCAAACTCATCCCCATGTACTTGAAGGCGAATACGAACGCCGCGAGTGAAGGATTGATCACTCTGACTCAAGTACCTAGCCCACGTTCTGCGTGGGCTTTTTTTATGCGCTAAGCCAGCGTTGTACGCGGTGTAGAGCGTTTGTCGTACCTCTTGGCGGATTTCGCCCATTTCTGCAAAAAAAATTATCGCTTGCCCTTGAATTCGCCTTGCGTGCCCACATGTTGCTGATACCGCAAGGTTTTCTGTCATCTGACAGAACAGACTTCCGCGTCATGCAAGGCATGACGCAACCGGCACCGCCGGACTTTGCTAACCCACCGGTGAAGACACCGGTAGTAAAAACACCATATTGGGAGAGATCGACAATGAAGCTTCGTCCTCTGCATGACCGCGTAGTGATTCGTCGCAGCGAAGAAGAAACCAAAACTGCTGGCGGCATCGTGTTGCCGGGTTCTGCCGCTGAGAAGCCAAACCAGGGCGTAATTGTTGCTGTTGGCACCGGTCGCGTACTGGACAGCGGTGAAGTTCGCGCGCTGGCCGTTAAAGTAGGTGACAAGGTTGTGTTCGGCCCTTACTCAGGCAGCAACACCGTCAAAGTTGACGGCGAAGACCTGCTGGTTATGGGCGAAAGCGAAATCCTCGCTGTTGTCGAAGCCTGATTCCCGCGAAATTCCGTTTAACTGTCAAGAATTGAGGATCAATTTCCATGGCTGCTAAAGAAGTTAAGTTCGGCGACTCTGCTCGCAAAAAAATGCTCGCCGGTGTAAACGTCCTGGCTGACGCTGTTAAAGCAACTCTGGGCCCGAAAGGCCGTAACGTTGTTCTGGAAAAGAGCTTCGGCGCGCCGACCATCACCAAAGACGGCGTTTCTGTTGCTAAAGAAATCGAGCTGAAAGACCGCTTCGAAAACATGGGCGCTCAGCTGGTTAAAGACGTTGCTTCCAAGGCAAACGACGCAGCCGGTGACGGTACTACCACTGCAACCGTTCTGGCTCAGGCTATTGTCAACGAAGGCCTGAAAGCCGTCGCTGCTGGCATGAACCCAATGGACCTGAAGCGCGGCATCGACAAAGCGACCATCGCTATTGTTAAAGAGCTGCAGAACCTGTCCAAGCCATGCGCTGACACCAAGGCAATCGCTCAGGTTGGTACTATCTCGGCCAACTCCGATAACTCCATCGGCGACATCATTGCTGAAGCCATGGCGAAAGTCGGCAAAGAAGGCGTGATCACCGTTGAAGAAGGTTCGGGCCTGGAAAACGAACTGTCTGTCGTAGAAGGCATGCAGTTTGACCGTGGCTACCTGTCGCCTTACTTCATCAACAAGCCAGACACCATGGTTGCTGAGCTTGAAACCCCGCTGATCCTGCTGGTCGACAAGAAAATCTCCAACATCCGCGAAATGCTGCCGGTGCTGGAAGCTGTTGCCAAAGCAGGCCGTCCGCTGCTGATCGTTGCTGAAGACGTTGAAGGCGAAGCCCTGGCGACTCTGGTTGTGAACAACATGCGTGGCATCGTTAAAGTGGCTGCCGTTAAGGCACCAGGTTTTGGCGATCGTCGTAAGGCCATGCTGCAGGACATCGCGATCCTGACTGGCGGTACTGTGATCTCTGAAGAGGTTGGCCTGAGCCTCGAAAGCGCCACTCTTGAACACCTGGGTAACGCCAAGCGCGTAATCCTGAGCAAGGAAAACACCACCGTTATCGACGGTGCTGGCCAGCAGGTTGATATCGAAGCCCGCGTTGCTCAGATCCGCAAGCAAGTTGAAGACACAACTTCTGACTACGACAAAGAGAAGCTGCAAGAGCGTCTGGCCAAACTGGCTGGCGGTGTTGCTGTAATCAAAGTCGGTGCTGGTACCGAAGTTGAAATGAAAGAGAAGAAAGCCCGCGTTGAAGACGCCCTGCACGCAACCCGTGCTGCGGTAGAAGAAGGCGTGGTACCTGGCGGTGGTGTTGCTCTGGTTCGCTCGCTGCAAGCGATCAGCGAACTGAAAGGCGACAACGACGACCAGAACGTCGGTATCGCTCTGCTGCGTCGCGCTGTTGAAGCGCCGCTGCGTCAGATCGTAGCCAACGCTGGCGACGAGCCAAGCGTCGTTGTCGACAAGGTTAAGCAGGGCAGCGGTAACTTCGGTTACAACGCCGCTTCTGGCGAGTACGGCGACATGATCGAGATGGGTATTCTGGATCCGGCCAAAGTAACTCGTTCGGCTCTGCAGGCCGCGACTTCGATCGCCAGCCTGATGATCACCACTGAAGCGATGATCGCCGAAGTGGCTGACGAGAAAGCCCCGGCAATGCCTGATATGGGCGGCATGGGCGGTATGGGTGGCATGGGCGGCATGATGTAAGCCAGCCTTCACCTAGCGTCACAAAAACCCCGCGCTTGTCGCGGGGTTTTTTATTGCCTGCGAAAAAGTGGCGGACACACCAGCGCGTTGGTCAGAAGGTAGAACCATTTAACGCAATTTTTACTTTGTCTGTAGGAGTATTCCTGAAATAGTTTGAACTTAGCTGGCTGAAATGGGTTCACAGCTATCCATTTGCTAGGCCAGCCTCGTACGAGGTGCTGCTCTCGCCGTTGACTGTCATACCACTCGTCGCTTAGTTGGATGAGTAGCAAAGTTTTGATCTACGGTGAATTCACAGCGTTTGGCAGCGCTATCAAGAGGTTACGGATATGAAGTTAGAAATTGCTAGAGGTGTGTTTTTGGTTGGCGCGCTAGCTGTCGCCTCCGCCGCCTTTGCGGCCTGGCAAGAGCCGCAAGCAGAAGTCCTGACCCAAAACACCCTGGGCTATTGCCCTGCGCCTCCGCACGTGCGCCAAGCCGCCTCTGCGGTGCCGGACAAAGACCTGTTGTTGTTCATGTTTGGCATGTCTCAGGCCATGCGCGGCGACAGCTAAGCAGCCCGCAGCGCCACTGCTAAATATGTTGGGTTTGGCGCGCATCTTGGGTTTGCCCCATGCGCGCCATGCTCTGATTGCCTGGCGCTGATGATTCAGTTCAGCGCTGTTTTCTCCTGACGGTTTACGCGAAAACGTCCTGTCTGCGTCTCAAGAGTCTGAGCCGACTAATGGCCTTGGTTCTGACATTCAGTTGATATCCCTTTGATGAGATTTTCACAGCGGCACCGGAATAATCAGGTGATTATTTTCTGGGAGTGCCTCTATGAGTCGTTCTATCAAGCTGCCGTTTTCCGACAAGTACGATGAGCAGCACAGTCAGCAATATTTAACCAAACACAAGCAGGGCATGTGGCGGCGCATGTCGCACCAGCGCGACATTGCTATCGGCCGCAAGGCGCTGGAGCGTGCCGGCAACCCACAGTCGGTGCTGGACTTGCCCTGTGGTGCCGGGCGTTTCTGGCCCATGCTGGCGGAGCAACCGGGGCGCAGGATAATCGCCGCCGACAACTCGTCAGACATGCTTGCAACGGCGCGCAAGGCGCAACCTGCCGATGTTGTTGCACGTGTTACAACAATGCAGACGTCAGTGTTCGCGATCGACCTGGCGGATAAGGCGGTAGACAGTGTGTTTTGCATGCGCCTGCTGCATCACATCGGCAGCGCCGAGCACCGCATGGCCATGCTTCACGAACTGCACCGGGTGTCGCGTGACAGTGTGATCGTGTCACTTTGGGTCGATGGCAACTTTAAGTCATGGCGGCGTAAGCGCCTGGAACGCAAACGTGACCAGGACCCGAGTTGGAAGGCTCAGAAAAACCGTTTTGTGTTGCCGGCAATCACTGCCGAGGCTGAGTTCAGGGCAGCAGGTTTTACCGTTCAGGATAAGTTGGACTTCTTGCCCGGGTACGCCATGTGGCGGGTTTATGTGTTGCGCAAGAAGTAAGCTGATCCGCGACAAACGCTGCGCTGCGGGGCAAGAGTGAATTACCCCGTAGCACAGTCAGCTCAGGCGCTCACTTCATTGCTGTGTGCATCCGGCGTTGCCAGATAGCTGTACACGCACGGCAGCACGAACAGTGTGAAGAGGGTGCCCACTGACATGCCGGTGGCGATGACCAAGCCTATATCAAAACGACTGACCGCACCGGCGCCGGTGGCCAAAAGCAGCGGCACCATGCCGAATACCATCGCGGCAGTGGTCATCAATACGGGTCGCAAGCGTATCGCTGCGGCTTCCTCGATAGCCTGACGACGATTCAGGCCTTGCTCGCGGCGTAGTTGGTTGGCGAACTCGACAATCAGAATACCGTGCTTGGTAATCAGACCAATCAGGGTCACAAGGCCGACCTGGGTATAAATATTCATACTCGAAAAGCCCAGGAACAGCGGAATCAGCGCGCCGCAAATCGACAGCGGTACGGTCACCATGATCACCAGCGGATCGCGGAAGCTCTCAAACTGCGCAGCCAGTACCAGAAAGATCAGCGCCAGTGCCAGGGCGAATGTTGCGTACAGCGCGTTGCCTTCCTGAATGAACTGGCGCGATGAGCCGGCGTAGTCGAACGTATAGCCGGGCGGAGCTTCTTCCTCGGCGATCTGGCGCACCGTGTCGATGGCCTCGCCCATGCTCACAATCGGGAAGCCCTGAATAATCGCCGAGTTGAGCTGCTGGAACTGGTTGAGCTGGGTCGGCCGCGCCCGATCACTCACGGTCACCAGTGTCGACAAGGGCAACATCTGGCCTTTGGCGTTCTTCACGTAGTATTTGTTCAGCCACACTTCACTGTCACGGAATTCGCGCTCCACCTGCGCGATCACCTTGTAACTGCGGCCTTCGATGGTGAAACGGTTGATTTCACCTTCACCCAGCAGGCTGGACAGAGTAACGCCGATATCCTCCATGGATACGCCCATTTGCGCGGCTTTTTCGCGGTCAATCTCGACCACCACTTCCGGCTTGTCGAACGCCAGATCCACATCGAGGAAGGCAAACTTGCCTGACTTTTCTGCGCGATCCTTGATGGTGTTGGTCAGCGCAAGGAGTGACTCATAGTCGTTCGGCGTATTGATCACGAATTGGAATGGCAAGCCAGATCCCGTGCCGGGCAAGGAGGGCAGGTTGAAGCCGAATACTTGCAGGCCAGGCACTTGATCAAGCTTGGCTTGCAGCTCCGGCAGAAGCTCCATCTGGCTTCGCGAGCGTTGATCCCAGGGCTTGAGCTGGAAGCCGCCGATACCGGATTGCACGCCGTTGAAGCCGTTAATCTGGAACCATGAGTTGTACTCCGGGATGTCCTTGAAAATCGGCAGGAACTGATCGGTGTACTGGTTCAGATAATTGAGGTTGGTCGGCTGCGGGGCGTTGGAAAACATGAAGATGATGCTTTGATCTTCCTCGGGCGCCAGTTCGGATTTAGTGAACTTGAGCAGCACCGGAATCAGGCACAGCACCAAAATGGCGAAGACCAAAACCACTGCACGGGTTTCAAGTGTGCTGTGCAGCGCGCGTTGATAGCGGCTTTTCAGGGCGCCAAAAATGCTGTCGAGTTTGTTGGCGAGGCCAGAAGGGTTCTCTTCATGGCGCAGCAGCTTGGAGCACATCATCGGCGACAAGGTAAGCGCGACGATACCCGAGATCACCACTGCGCCCGCCAGCGTCAGGGCGAATTCCTTGAACAGTGCCCCGGTAAGGCCCTCAAGAAAACCGATTGGCGCGTACACCGCTGCCAGCGTGATGGTCATTGAAATGACCGGCACGGCAATTTCTCTGGCGCCTTCTATCGCCGCATCGTGCGGGCTTTTGCCCTCTTCGAGATGGCGGTGAATGTTTTCCACCACCACAATCGCATCGTCCACCACCAAGCCGATCGCCAGTACCATGGCCAGCAATGTCAACAGGTTGATCGAGTAGCCCATCAGTTGCATGAAGAACAACACGCCGATCATCGACAGGGGAATGGTCACTACGGGGATCAATACCGAGCGCAGCGCGCCTAGGAACAGGAAGACCACGATCACCACAATGATCACGGCTTCGCCGAGGGTTTTCACTACCTCATCAATCGAGGCCTGAATGAACTGCGTGGCGTCGTAGGCAATCGACACTTTGAGGTTCGACGGCAGCTCTTTGGCAAGCTCCGGCATGACCTTGCGAACTTCCTTGATCACATCCAGCGGGTTGGCGCTGGGCGTGCCTTTGATGCCGATATAAACCGATGGGATACCGTCAAATGAGCTGATCGAGTCATAGTTCTCTGCGCCCATCTCAACCCGCGCGACATCACGCAGCAATACCCGCGAGTCGCCCTCGGTCTTGACTGGAATCGCGCCAAACGCAGCTTCCGATTTCAGATCGGTTTCGGCGTTGATACTGGTGACCACCAGCTCGCCCTTGACCTCGCCCGCCGCAGACAAATAGTTGTACTTGCGCACGGCATCGTTGATGTCCTGAGCGCTGACGCCGAATGCCGCCATCTTGCGCGGGTCCAGCCACAAACGCATGGCAAACACCTGATTACCCAGAATCTCGGCTTCGGCCATGCCGGGCAGGGTGGCGAGTTTGGGTTGGATCACTCGCGACAGGTAATCGGTAATCTGCGGGTTGCTCAGCTCGTCACTGTAAAAGCTTACGTACATCAGCGCCGAAGAGTCGGCGGCTTCTTTCGACAGCACCGGATCTTCGGCAGCCGGTGGCAGTTGGTTCTTGACCTCGTTGGCCTTGGCCAACAGCTCGGTAAACAGGCGGTCGCTGTCTTCGCCGATGCGGGCATAAATTGAGATGATCGAGAAGTTCTGCCGGCTCACCGACGTCATGTAATCGATGCCCTCAGCGCTGGCCAGACTTTGCTGGAGCGGCTGAGTGATATAACCCTGAATCGTTTCGGCGTTGGCCCCGGGATAAGCCGTAGTCACCGTAATCAGGGCGTTTTCGAGTTGTGGATATTCACGGATAGTGAGCTTACTGAACGCCTGAAAACCCAGCAGAATGATCAGCAGGCTGACAACAGTCGCCAGCACCGGGCGGCGTATGAATGGGTCGGTAAAAGCCATGGCTATTTCCCTTCGATCAGCATCGGCGTGCTGAAACGTAATGCGTAAAGCACCCGGAAATCTCTGGGTGCTTGGCTGCTTTTATTGTTTGGTGGCTTTGCTGGCAGGCTCGGTGACAATGCTCACATGGGCGCCGTTATCCAGCTTGAGCTGGCCGGTGGCGGCAACGCGCTCGCCCGGTTCAAGCCCGTCTAGGACAACCACCTGACCGTCGCGGCGCTCGCCCGTCTCGACGATGCGGCGTTCGACCACGAGTTTGGCCTGGCCGTTGTCATCGTTAACAACTTGGCCATCGTCATCTTTCTGCTCGCTGATCACGTAGACCGAGTTGCCGTACAACGTATAAACCACCGCTGTCTCGGGCAGCAGAACCTGATCCGGTGACTCGGGCAGCAATACATCGAGGCTGGCAAACATGCCGGGGAAGAGTTTATTGCCGGGGTTTTTCAACTGCGCGCGCACCAGTACGTTGCGGGTGGTGTCTTCGACTTTGGGGTTGATCGCGGCAATCTCACCGGTGAAGTGCTCATCCGGGTAGGCGGCCACCTTGAACTGTACGGTTTCACCGAGATGCAGCTTGGGCACCGATTGCTCAGGCAAGTAGAAGTCCAGGTACAGCTGGGAGGTGTCTTGCAGCGTGGCAATCAGGGTGCCGGATGCGAGGAAGTTACCCACATCAATCTGGCGGACGCCAATGGTGCCGTTGAATGGCGCCAGAATACGTTTTTTGTCGAGCAGGGCTTTGATCTGATCAACACTGGCCTGCGAGGTTTGCAGTTGAGCCGCGAGGCGATCAAATTCGCTTTTCGAGATGTTCTGCCGGCCGACCAGGGTCTTGCCGCGGTTGTACTCGACACGGGCCAGATTGAGGTTGGCCTGGGCGGTGGCCAGATTGGCCTGCTCAACTTCGTTGTTGAGTTGCACCAGTGGCTGGTCCTTGTTGACGTGCTGGCCCGAGGTGAACAGAACATCGCGCACGATCCCGCTCACTTCAACCGTGAGGTCGACGCCTTGAAACGCCTTGAGCGTACCAATGGCGGCCAAACGCTGCTGCCAAGGGCGCTTTTCGGCTGTGGCAGCCGTGATGCTGATGGCAGGTTTGGGTTTGGAGAATTGCTGAACCTGCTGATAAATCGAGTAGCCCTTGTAACCACCCAGTGCAAGTACAACGATTAAAACGGCGCCCAACATCATGAGCATACGGCGAAGCAGCATGTTTCTCGTCCCTGGCAGGTCAGGCACAGCCTGAAAAAATTACCAAAGACGAACAGTAGTGCCGGTCGTCAGGCAAGTCAAAGCCTGGCTGAAGGAATTGGTTTCGTGTTGCGTCACACGCCCAGTTAATGTGTAAGAGGCTGACTCTTTACGCATTTCTAAACCGCTGTTGTAGCGTTTTCGGCGCAGTTGTGCACAAAGGGCGCGCAGTTGCAGGCGCCCCTTGCTTATCGGTCAGGCGCTGAGGCGTTGGGTGACTTCGCCCAATCCGGCAGACAACTGATGCAGGTTGTGGCTGGCACTTTCAGTGCGCTGCACGGTTTTCTCATTGGCGCTGGCGATGGTGGTGATTTCGGTCAGGTTGCGCGATATGTCTTCCGCGACGGCCGTTTGCTCTTCTGCCGCCGTGGCAATCTGACGGTTCATGTCGCGGATGGCTTCAATCGCGGCGGTGATGTTTTGCAGTGCACTGCCAGCCTCGATCACTTGCTCCAGACCACGGTCGCTGCGGCTACGGCCATTCTCAATGGCGCGCACGGCATTGCTTGCGCCGGTTTGTACGGTATCAATAATCTGATTGATCTCGGCAGTAGACTCGGCCGTGCGCTGCGCCAGCGTGCGCACTTCATCGGCGACCACGGCAAATCCGCGTCCGGCTTCGCCTGCGCGCGCGGCTTCAATTGCTGCGTTCAGGGCCAGCAGATTGGTTTGTTCGGCAATTCCACGGATGACTTCAAGCACCTTGCTGATGCGGCCACAGTCGTCTTCGAGCTGACGGGTCACCTCGGCTGTGGTGGAGATTTCGCGGCTCATCAAGGTGATGGTTTCAATGGTTGCCTGCATCACTTCGCCGCCTTGCTGCGCTGAGCGATCTGCATCGTCGGCGGCATTTGCAGCCTCGCCTGCATGGCGGGCGACTTCCTGCGAGGTTGCCGACATTTCGTGCATGGCGGTGGCGACTTGATCAGTGCGCGAGAACTGGTCTCGCGTGCCTTGCGACATCTGCGCGGCGATAGAACCGAGTTCACTGCTGGCGCTGTCGAGATTGCCGGTGCTGGATTTCAGTTGGCTGAACGTCTCGGCGAGGAAGTCACGCAGGGTATTGGCGGCCACCGCGAGCTTGCCCAGTTCGTCTTTGCGACTGGCATCGACGCGCTTGGCGAAATTGCCCCGGCTGAGCTGGGCGATGTACTCGACCAGTTGGCCGATCGGGTTGATCAGGCTGCGGTTGAGTAACCACAGGCAGGCCATGCCGATAACAACGCTGGCAATCAGCATGAAGGCGACGCCCAGCGTCAGGGTCTGATGGGCTTCATCGCTGATCAGTTGCGAGCGTTTCTGGCTGGCTGTGCTGAGCTGTGCAACCAGTTGATCCATCTGCTCGCTGGCGGCGCGGTCAATGCCTTTTACGGCTGCATCACCCGCTGCCGGGTCGGCGCCGGCCTCACTGAACGCCTTAAAACCCTGACGATAGGCTTGGCCCATGTTCAGGTGTTCGCTGATGAGTTTGTCGGTTTGCGCGCGCAATGCCGGATCACCTTGCTCGCCAGCGCTCTGAGCCAGCTGCTTGAGGGTTTGCTGAACCTTGCTTTCCTGAGCTTGAAACTGCTGCCAGTACTTGTCGCGATCCGTTGGGTTCTTGCCGCGTAGCAATACGTTCTTCCATTCCTGCACCTGAATCTTGAACTCAACATTGGCCTCGTTCACCAGTCGCGATGAGAGGAGCGGGCCGTCAATCAGGTCGCGGTAGGCTTGCATGCTGTTGGACATGAACGAGAAGCAGAACAGCGCGATCAGCAGAATCAGGATCAGGCTGGCGCCAAGCAACGACAGGATTTGTGCTCGCAGAGAATGCATCAGGGGCATGGTATGCGCCTCGGGTAGGAAATTAGGCAAAGTCTTCGGCGCGGGTCTAACTTCCGTGTTGTGCTGCAAGTGTCGCGAAGAGGTCGAGCCCAGTTGTCGGCCGGCAGGCCAAACTCTTTAATGCGCATGACCCGTCAGTCAGCGGGCGCCGACTGACGGTCATGTTGAGAGGCGAGCGTCAGGCCAGACGCAGGTGGTTGTCCCAAAGCCCGGCGGGAAGTTGCAGAGGTTGTACGGCGATTTTTGGCTGACGGCAGTCGTACAGACGGCAACGGCCCTGACCGGAGCTGACCACAAAACCCTGTTCGACTGCGCCGACGCCGGCGCAATCCGGCAGCGCTGCATCAAGGCGCACAGCGCCCGTGTCGAGGTCCCAGATAAACACCCGATTGCCGCGCGGCGCGGTCATGGCCAGCAAGCGCAGCTCGCTGTTGATCGCCACGCTGGCGGTGTATTGGTGCATGACCAGACGCTGCTCCTCGCCGAGCGGGAAGGGCTGGAAGGCTTCGCCCGGACGCTTGATCGCCACCAGTGGCGCCTTGTCGGTGATCTCGCCCATGTACTGCTGGCCGCTGACAATGGTGCCGTCGGCGGCAATAGCCAGGTGGCGGATGCTGTTCATGCGCTCTGGCAGCTGCTCTTTGCTGATCAGCGAGCCGTCGCGCTTGAGCAACACCAGGCTGGGTTCCATCGAGTCGAGGTTCATCTCGACGCGGCTTTCGGCCTCGGTGCGGATGCCGCCGTTGGCAACCACCAGCGTTTCGTTGTCTGGCAGCCAGAGCAATTGATGCGGGCCAACGCCGTGGGTGGACAATTCGTGGTCACGGATCAACTGCTTGCCTTGCAACCGGTAAGCACTGATCACCCCGCGGCCCGGCTCGGAGGTGTCATTTTCGGTGGCGTACAGCCACTGGCCATCGGCATGGAACGCGCCGTGGCCGTAGAAGTGACGCTGGGCGGGCGAGGTCAGGGTCTGTAGCAATTCACCGGTTCGGGTGTCGATCAGATAGCTCTCGGTGCTGGGGCGACGTCCGACAAACAAGGCCATTGGCAACTGCGGGTGCGGCACTACATCGTGGCAGCGCTCATTCACCTGCGTGGCGAATACCTCGTTGCCGTCGAGTGTATAGCCGACAGCGTAATGTTTGCCGTCGGCGTTATTGCGCGCTGAAACCAGCAGCGGTTGCGGGCCGTTGTGAATCAGGGTCCAGCCACCCATTGCGGTCGCAGCGAGGGCCAAACCGCCAAGGCCGAGGAAAGCTCTGCGTTTCATTCAGTCTCCGTCGTTTGCGTTGAAGCCAAGTTGGATGCCAAGGGTTCGCGCCAGCTCGCCTTCGTGTAGGCGGTGCAAAATGTTCAGGGTTTCGTAGAAGTCGTTCAGCGACTTGCGGCCCTGTTCGTCCTTGAGCATTTCGCTCAGCGGTCGTTGCAGCGTTGCCAGTTGCGCGCGGGTCTCGGCATAGGCCGCGTCGATCTTGTCTTTCAGCGCCTTATTGTCATCGCCGAGCAAGGCCTGGATGCCATCGTTGTTGGCGCCGTGCCAGATTTTCTCGGCACCGGCCAGCGTAGCCGAGACATTGCTCATGCTGGCATTACTGCGCCATGCTTCGGCTTGATACGGCTGCGGGGTGCCCTTGGACTGACGGCCCATTGGCGTGCCGAGCTTTTTCTTCAGGCCGTCGATGGCCGTGACCTGGGTGCGTAACAGTTCGGCAATGGCTTCGGTCGGCTCGGCGTAACGCTCATTCGGGAAGGTCTTGAGCTGCGCCGAAATACCGTCCTCGGCTTGCCATTGCTCCAGCACGTGAGTCGATAAGGCCTGCTGATGATCGCCAATTGCGGTGAGCAGCGGGCAGTAACGTGCCTTCTGCGCCGGGTCGTTAAGGTCAATCGAGGTGTCATACAGAACGTATTCATACGCTGTCAGGCCTTGCACCACGACGCTGGATTTGTCGAGGATGGCCGGGGTGACTTGCGGCGTTTTGTTGAGCAACGCCGTGACCTGGCGCGCGACCAGATTCTTTTTGTCTGGCCAGAACTGCACCTGCCACGACAAATTGCCTTCGCCCATCGGCCCTACCAACATCGGCTGCAAACCCGCCCAAGCGCTTTGTGCGCCGAGGAAGGCCTGACGTGCTGTGGCCAAATCCTGTTGGTCGGCGCAGAACGCCGCGCCGCTGCTGGCCAGTTGGCGATTGGTTTCAACCCAGCTGCTGTAGGCAGGGACCAACACGCCTTCCGTCAACGCTGCACTGGTGGTCTGTTGCGGATCGGTTTGCGAGCAGGCACTGAGCGCCAACCCCGCAAGGGCAATGGTGAATGGTGAACGCATCATGCGCAGCTCCTCACAGCGAGTTCAGGAAGGCCAGCAGCGCATCGCGCTCACCGGCAGAAAAGGTCAGTACGTGTTGCTTGGCATCGGCCGCTTCGCCGTCATGCCAGAGTATGGCTTCGAGCAGATTGCGCGCGCGGCCATCGTGTAAAAACTGGGTGTGGCCGTTAACGGCTTCGGTCAGGCCGATTCCCCAGAGTGGCGGCGTGCGCCATTCACTTCCAGAGGCGAGAAATTCCGGGCGGTTATCTGCCAGGCCCGGGCCCATGTCGTGCAGCAAAAGATCACTGTATGGGCGAATAGACTGATTTGCCAACTCCGCCTCTGCCGCGTCGCTGCGGGTGGTGAATGCGGGGGTATGGCAAGCCTGGCAACCGGCTTGAAAAAACAGGTTCTTGCCGGCCAGCACCTCAGCTGAGTCAACGTCGCGACGCGCCGGTACGGCGAGGTTGCGGCTGTAGAACAGGATACTGCCGAGCAGCTTGTCAGTGACCTCAGGCTCGCCACCGTTAACCGCGTCGAGGCAGTCCTGCTGCGCCACGGTGCAGTCATCGCGGGGAAGCAGGCTGGTGGTCAGGCCCATATCACCGGCAAAGGCGTGGGCATTTTGCTGATTGAGTGAGGGTTGGCCGGCTTTCCAGCCGAATCGGCCCAGCACGGTTTTGCCCTGCACATCATCCCACACCTGATTGGCGCGCCCGGAAATACCATCACCGTCGGCGTCGTCCGGGTCGGCATTGGCGAGAATGTCGTCATCGGCAATCGCCTCCAGCAGGCCGAGGCCGATCATCGGTGGGGCAACACGTGCCGACATCATGGTGTCGGGATGCATCGGCCCGTAGCCGAGTTGGGTAATCTGCAACGAGGGCTTGCGTAACTCGACCGTGAAACCGTCTTCGAAGCTGACCTGTTCATGGCTGTAGCTCATTCGAACCTTGCCTTCAGGTGCGACTCCGGGATTGGCCATGTCTTGCAACTGGCCGCCGTAAGTTGGCTCGGGGACCACGCCCATACGTTCGATGATTGCCGCTTGGTCCGCCGTGGGGCTGATCGACAGGCGTACCAGCATCGAGGTGGCGGTGACTGCTCCCGGGGCAGGCGGATGGCCGCGACCGTCCTTGATGTGGCAGTTCTGGCAGGCATTGGTGTTGAACAGCGGGCCAAGGCCGTCACGGGCAATGGTCGTGGCCGGGGCGATGACCCAGGGATTGCGGAAGAAACTATTGCCCACGCTGAAGTCGAGACGGCGCAGCGGCGAGAGATTGGCCGAGGGCAGCGAGAACGCATTGTGGTCGGTTTTGAACACGGTAGTGCTGCCGCCAGAAAGGGCTTCGCCGGGTTCAGCCTGGGTGAATTGTGGTGCTTGGTCACAGCCGCTCAGTCCCAGAGAAAGGCCGATGGCTAGCAGTGCAAACGATTGACGCAGGGTGACCAACATTCAGCTGAACCGTGTTGAACAGGGCGTGCAATCTTAGCAGTTTGGCTGAATTTAAATAAGAGCGATTTGCGTTACCAAGACGATTAGGGGCGATTTGTCGCGCCGGCCATACCTATTTCAGGCATAAAAAAGCCGGCGGGCTTTACGCGCGCCGGCTATGGATAACACGGACCGATCAGAACTCGTGGTCAGCAGTATCCGGGTTCAGGTCGCTGATGCCGAGCTTGCCAGCGGCTTGCTCGATGGCGCCAGTCTGCTTGACCAGTGCAGCGATTGCGTCGCGTACGATCTGGTTACCTTCAGCATTGTCGGCTGCGATCATTTGGTCGTACTTCTCGCCCTTCTCGGCGGTGTCGACCATAACCTGCAACTTGGCTTCAGTGTTGGCCAGGTCATCTTTCAGGGTCTTGTCGGTTGCCGGATCAACTTTCTCCACCAGCGACGACAGGCTTGGGCCGGTCAGTGTGCTGCCGTCGACTTTCTTGTATTCGCCGAGGTAGATGTTGCGGATACCTTTGGCGTCATAGAAATGCGCGTTGTGGGTGTTGTCGCTGAAGCAATCCTGTTCGTCTTCAGTCGAGTTGGCTTCCAGCGAAACTTTCATGCGCTCACCGGCCAGTTCGCCCAGAGACAGGCTGCCCATGCCGAAGAACATTTTACGCATGCCGTTCTCAGCGCTGTCTTTCTCAAGGCTGGCGCGATAGTTGTCCGGCTTGCCTGGCTGCCATTGGGCAACCATTTCGTCGAGGTCGCTGACCAGCAGATCGGCAGCGGCTTTGAGGTATTCGCGGCGGCGTTCGTTGTGCTCACCAGTGGCGCCTTCACCGACGATGAAGTCGGAAGCAGGACGCTCGCCAGCACCCGGATTGGTGCCGTTCAGGTCCTGGCCCCAGAGCAGGAATTCGATGGCGTGGTAGCCGGTCGCAACGTTGGCTTCCGAACCGCCCAGCTCATTCAGGCTGGCCAATGTTTCAGGCGTGATCTGAGCCACGTCGACTTTATCTTCACCGACCTGAATTTCAGTGTTGGCGATGATGTTGGCGGTTGCGCCCGGGTTACCCAGCGCGTGCTGGTAGTCTTTGGCTACGTAGTCGATCAGGCCTTCGTCGAGCGGCCAGGCATTCAGCTGGCCTTCCCAGTCGTCAACCACCGGGTTGCCGAAACGGAATACTTCGCTCTGCATGTACGGTGCGCGAGCAGTGACCCATGCCTCGCGTGCAGCTTTAAGGGTGGCATCGGTCGGCTCGGCGAGGAACGCGTCGATTGCCGCGTGCAGTTCTTTACCGGTGCTGGCGGCGTCACTGAATACAGCGAGTGCGATGTCGGCGTAATGGTTGACCACTGCCTTGGCAGCAGCCTCATCAACCTTGCTGGTGGCTGCCGGAGTTGCCGGGGCGGCGCTTGGGGCTGGAGCCGGGGCAGCGGCCTGGGTCGCCGGTGCCTTGTCTTCGCCACAACCGGCGAGGGAAATGGCGATAGCTAGCAGGCTGGCAGAAGCCAGGGGCAGACGAATCATGACGACATCCTTTGTTGGTTGAAAGTGATGAACAAGCAGCAACTGCTTGCGAATTGCCAACATAATGCGAAAGATTTGCATTACCTGTAAAGCCTTGTTGCGATTAATTCGCATAAAACTCGTGAAGTATCACGCTATGCAAGCGTCTCGATGCCGCTAGAATGCCACTACTGCCTAATTGCAGAGGTTAAGGAGAAACCCGCATGAGTTTGTTTAGCGTCGCCGTGATTGTTGTATTGGTCTTGCTCGTGGCTTATGCCATTTCCCTCTACAACGCTTTAGTTCGGCTCAAGCATGGCGTCAGCAAAGCGTGGGCGAATATTGATGTGTTGCTAAAACAGCGTCACGAAGAGCTGCCGAAGCTGGTAGAAACCTGCAAACAATACATGGCGCACGAGCGCACCGCGCTTGAGCAGGTGATCAATGCGCGTCAGGCGGTTTCCACTGCGCGGCAGCAAGGCGATGTCGGGGCGTTGGGCAAAGCCGAGAGTGGTTTGCGCGCCGGTCTCGGGCAATTGTTTGCGCTGGCCGAGAACTATCCCGAGCTGAAGGCCAACGAAAGCTTCAAGCATTTGCAGCAGCGCATCAGCGGATTGGAAAACGGTATTGCGGATCGCCGCGAGCTGTATAACGAGTCCGTCAACCTCAACAATGTGCGCATCGAGCAGTTTCCAGATGTTCTTATCGCCCGGGCGATGGCGTTCAAACCGGCAGAGTTGCTGCAATTCACTGAGGCCGAGAAGGCCGACGTCAACCTCAAATCACTGTTCAGTTAGTCCATGGGAATTGAAGGTGCCTGGATCGGCATGGGCCTGACTGTCGGGGCCGCAGTGGCGGGCGGCTGGTGGTTCATGCGGCGTTATGCGCAGGCGCGGCACTTGCTCGACACGCCCACCTCGAAAATTCGCTCGGCCGCGCAAGGCTATGTCGAGTTCTACGGCGTGTTACAGGCCTGTGCAGGCGCTGAAGTTATCGCGCCATTAACCGGCAAGCCTTGCCAGTGGTGGCGATTCAGGATCGAAGAGTATGTCGGCGATGACAACAAAAAGAGTTGGCGGCCGGTTGAAAGTGGCGTCAGCGACAGTTGGTTGCAGCTCAGTGACGGCACCGGCGAGTGCCTGATCAATCCGCAGGGCGCTGAAGTCCGGCCGGTAACCCGGGAAATCTGGAAAGGCAGTTTGCGCCATCCGCGTGGTCCGCAAAAGTCCGGACTCACGGCGTTCCTGAGCATGGGCAAGCGCTATCGCTACATTGAAGAGCGCCTGCACGTTGGCCAGCCGTTATACGCCATTGGTGATTTTCGCAGCAGTGGCGGTGGGCGTCAGGGGCTGGATTTGCAGCGCCGTCAGGCCGAGGTGATTCGTCACTGGAAGAGTGACTTCAGCGGTTTGCTGCAGCGCTTTGACTCCGACGGCAATGGCCAACTGGACGAGCAGGAATGGAATCGGGTGCGCCTTGCCGCGCAACTCGAAGCCGAAGACTTGCACCGTGCCGACAGCCTCAAGCCTGACCAGCATCACATGGCCAAGCCACTTGAGTCGCAGCCCTTCATATTGTCGTGTGCCGGTGAAGATGAGCTGGCCCGCCAGTTGTACTGGCAGGCAGCGGCGGGCGCGGCGGTGTGTATTGCCGGTGCGTTAGGCTTTGCCTGGATCCTGGGCAACTAGCGCATCAGCTTGGCTGACCCGTTTGGCGCCAGGGCTGTTGCGCTGCGCCTGACGCAGCAGCGGGGTTAGCTCACGCGCCGGCAAGGGGCGACTGTAGAAGTAACCCTGACCCTCATTGCAACCTTCGGCAATGATGTAGCGCTCCTGCTCAACCGTCTCGACCCCTTCGGCAATCACCTGCATGCCAAGGCTCTTACCGAGCTGGATGATGGCGCGCACAATGGTCGCATCGTCCTCGTCATCCAGCAGATCCTGCACAAAGCTTTTGTCGATCTTGATCTTGTCGAGCGGCAAGCTCTTCAGGTAACTGAGCGAAGAATAGCCGGTACCAAAGTCATCAATCGCGATCAGCGCGCCGGAGCGGCGCAGGCTGTGCAGGTGCATGGCTGCCGTGCTGATGTCTTCCATCAGGCCGGTTTCGGTGACTTCCAGTTCAAGGCTGCGCGGCGGCAGGCGGTAAACCTGCATCAGGTTGCTGATGACGCGAGGCAGTTCGGCGTGGTGCAGCTGCACGGTCGAAAGATTGACGGCCATGCGCAGGTTGTTGAAACCCATGTCGTGCCACGCGCGCAGTTGGCGGCAACTCTGGTCGAGCACCCACTCACCAATAGCGGTGATCTGGCCGTTACTTTCGGCTAACGGAATGAATTGATCCGGTGGAATCAGCCCGTGCTCCGGGTGAGACCAGCGCAGCAGCGCCTCAACCCCGACGATCTGGTTGTGCTTGTATTCAATCTGCGGTTGGAACACCAGATAGAACTGATTGAGCGAGAGGGCTTCGCGCAAATCCTTTTCGAGCCCGCGACGGCGCCGAATTTCGCTGTCGACACTGGCAATGTAGAACTGGAAGCGGTTACGCGAACGCGACTTGGCCAGCGTCATGGTCTGCTCGGCTTTTTGCAGCAACTGCTCAGTGTTATCGCCATCTTCCGGGAACAGGGTGATGCCGATGGTGGCGCGCAGCAGCACGTCCTGGCCATCGACCTGAAACGGCGACTCCAGGCTGTCGAGAATACTTTGGGCCAGATCGGCCGCCTCATAAGGCTGCCCGATGCCGGCCTGCACCAGTGCAAACTGATCGCCGCCCAAGCGTGCCAGCGTGCCAAGGCGGCTGCTGTGGGTGCGCAAGCGATCAGCCAGAGCCATCAGCAGGGCGTCGCCGGCCTGATAACTGAACTGCTCGTTAATGCCCTTGAAGTCATCCAGACCCACGCACAGCACAGCCACCCGACGTTGCGCCGGGCCTGCAGATTGAAGAATCTGATCAAGCTGGTTTTGCAGCTGCTGGCGGTTGGCCAAGCCGGTGAGAAAGTCGAACTGCGCCATGCGTTGCAGGCTGCTCTCGGCTTCGTCGCGTAGCTGACTGTTGCGCTCAATCGAGGCGAGCAGTTGGTTGGCGGTATTAATCCACAGGCCGAGTTCGTTGCGCTCGTGGCCTTTGAGCATGGGCAGCTTGTGCTCGCTCGGACGGTCAGGATTGATATTGCTCAGGTTCTCGATGATTTTTGCCAGCGGCTTGGTGAGCAGCCAGTGGTAAACCAGATACAGCACCAATGCCATCGCCAGCGCGCGCAGCACCCCGGAAATAAAGATCACGCCGGAGTTGGTGATGAAGTTGGCGCCATACACCGCCGTGTCCAGCGTGATGCGCAGGTCGCCGTAGTATTCGTTATACGGGCTGCGACCCACCAACTGAGTGTTGTAGGTTTGCTCTTTGCCGAGAATCGGGTCGGTTAACCAGCGCGTTGGCAGGTCGAGCAATGGCCTGGTTTTTTCGGCCAGCATCGGCTCATTCGGGTGGCCAATCGCCGCGTAATGCACGGATTCATGTTTGAACAGACCCTCGACTACCTGCATGCCCATTTCGCGGTCGAGGCTATACACCGCTTGCGTGGAAGGGTCGCGAAACATGTCGAGAATTCGATGGGCGTCATTGGTCACCATCTGACGCGTTTTATAGGCGTCAAAGACAATTTGCGCACAACTCAGAACGACACCCACGATAAGCGCAGAGAACAAAACCATTCCGAGCAGTTTGAGTGACAAGCTGTTTTTGCGATCCTGCTTCAAATAGCAATCCTTGTTTCAGAGCGTTGCGATTCGGCTCTTTGCAGTATTGGCAAACTGCCCGGTGTCGTCAAAGGTCGTGGCTATAAATGTTCGGCTTAAAACGCCAGACGTTTACCCGTTGCAGCAGGGTGCAAAAATTGAATAATCCCCGTCTGCGTATCGGTTCATAGTGCCTGAGACTTGAATATAAATTTCAAACAACTGTAGGGCAGCCATGACGTCGGCAATTTTCTCCGGGCATAAAAAAGCCCGGCCTGAGCCGGGCTTCTCTGGGCTGAAACTTAGGCGGCGAAGTTTTTCGCTACGAAGTCCCAGTTAACCAGGTTCCAGAACGCTTCAACATACTTAGGACGCGCGTTGCGGTAGTCGATGTAGTAGGCGTGTTCCCACACGTCGCAAGTCAGCAGCGGGGTGTCGCCGCTGGTCAGCGGGCAGCCTGCGCCGATGGTGCTGGCCAGAGCCAGGGAACCGTCAGCCTTCTTCACCAGCCAACCCCAGCCAGAGCCGAAGGTGCCGATGGAAGTCTTGCTGAACTCTTCCTTGAACTTGTCGAACGAGCCGAAAGCCGCGTTGATCGCGTCAGCCAGTGCGCCAGTTGGAGCGCCGCCGCCGTTAGGGCTCAGGCAGTTCCAGTAGAAGGTGTGGTTCCAGATTTGTGCGGCGTTGTTGAAAACACCACCAGAAGAAGTCTTGATGATTTCTTCGAGCGACTTACCTTCAAACTCGGTACCTGGAACCATGTTGTTCAGGTTGACCACATAAGTGTTGTGGTGCTTACCGTGGTGAAAATCCAGAGTTTCCGCAGAAATGTGCGGCTCAAGAGCGTTTTTTTCGTACGGCAGGGCCGGTAATTCGAAAGCCATGATTATCTCCTAGTCAGGTCTGGGGCGATGTTCGCAAGGCCGATCACGGGCGGCCAAACAAAGCGGCGGGCGTTTTGGCGTCCCTGTGCCGCGAATCTTCGATCATAGCATCGGAAAGGGCGCATAACCACGCGACAACTGTGTGGGATAACAGTTGCATGCCCGCCAATAGCGTGCGTTTTCGCCTTATACCGGATTGAGCAGCAGTTGCAGAGCGACGGTCAGCATCATGGCGGCCACAGCCAGATCGATCAGGCGCCATGTAGTCGGGCGCGCAAGCCACGGTGCAAGCCAGGCCGCGCCAAACGCCAGGCTCATGAACCACATCATCGAGGCGCTGGCGGCGCCCAGCGCATAGGCCCCCGGCATTGGTTGCTGGGCACCCAGCGAGCCGATCAGCAATACCGTGTCTATGTACACATGCGGGTTGAGCAAGGTCACTGCCAGCGCCGCCAGAAGGACCGCCTTCAACGGCCGCGGAGTGCCCTGGCCATTTTCATCCAGCGCTTGCGGACGCCATGCGCGCAGCAGTGCCTGGCTTGCGTACCAGATTAAAAATGCCGCGCCGCCCCAGCGCGCGATGGCCATTAACGTCGGGCTTTGGCTGAGTAACGTGGCGAGCCCGAATACGCCGGCAGTCACCAGAATGGCATCACAGGCAATGCACAGCATCGCCACGGGCAAATGATGCTCGCGGCGCAGGCTCTGGGCCAGGACAAATGCGTTTTGCGACCCGATCGCCATGATCAGGCCGATGGCAACCAATATGCCGTTGCTATAGCTCTGCCACATGATTACTGCCCCTCGCTGAGTTGCTGCAACACCTGCTGTGCCCGCGCACCCTGCGCGTGATCGACAAACAGGTGGTCATGATAAAAACCGGCAATCACGTTGCAGCTGATTCCGGCATCCGCCAGCGCTTTGGCCACGGCGGCGGTGAGCCCAACAGCGGCCAACGCCGAATGCACTTCAAGGGTCAGCCAGGCGGCCACATAGTCGAAGTTCAAGCCCAGTTCTTGCGCCTGTTCACGTTCAACAATCACGGTAAGACCTTCGCTTTCACGAAAGCTGCCCAGCGGCTCGACAGCACCCAGTTGCGCGCGGCTGGCAATGCTGCAAAACACATATTCACCGGTATTGAGCAGTGGCTTCATGTGCTTTAACAGTTCGCTCAAGTCGGTGATTGCGGGCATTGCGCTAACTCCATCAGTCAGTTTCAGGGGCTTGGTTTGCTGGCTAATGTGCCGTGTCTCGATGTATAAGAGAAATTAATTATGCTGATCCTATATAAGGAAAAATGATGTGTTTGATTACAAGTTACTCGCGGCGCTGGCCGCTGTAGTCGAGCAGGGCGGTTTCGAGCGCGCCGCGCAAATGCTCGGGTTGTCGCAGTCGGCTGTATCCCAGCGCATCAAGTTGCTCGAGGCGCGTGTGGGCCAGCCGGTGTTGTTGCGCGAAACGCCTCCGCAAGCCACTGAAGTCGGTCGGCGCCTGCTCAACCATGTGCAGCAGGTGCGATTGCTTGAGCGCGATTTGCAGGCACAGGTGCCGGCGCTCAACGAGGCAGGTTTGCCGGAGCGTTTGCGCGTGGCGCTCAACGCCGACAGTCTCGCCACGTGGTGGGCGCAAGCTGTGGCGCAGTTCTGTGCGGATAACCGCGTGGTGTTCGATCTGGTTGTCGAGGATCAGGACGTCGGGCTCAAGCGCATGCGCGGCGGCGATGTGGCAGCGTGTATTTGCGCCAGCGAGCGGCCGGTTGCGGGTGCCAGAAGCGTGCTGCTTGGGGCCATGCGTTATCGCGCATTCGCCAGCCCTGAGTTTATCGCGCGTCACTTCAGTTCAGGGGTGACGGCTGAAAAACTGGCGCAGGTGCCGGCCATTGTTTTCGGCCCGGATGACTTTCTACAGCATCGTTACATGGCCGCGTTGGGCGTGAACGGCGGCTTTGTTTATCACCTGTGTCCATCCTCCGAAGGTTTTGTGCGCATGACCTGCGCAGGGCTGGGCTGGGGCCTGATGCCAGAACTGCAGGTGCAGGCCGAGTTGGCGCGTGGCGAGTTGATTGAGTTGGTGGCCGATCAGCCGATTGATGTGCCGATCTACTGGCACCACTGGCGCAACGGTGGCGAGTTGCTTGATCGACTCACCCGACGCTTGCAGCAAGTGGCTGGGATTATGTTGGTGAGTGCTTGAGACCACGGTGCGCACACGTACATTTCCCGCATAAAAAAGGCCCCTGATCACCAGGAGCCTTTGCCCTGCAACACAGGATTACATCAGGTTTTTCAGGTCGGAGCTGAACGTTGGATACGCGAACAACTGGCCCTTCAACTCGCTGCGGGTGATGTTGAAACGCATGGCCATGGCGATCAGGTTGATCAACTCCTCGCCCTGATGCCCGAGCATGTGCGCCCCTACAATCATGTCTGTGTCTTTATCGACAATCATCTTCGCCCACGCATGTTCGGCGAGCACGTTCTTGCTGGAGAACCAGCCGCTCATGTCGCTGTTGATAACCTCGAAATTCAGCTTGGCATCGATGGCCTGCTGCTCGGTCAGGCCGACACTGCTCAGCGCCGGAATGGTGTAAACCGCTGTGGGCAACACGCGATAGTCGGTCTGGTGTTGCGGGGTTTCAAGAATGTTGCGCGCAACCACCTGGCCTTCGATGGTGGCGATTGGCGACAACTGAGCGGTGCTGGCGACGGCGTCACCGGCGACCCAAACGGCTGGGTTGCTGGTTGAGCGGAAGAATTCGTCGACCTGAATCGAATAACCCTTGTGCTCGACATTGCCGGCGTTCAAGTCCAGATCGTCAATGTTGGCGACGCGCCCGGCGCCATTGACCACCGCATCGGCCGTGAGGATCAGCGACTTGCCCTGATGCTCGATATGCACGCTGAGCAGCTCACCGTCGCGCGCAATCTTCATCACTTTGACGTCGGTCATGATGCTTACGCCCAGCGCTTCGGTGGCCTTTTGCAAGGCGGCGACGGCATCAGTATCGTGGCGCGGCAGTAATTGCGGCATCGCCTCGAGAATCGTCACCTTGACCCCGGCACGCGCATAGACGTGGCTGAATTCCAGGGCGATGACGCCGCCACCGACAAAGATCACTTCCCTGGGCAACTCGGTATTGGCCAGTACATCGTCGGAGGTCATCATCAGTTCCGCGCCGGAGATTGGCAGCGGGCGGGTTTTCGAGCCGGTGGCGATGATGATGTTGCGGGCCTGCAAGACCTGACCGTTGACTTCAACTTCGTTGGGCCCGACAAACTTGGCGCTGCCGGTGAATACCGTGCCGCGCTTCTCGGCCACGCCGAGCATGGCACCCGGGATGAAGTCGATCATCTGGTCTTTGCGGCCAATCAGCTGGGTCCAGTCGATGGTTGGCGCTGAAACGCTGATGCCGTGGCCGCTGGCCTTGTTGATCTCCTCGAGTGATTTGGCCGCAGCCACCAGCACCTTTTTAGGTGTGCAGCCACGATTCGGGCAGGTCCCACCGAATTCGGCCTGCTCGATAAAGGCCAGTTTCTGGCCGGCGGCGGCAAGAATTGAAGAGGCACCGAATCCAGCATTGCCTCCGCCAATAATGATGGCGTCAAATTTCATCGTCATATCCCTATCCGATTGAATGCGTGTTGCGGGTGGTTATCGTAATAACCTTAAAAAATGCCCGGAAATTATAAGCGTCGGCCTCGCGGCGCGGCTATCGGACTGAGACTGACGGTAGTAAGACTTTGTGCTGGTTACACATGAAAATGCAGCGTTGCCAAACGGCATGCAGAGCGTGCAGAGTGGCCGGCGGGCGCTTGTCAGGTCGTAATTCTGGCGTGACAGGTCACGTAACCCGGCAGGCGGTACTGCTAGAGTGCGGCAAACAAAACAACAGGACATCACCCATGAAAATTCTGGTCACCGGTTCGAGCGGCTTTATTGGTGGGCGCTTTGCGCGATTTGCCCTCGAGCAAGGGCTTGAAGTGCGGGTCAATGGCCGTCGTCCCGAGGGCGTTGAACATTTGGTCAAACGGGGCGCCGAATTTATTCAGGGTGATTTGTCCGATCCCGAGCTGGCCTTACGCCTTTGTGAAGGCATTGATACGGTGGTGCATTGCGCGGGCGCTGTGGGTGTTTGGGGCAAGTACGAGCACTTCCATCAGGCCAACGTGGTCGTGACCGAAAACATTATCGAGGCGTGCCTGAAACGCCACGTACGGCGCCTGGTGCATTTGTCGTCGCCTTCGGTCTACTTCGACGGTCAGGCGCATGTCGGCATCAAGGAAGAACAGATTCCCAAGCGTTTCAGCGACCATTACGGCAAGACCAAGTATTTAGCCGAGCAGCAGGTTTTCGGGGCCCAGGAATTTGGCCTTGAAGTGCTGGCGCTGCGCCCGCGTTTTGTTACCGGTGCCGGTGATACCAGTATTTTTCCGCGCTTGATCAACATGCATCGCAAAGGCCGGTTGTCGATCATCGGCAATGGCCTGAACAAGGTCGATTTCACCAGTATGCAGAACCTCAACGACGCCTTGTTCAGTTGCCTGATGGCGACAGGTCCGGCGCTGGGCAAGGTCTACAACATCAGCAACGGCCAGCCGGTGCCGCTCTGGGATGTGGTCAATTACGTGATGCGCAAACTCGACATGCCCCCGGTCACCAAACATCTGCCATTTGGTCTGGCTTATAGTGCGGCGGCGCTGAACGAGGGCGTTTGCAAGTTGCTGCCGGGGCGTCCGGAACCGACCATTTTCCGCTTGGGCATGGCGGTGATGGCCAAAGACTTCTCGTTGGATATCAGCCGCGCGCAGGAGTACCTCGACTACGATCCGCAAGTCAGCGTATGGACCGCTCTCGATGAGTTCTGCCAGTGGTGGAAAGCCGTACAGCCCAAGTGAGTTAGCTGTAAACGCGCTGGCCGCGATACACCTTGTATGAGCCTGCGCTGCCGGCATCCGCCGATTCGGCCGCAAGTTTGATCGGCGGCGCAGTCGGCTTCATGGGTGTGTCACTGATATTAGCCAGATGCTCGCCGAGTTCGCGGGTTTGCGGGTCGTTCGAGGCCATGCAGGCGCTGAGCATTGCGCTCACGGCATCCGGTTGGCTAAGGCGAATATCAACCGCGAGTTCTGCGCGCAACCGGCGGCGCAGGCTTTGCATACAATCGATTACCGCTTTGTTCAGTTCCATTGGCCTTCCTGTTATTGATTATGAGTCGCGCCTGCCCATCTCGGGCGTTCGCGACCTTACAGGCCTGCATGAGTCTTACAGGTCGAAGGTTTAGCATGTCGAACAATTACCGGGTCTTGTGCCCCGCCAAAGGGGACTGCAAAGCGTGTACCACTTCACTAACCGCGGAACTGTGGGGCTTTGTACCTGTCGATTGGGCGGGTCTGTGCGCTTGTTCAGTGCATGGCGCAAAGACTTTGCGCAACACTGATGCAGCGCCGCTGAAGCGTTATACTGTGCGCCGATTGCGCAATCGCTGAGCGTCCTGCGTTCGCTGCTGTTTCAGTGGCTCCAAGCTTATCTGTGTCCTTCCAAAGGTTTAAACATGCGTAACGATGCACACGACGAAATTGATCATGTTCCCAGCCTCTCTGCCAGAGCGCGTGAGGAGGATGATTTTTCCGAGCCTGTAGCAGCACCTGCCGCACAACGCCCGGTGCATGTGCGCGGCCCTGTGCGCAGCGAGCAGAAACCGGCGTCTACCGGCCCGCTCTGGGCGCTGGTCGGTGCGCTGACCATTGCCTTCGCCGGACTTGGCTGGTGGAGTTTTCAGCAGATCAATCTGATGGAGCAGCAACTGGTCGCCACGCAGGAAAGCTTTGCGCGAATCAGCGAAGAGGCGGCAGGGCGTATTCAGGATATTTCCGGCAAGGTTGTCGCGGCCGAGTCCAGCGTGACCTCCGGCAGCGAAGCGCTGAAACTTGAGGTCAAACAACTGCAACGCAAGCTTGGCGAACTGGAAGGCCAGCAGCAGAAGGCTGTTGCTCAGCTAGCTGAACAAAACAAAGTGTTTGAGGCAGTTCAGGCCGATGTGAAATCGCAGCAGGGCGGCAGCACTAAACTTGCCGATGCATTGCAGGCATTGACCAGCGAGCAGGCAGACCTGAAGAAACAACAAGCGGATCTGGTTGCTGCTCAAGGTGACGTGAGCAAATTGCAGAGCCAGCTCAAGAGTTTGAATGGCGATGTGACTGAGTTGAAGAAAATCGGCAATCCGGGCGCTGACATTGAGCGGCTGAGCCAGGATCTGCTGGTGCTGCGCAGCGAGTTCGACAACCAGCCTGCACCAAAGGCCGCACCGGCGCCGAAAAACAACACGGCTGAATTTGATGCCTTCCGCGCCCAGATGACCCGCAGCATTACGACCTTGCAGGCGCAGATTCGCAACCTGCAGGATCAAATCGACGCCAAACGTTAAATTTATCATCGGCAATAAAAAACCGGGCTAGGCCCGGTTTTTTATTGCCGCCAGCTACCTGAGTAACGGGCTGCTGATTACATCCGTGGGTAATCGATGTAGCCGACCGGGCCAGAACCGTAGAAGGTTTCCGGGTGCGGTTCGTTGAGCGGCGCATCAGCCTGCAAGCGAGCGGGCAGATCCGGGTTGGCAATGAACGGTATACCGAAGCCGATTGCATCGGCATTGCCGGCAGCCAGCCACTCGTTGGCTTGCTCTTTGCTGAAACGCTCATTAGCGATGAACATGCCACCAAATTGCTTTTTCAGGGCCGGGGTCAGGCTGTCTTCGCCGGCCTTTTCGCGGGTGAAGATGAACGCGATGTTGCGCTTGCCCAACTCGGCGGCAACATAACCAAAGGTTTCACTGGCCTGCGAGTCGCCCATGTCATGTGAGTCGCCACGTGGCGCCAGATGCACACCTACACGGCCAGCACCCCAGACGCCAATGGCGGCATCGGTGACTTCCAGCAACAGGCGTGCACGGTTCTCAATCGAGCCACCGTAGCGATCGGTGCGCTTGTTGGTGCTGTCCTGCAGGAACTGGTCGATCAGGTAACCGTTGGCGGCGTGGATCTCGACGCCATCAAAACCGGCCGCTTTGGCGTTTTCCGCGCCCTGACGATAAGCCTCGATAACGTCTTCGATTTCTTCGGTTTCAAGTGCGCGCGGAGTCGGGTAGTCACGCATTGGACGCAGCAGGCTTACGTGGCCCTTGGCCGCGATTGCGCTCGGAGCGACTGGCGCCTGACCGTCGAGGAAGCTCGGATCGGAGATGCGCCCGACGTGCCACAGTTGCAAGACAATCTTGCCGCCATTGGCGTGCACAGCCTTGGTGATATTGCTCCAGCCACGTACCTGATCCGCGGACCAGATGCCGGGAGTGTTGGCATAGCCGACGCCCATCGGAGTGACGGCTGTCGCTTCGGTGATGATCAGGCCGGCGGACGCACGTTGCACATAGTATTCAGCCATCAGCGCATTGGGCACACGGCCTTTGTCAGCACGGGCACGGGTCAGCGGCGCCATGATGATGCGGTTGTTGAGTTCAAGGTCGCCGATTTTGATTGGATCGAACAGAGTAGGCATTGGGTAGCGCTCCATCAGGGTTATTCGTTGAGTGCAAAAAATGCTTGCGGGTTCAGTCTTGCGCGGTGCGTCAGAGCGACGCGCGTTGGTTCTATTAAGCTGGCGGCTACGCCAACAACGCTTAAGGCAGTTACAGCGAGTTAAAGGGTGTTGTTCAATTCTTCGAGAAATGCCTGAATGGCCGCCTCGTCACGCTTGAAGAAGTGCCATTGGCCAATCTTCTTGCTGGTAATCAGTCCGGCGTTTTGCAGGGTGCGCAAATGTGCCGAGACACTGGATTGCGACAGACCCGTGAGCCGGTCAATCTTGCCGGCACAAACGCCGATTTCGAGCGGGTGGTCCTGGTCTGCAAAATACGCTTCCGGGTTTTTCAGCCAGTTGAGAATGTCTCGACGTACCGGATGCGCGAGGGCTTTGATAATCTCTTGGTGGTCGATGTGTGCTGTTTGCATGTCAGGTTCCGCCGGTTGCGTATCGCTATGGGACGAACTTTATATCGGGTCGGCCCGATATACCCTTCGATTCCAGCGATAGTGATCATTGATTTCGCTGATGGAACATCGCAGCCCTGCTGCACTCAACTTCTGTCGGGCACAGTTGCCCGCTACACGGTATGAATTGGCCCATGAATTACCTCGCCCATTTGCATCTAGGTGGCACCGCGCCCGCGCAGTTGTTGGGCAGCCTGTATGGCGACTTCGTCAAAGGCCCGCTCACCGGCAAGTTCGCGCCAGATATAGAAGCCGCTATTCGTTTGCATCGGCGCATTGATGTGTTCACCGACAGCCACCCGCTGCAACTTCAGGCCTGCGCGCGTTTTTCACTGACCCGCAGGCGCTATGCCGGGATCGTGCTGGATGTATTCTTCGATCATTGCCTGGCGCAACGCTGGGCTGATTACGCCAGTGAGCCACTCGACCAGTTCACGAGCCGGGTTTACTCGGTGCTGGCCAATGAACCTGAGCTGCCGCTCAATCTGGCGCGAATAGCACCGCGTATGTCGGCGCAGGATTGGCTGGGCAGCTATGCCGACTTTGCGGTGTTGGAACAGGTGATCTACGGGCTGCAACGGCGGTTGTCGCGCCCCGAGGAATTAGCAGACGCGATGCTGGAGTTGCAGCGGTTGTATCAACCGCTGCAGGAGGATTTTCAGGCGTTTTATCCACAGCTGCAGGCGTTTGTCGCCGAGCAGCGGCGCCGTGAGGATTAAGCGGCGGCGCGTGGCTCGCAAGGTTGCGCCTGACCAAATAACGCGTCACTGACCGCCGTCTGGGTTCTGCGCGCCAGTTCATTGCGGTTGCCGCTGGCGCTGGCAATAGGCGTTAGCAACTGGATTTCGACTTCGCTGATATCGCTGCTGAACAGGCGCAACAGGTGCGAGAGCATGTCGTCATCACCAATAAACGGCGCAATCGAGTCGGGCTTGCCTTGGCGCGTGTAACGGATGGCCACCGGTTGGATATCCACGGCGCTTTCAATCGCGCTGCTCAACAGGCGGCCATGAAAGGTGCGCACGGCGCTGCCGTCGGTGGTCGTGCCTTCCGGAAAAATCAGCAAATCATGACCGCTGCCCAAGTGCCGGCCGAGCTGCTGGTTGAGCAGGGCGCTGTCACCTGACCCCCGGCGGATGAACAAGGTACCGGCTTTGCGTGCGAGCCAACCGGCAACCGGCCAGGTGCGTACTTCTGCCTTGGACAGAAACGACAGCGGGGCGATCATGCCGATCAGCGGAATATCGGTCCATGACACATGGTTGCTCAGCCAGAGCATGGGCTTTTTCGGCAATTCGCCGCGTACGCTGACGCGAAACGGCAAGGCGGCGCTGAGACGACTGAGGAACCAGCGGGTCAGGCGTTGACGCATGCTCAGCAAGTCGCGACGGCTGCAGCGCTCCATCAGGCTGACAATGGCGGCCATCAACGTGCCCAGACCAATCACGGCGAGCAGGCGCAGCAAGCGTAAATACAGGCGCAGTTTGATCATCAGGTATCCGTTGGGTTGGCTCTAGTCTGGCGGCACTTTTTACACAGTGGCGCGTCGACGCACAAGCAAACCCCTGAAAAGCACTGCAGGCGCGGCCTGTTTCAGCGGCTTGCCTTGCGCGATTACACCGCGGCCTTGAAGTGGCGGGCGTAGCGTGGGCAGAGGTCATCACGCTTGAGCAGGATGAACACATCGGCCACTTGGAACTCCTTGTCCCAGCACGGCTCGCCGCAGATTTTTGCGCCCAGACGCATATACGCCTTGAGCAGGGGCGGCATTTCAGCAATCACGTTGGCGGGCACGCTCAGCGCCGGAAGCGGCTGCTTGGGCTCGGCGCGCAGGTGTTCATTGCACAGATACCGTTCGCGCAGGCGCTGCATGATTGCGTGGGCCTGCACGCCGCCGTCCTGCATGGGAATGCTGGCGCAGCCCATCAGGTAGCTGTAAGCGCCCTCATTGAGGATTTCTGCCAACTCGCTCCAGAGCACCGCAATCGTGCCGCCGTTGCGATAACCCAATGCGACGCAGGTGCGGCCAATTTCCAGTACCGGCCCTTGCAGGTGAACCAGACCGTGCAGGCTGAATTCTTCTTCGCTGTAGAAACGGCCCAAACCGGCGGCAGCCTGATGGTCGAGCAGGCGAGTGGTGGCGACCAATTCGCCGGTATTGAGGTCGCGCACACCGATGTGTTTGCAGTGAATGTCGTAGTCGTCCATGTCCAGGCCCAACTCGGCACCTTTGAGCTTGGCGTCAAATTCAGCACTGAAAACCCGATAGCGCAGGGCTTGCGCCTCTTGCAAAGCCGCAGGGCCGCTCAGACGTTCGGCCTGCAAACGACGTGCACTGGTGTTGGCTGCTTGTTGGATCATGGTCTTTCTCCGTTAGCCGATTCGGGCAAGTGCTGACTACGTCTTGCATTCGATCATTCTTGTTGGGCAAGCTCAGGCTAGAAACTGCGAGTGTCACCACCATGAACAATTCATGATGCTTGTGTGACATCGGCCCAAATGGTTTTCGGAGGTTGTTTATGTGCTGGCAAGAATTGTTGAGTCATCAGCCACGGCTCCCTGCATACCCGTCGCTCGATCAGTGGTATGGCGCCTTGCTTGAACGGCTGCAGCAGCCGTCACCGCTGGTCCTGGTGATTCTTGGCGGGCGAGCGGCAGCCACCCCGGGCTTGGCGTTTCTCGCCGGTTATCAGGCGGCGTTGCGCGCACTTTGGCCATCTGCGCCGTGGACACTTGGCGCCTTGTGCGTGACTGAAAACAAAAGTCTGCGCCCGGCCGACATGCAATCGCGTTTGTCGTGGTTGCATGTCAATGGTCGCAAAGACTTTGTCACCGCTGGCGATGCTGCCGACTGGCTGTTGGTGGTGGCGCGTGAGGAAGGACCGGATGAAGACGCGCCCCGCGTGGCGCTGGTCGTGGTGCAAACCAGCGGGCCCGGCGTGCGTCTGGAACCGCTGCCGGCGCTACCGTTCATGCCGGATGTCAGCCATGCCCGGGTGCAACTGGAAAGCGCCCCTTGCGAGCGCCTCGCCGGTGATGGCTGGAGCGATTACGCCAAGCCGTTTCGAACTATCGAAGACCTGCACGTGCTCAGCGCCATGAGTGCCTGGCTGTATGGCGTGGGCCAGACTTGCGACTGGCCGCAGCCCTTGCAGTTGCGCTTGCTGGCATTGCTGGCGGGTTGCAGCGAGGTGTCGCGGTTGTGCGCTTCGAGTGCCGCCACGCACGTGCTGCTGGCGGGCCTGTTCGCCCAGTTCGATGCATTGCAGGCCGATATCGACGCTGCACTGGCAGCGGGACCGGCCGAGTGGGCGACGCTCTGGAGTCGCGACAAAACTGTGATGAATGTCGCAAATTCGGCGCGCGCTCAACGTTTGCATAAGGCACTCGCCTCGCTCTAGCCCGCTGGATTGATCCAGATCAGTAGTCGCATGGGTCGGACTCGCTAGAGTCGCGCGATTTTGCAGGAATAAAAATCATGCGCCGTGAGCCGATAGTGCTGTTCGAGAAAGACGGGCATAGCTGCCTGATGTTCGACGATTTGGTGAGCGGCGAGGGCGTGCAGTCCAATCAGTTCCTGATTATCGACAACGACCAATACCTGCTGCTCGACCCCGGCGGCGATTTGACTTACACCCCGCTGTCGCTGGGGTTGTCGCGGTTCATTCCGGTGCAGGACCTGACTTACATTTTTGCCTCGCATCAGGACCCGGACATCATCTCGTCGCTGGACAAATGGCTGCTGCACACGCGGGCGAAGGTCATCTGTTCCAAGTTGTGGGCGCGCTTTCTGCCGCACCTGACGGCCAATTATCTGGCCATCAACCACGGTATCTCGACCTACGACCGGATTCTCGCGTTGCCGGACCGCGGCTTGAGTTTCAACCTCGGTAAATGTCAGCTCAAGGCTGTGCCCGCGCACTTTCTGCATTCTGTGGGCAACTTTCAGTTGTACGACCCGGTCAGCAAAATCCTGTTTTCCGGCGACATGGGCGCATCGCTGGTGGATGACGCAACGCCGGTGAGCGACTTCGCCAGCCACATCTCACACATGCGCGGCTTCCATCAGCGCTATATGGCTAGCAACAAGGTGTGCCGGCTGTGGGCGGCGATGGTGCGCGAGATGGATGTGGCGATGATCGTGCCGCAACATGGCCGCCCGTTCGTTGGGCCAGAAATGATCACTGCGTTCCTCGATTGGGTCGAGACGCTGGAGTGTGGATTGGATCTGATGGGGCCAGACGATTTTCGCTTGCCGCGTTAACCCAGTAACAACCTTGACCTATCGCGCCAAATAAGCCGCATTCACGGCATATATCGCGCTATTGAGGGTCATATTTCCCGTGCTAGGGTGCAGCTTCCCTTGCTGCCGAGCTGCTGCCATGCGTATCCCGCTTTTCCCGCGACTGACTCTTGCCCTGGCCTTGGCATTGCCCTGCAGTGCTGTGTTGGCCGCTGAGCGCTGGCCTGATCCGCATTGGAGCACAGCGACCGCCAGTACCAGCGCGGCCATTACCGCGCTGGAAGACTACGCCTTTCCTGCGCGCGATGATGAGGCTCGCAAAGGTGTGCGCACCGATGCGTTGTTGGTGATCCGCGATGGCCAGATTATTTACGAGCGTTACGCCGGGCCGACCACCGCCAACACGCCACACCTGACCTGGTCGATGAGCAAAAGTCTGATGGCCAGCGTGCTCGGGGTTGCCTATGGCGAAGGGCGTTTCAAGTTAGATGCGCCCGTTGCCGCTTATTACGCGCCAATGGCTGAGCACCCGGGTATCAAGGTGGGGCACCTGTTCAACTGGGCCTCCGGCCTTGCCTGGCAGGAAGGCTATGAATACGCGCCGCTGAAATCCTCGGTGGTCGCCATGTTGTACACCCGTGGGCGAACCGACATGGCCGCGTTCGCCGCGCAAACCCCGGCGGATGCCGAGCCGGGCCAGCGGTTTCGTTATTCCAGTGGCGACAGCAATATTCTCGCGGCGGCGCTGAAAAATATCGTCGGCGTCAAAGCCTATGCCGATTACCCGTGGACGGCGCTGTTCGAGCCGCTGGGAATCACCTCGGCCGTTTGGGAAACAGATACATCGGGCACCTTCGTGGGGTCTTCCTATGCCTACATGACGGCCCGCGATCTGGCCCGTGTCGGCTTGCTGATGGAGCGCCGCGGGCGTTGGCATGATCAGCAATTGCTGCCCGATGCCTGGGTAACTTTCAACCTGACGCCGTTTGCCGATTATCAAGCCGACGCTGAAAAGCCCGATGGCGCCGTGCCTGGTGCCCAGTGGTGGCTCAACAGCGCCGCGCCAAGCGGCAGCAAACCGTGGCCGGACGCACCAGACGATACCTTTGCCGCGCTCGGCCATTGGGGGCAGGGGATGTATGTGATGCCAGAGGAAAAGTTGGTCGTGGTGCGCTATGGCGATGACCGCGATGGCAGTTTCAAACACAACGAGTTGCTTAAACGTGTCACCGCCGCCTTTGGGCCAGGAGTCAAACCATGATCCGTCGTCATCCATGGTTGTCGATTTTGGCTGTGCTGGTGCTTATCGCGCTTGGCTGGGGCTGGACTAATCGCGCTGATCTGCAGGCGTTTCCGAGCATTATCGGGGCCTACTCGGCCAAGGAATATTGCTCGTGCCGCTATGTGATGAATAATCCGCCGAACTACTGCGAAGGCTACATCAAACAGTACATTCCGCTGAGCGAACTGCTAGATGATCAGGCCAGCAAGCGCGTGACTGCACGCGGGCTGGGCAGCACTCAAACAGCGCAATGGCAAGGGCCGCGTCAAGGTTGCCAATTGCTCGCGCAACCCGCTGCTACACCCGAGAGTTAATATTTCACGGCGTTAACATTGCAGGGCTAAGCTCAAGTGACTTTGCAACGGGCACGCAGGCGGCTATCTTGAGGCTTGGAGTGCCATGCCCAAGGGATATTTATGCAACTGCTACGCGTTTTACTGCTGCTTGCCTGCAGTGTTGCCTTACCCGCTCACGCCAACTGGTATCTGGACAACGAGTCTTCGCGGATCGCGTTCGTCTCGACCAAGAACCAAAGCGTTGCCGAGCCTCAGCGCTTTCTCAAACTGCACGGTAACGTCGATAAGCAAGGCAAGGTGCAGATGCGTGTCGAGCTGGAGTCGATTGCCAGCGGCATTCCTTTGCGCGATGAGCGCATGCGCTCGATGCTGTTCGAGATAGATAAATATCCCGAGGCGACCATCGAGGCGCAAATCGACCTTGACCAACTGGCCACGCTGGCGCCGGGTGCGCAGCTGGAAATCCAGCAGCCCATGCAGCTCAACCTGCACGGCAAACAGCAACAGTACAGCGCCGAGTTGTTGATTACCCGGCTGGACTACCACCGTTTCCAGGCCGTGACGCTGAGCCCGCTGATTCTCAATATTGATGACTTTGCCTTGTCCCCGGGGCTTGAGGCCTTGCGCAACGCGGCCGGATTGAAGTCGATAAGCCCGGCGGTGCCGGTCAGTGTTGTCTTGATCTTCAGTCAACGCTGATGCCCGGTACAGTATTTGGCTGGCGCAGCGCTAACCGGTTCAACCTGCTAAACGATGGCCCGCAATTTTTCCCGCGCATGATCGCGGCAATCGATGCCGCGCAGCAGCAAGTGGAACTTGAGTTGTACCTGATCGAGAGCGGGCGCTGCGTCGAGTTGCTGGTTGCCAGCCTGTGTGCGGCCGCTCAACGCGGGGTGCAGGTGCGCTGCCTGTTCGACGATTACGGCGCGCAGGCATTGCATGCCAATGAACGCAAGCGCCTGAGCGATTGTGGCGTGCAGATACGCTGCTACAACCCGCTGCGTTGGCGTCACGGTATCCGCAACTTTTATCGTGACCACCGCAAGCTGTTGCTGGTCGACGCCAACGTTGCCTTCACCGGCGGTACGGGCGCTACCGATGAGTTCTGGGTGCCGGATGACGCGCAAAGCCCGTGGCATGAAGTCATGGTCGAAATCAGCGGCCCATTGGTGGCGGACTGGCAATCACTGTTTGAGCATCAGTGGCGCGCCAGCGTGGCCAAACTGAGCTGGATGCTGCGGCCCAGCAAACGCATCAAACAACCGCCAATACCGCCCGACTCGGGTGATGGCCATGGCCGTGTGGCTTACGCCGATGCACGCCAGCATCGCGATATTCTGCAAGCACTGGTCCGCGCGGTGAGCAATGCCGAGCAGCGGGTGTGGCTGGCCACGCCGTATTTTCTGCCAACCTGGAAGGTGCGCCGGGCGCTGCGTAAAGCTGCCTCGCGGGGCATAGACGTGCGCCTGCTGTTGAGCGGGCGCAACACCGATCATCCCTCGGTACGCTACGCCGGCCAGCGTTATTACCCGCGTCTGCTGCGCTCCGGGATCAAGATATTCGAGTACCAGCCACGCTTTTTGCACCTGAAAATGGTGCTGGTCGATCAATGGGTCAGCCTCGGTTCATGTAACTTCGACCACTGGAATATGCGCTTCAATCTGGATGCCAATCTGGAGGCCCTCGATTCGCGGCTTACTCAGCAGGTCGAACAATGTTTCATCGACGATTTCAGCCAGAGCCTGCAAGTGACCCACGAACTCTGGCAACAACGCCCATGGTGGAGCCGCCTGCAGCAGCGGTTGTGGGGCTGGCTCGACCGGGTTGTGGTCAATCTGCTCGACAGGCGCCGCTAAACGGCATGTTCAATTGCGCCGTTTAACGTAGTCGCGGGCTATTACCCGGCTACGCTTTAGCGGGGCAATACTTCTCTAAACCCAACCCCTGTGAGGAGAAAACCATGGCTGCGAAAAAGATTCTGATGCTGGTCGGTGACTACGTGGAAGACTACGAAGTGATGGTGCCTTTTCAGGCGCTGCAGATGGTCGGCCACACCGTACACGCTGTTTGCCCGGATAAAACCAGTGGCCAGTTCGTGCGCACCGCCATCCACGACTTTGAAGGTGACCAGACCTACAGCGAAAAGCCTGGCCACAACTTCGTGCTCAACTTCGACTTTGCCAAGGTCAAGGCCGAAGACTACGACGCGCTGGTGGTTCCCGGTGGCCGCTCGCCCGAGTACCTGCGGTTGAATGCGGATGTGCTGGCGCTGGTCAAGGCTTTGGCTGCTGCGGGCAAGCCGATTGCGGCTGTGTGCCACGGCGCGCAATTGCTCGCGGCTGCCGGTGTGCTTGAAGGGCGTGCGTGCAGTGCTTATCCGGCGTGTGCGCCAGAAGTACGTCTGGCCGGTGGCGAGTTCATCGACATTGCCGCCGATGAGGCGCATGTCGAAGGTAATCTGGCGTCGGCGCCAGCTTGGCCTGCGCATCCGAAATGGCTCGCTGGCTTCTTGCAATTGCTTGGCACCGAAATCAAGCTGTAACCAGAAACCGCAGACGCTGAGGTGATTTATGTGTGAGCTGTACGTTAAGGCCGACCCGATTCTGTACGAGTCGCGCTCGCGCTCGTTGCGTATTTGCGGCGTGGTCACCACTTTGCGCCTGGAAAACCAGTTCTGGGACATTCTGCGCGAAATCGCTGAAATTGACGGCATGACCACCAATCAGCTGATCACCAAGCTGTATGAGGAGGTTATGGATTACCGTGGCGAAGTGGTTAATTTTGCCTCGTTCCTGCGCGTCAGTTGCAGCCGTTATCTGGCGCAGCGGCGTGCGCCCACCACTGGCCTGAGCGTGGTGCAGGCGCGGGCCAATGCATAAGCGTTGAGCGGGCGGAAGTTTTGCAGCGTTATAAAAAAGACCGGCTGAGGCCGGTCTTTTTCTGCGCGTTGTTCAGGCAGGCATCAGAAGTCCGCGGAATTTTGCGGTGCGCCATCGCTGATGAACTTGCTGAGGAACTGGCGCGTGCGCTCTTCCTTGGGCGCGCCAAACAGGCTCTTGGCATCGCCCTGTTCGACGATGACACCCTTGTCGATAAAGATTGCCCGATTGGCCACATCACGGGCAAAGCTCATCTCGTGAGTGACAATCACCATGGTTCGCTGCTCTTGCGCTAATGCCCGAATCGTTGAGAGCACTTCGCCGACCAGCTCCGGGTCGAGCGCCGAGGTCGGCTCGTCAAACAGGATCACATCTGGCTGCATGGCCAACGCCCGGGCAATGGCGACGCGCTGTTGCTGGCCGCCGGACAAACGTTTCGGGTAGGCGTTTTCCTTACCCGCCAGACCGACTTTGGCAAGCAGGGCAATGGCGCGCTCAGTCACGGTTGCCAGCGGTTCCTTCTTGACGATCAGCGGCCCTTCAATCACGTTTTCCAGCGCAGTGCGGTGGGGGAAAAGATTGAAGTTCTGGAACACAAAACCGACGTGCTGGCGCAGTTTACGAATCTTGCTTTGCTGCTTGCCCAGCGGCTTGCTGCTGTCGATTTCGATGTCGCCGACCTTGATGGTGCCACCGTCCGGGGTTTCAAGCAGATTGAGGCAACGCAGCAGGGTGGTTTTGCCCGAACCGCTGGGGCCGATGATGGCGACAATTTCGCCTGCCTTCACCTCAAGATCGATGCCCTTGAGTACGGTTTGGCCATTGAATTGTTTGGTCAGGTTACGCACGGAAATCATCAGGAGTCCTGCTCGTGTCGGTTAACGCGCGCCTCAAGGCGGCTCTGAAAGTGCGACAGTAAAGTCGCCAGAATCCAGTAAATAAATGCCGCAGCCAGGTACATGGTGAAGATCTCGTAGGTGCGCGCCGTAATCAGCTGCGCCTGACGAAACAGCTCTGGCACCTGAATAGTCGCGGCCAGCGCCGTGTCTTTAACCAGCGAGATAAAGCTGTTGCCCAGCGGCGGCAGAGCGGTGCGCATTGCTTGCGGCAGAATCGAGCGGCGCAGTGTCTGCATCCGGTTCATGCCGATACTGGCTGCTGCCTCCCATTGGCCACGGTCGATCGAGGAGATCGCGGCGCGGAGAATTTCCGAAGTGTAGGCGGCCATGTTCAGCGAGAAGCCGACCAGTGCCGAAAGCAGCGGGCTCAGCTGGATACCGACCTGCGGCAACCCGTAGTAGATGATGAACAGTTGCACCAGCAAAGGCGTGCCGCGAAAGAACGAGACGTAGATGCGCGAGAGCCAGTTCAGCACCTTGAAGCGCGAGAGGCGCATCAAGGCGAACATGAAACCCAGCAGCAATCCAAAGAACATCCCGCCAATACTCAGGACAACCGTGTACATGGCGCCCTTGAGCAGGTAAGGCGCCGAGTCCATCGCAAGCTGTAGGCTTTCTTCGATCATTGGGTGACGTCAGACTTGAACCATTTTTCGGAAATAGCCTTGAGGCTGCCGTCTGCGCGCATCTCGGCCATGGCCTTGTCGATCGCGGCGAGCAGTTCCGGGTCGCCTTTGCGCATGGCAACTGCAGACTCCTGACGTGAGAACGGCTCACCGGCCACGGCCATCTTGCCCGAGGTTTTTTCAACCATTTCGAAGGCTGCCAGACGATCCACCAGAATCACATCCAGACGGCCAACCATCAGGTCCTGAAACTTGGTCGGGTCATCGTCGTAGGTTTTGATGTCGGCTTGCGGCACATTCTCTTTCAGCCAGGTCTCGTAAGCGGTGCCCAGACCCACACCGACGCGCTTACCGGCCAGATCAGCGGGTTGCTTGATGCTGTCGGCCTCACCTTTACGGGTCAGTGCCTGAATGCCGGATACGGTGTATGGCGTCGAGAAATCATATTTCTTCTTGCGCTCGTCGGTGATGGTCACCTGATTGATCACCACATCCAGACGTTTGGATTCGAGGGCGGCGAGAATGCCATCCCACTTGGTCGGTTGAAACGCAGCTTCAACCCCAAGCTTGGCCGCAAGCGCTTTGGCGAAGTCCACTTCGAAGCCGGTCAGTTTGCCATCCGCATCCTGAAAGTTGAACGGCGGGTAAGTGCCCTCAAGGCCAATCTGGATTTTCCCGGTGCTCTTGATGTGCTCAAGCAGCTCGGCGGCATAAGTGCTGCTGATCATGCTGGAGCCGAGAATCAGGCCCAGGCTGGTGATCAGGAAATGGCGACGCAAAGTAGCTAGCTTCATAGTGTCACTCGCTTAGGCTGGTGTGCCCGCAGCTTGGCTGCGAGGGGTGGTACAAAATAATCAGAAGTCGTCCATACGACCAATGAACGGTATTAATAGCCGCTATCAACCTGCGGCAGGGTGATACGCGAACAAGGCCGGCGAGCCTCCGGTGTGAAGGAACAGCACTGGCCCTGCTGCAAACTGTTGCTTGGCAATGCCGTCAAGCAAACCGGCGAAGGCTTTGCCGGTGTAAACCGGGTCCAGCAGCAGGCCTTCGGTGGCTGCAAGCAAACTGATTGCTTGCAGTGTAGCTGCATTGGGCTCGCCATAACGTGGAGCGAAATAGCCATCCCAAAGTTCAATTTGCAGGGCATCCGGCACCGCGATATTCAGCAGTTCTGCCGTGCGTTGCAGCAAACCTTCAACCTTGGGGCGCTGCGCAGCGTCGGTGCGTGAAACGGTGACTCCAACCACGCGAGTACCGGGTAAAGCGTATTCGAGTGCGAGCGCCAGGCCGCTGTGCGTGCCGGCCGAACCCGAGGCCAGAACCACTGCCGAGAACTGCTCGCCGGTGAGTTTGATCTGCTCGGCAAGCTCAAGGCCGGCGCGGACGTAGCCCAGTGCGCCGAGCGCGTTGGAGCCGCCAATCGGCACGATGTAGGGTTTGCGTCCGTTCGCGCGCAAACGATCGGCGGCTTCTTGCAGTTGCTCATCGGCGTTGTCGAGGTTAGCGACGTGTTCAACTTCACAGGTAAACAGGTCGAGCAACAGGCGGTTGCCGTTGCTCTGATAGTTGTGGTCGCGGCTGGCAATCGGGTTCTCCAGCAGCGCCAGGCATTTGAGGCCGAGGCGTGCTGCGATGGCGGCGGTTTGGCGTACGTGATTGGACTGGATCGCCCCTGCCGTTACCAGTGTATCGGCGTTTTGTGCCAAGGCATCGGCTGCCAAAAACTCAAGTTTGCGAACCTTGTTGCCACCCAGGGCGAACGGGGTGATGTCGTCGCGCTTAACCCAGACATCGGTGCCCAGCTGGCTCGAAAGGCGTTCGAGTTTCTCCAGTGGCGTTGGGGTGTTAACCAATGGCAGGCGCGTGAATTTCGAAAGGGCAGTGCTGAGCATCATCAGAATTCTGTGCAGGTTTAAAGATTCAACTCTAGCCCAAGACCTGACTGCGCAAAGGATTGCTGTTGGATCGTGAGATATTGAGTTGGCGTGGGCCATTATTATGACAGGCTGGAGTTGGCGTTTTGGATGCAGGTGCGGCAGCCCGAGCGGGTTGCTGGGCAGGCCAGAGGTGCAGCAGGTTTTAGGTGCCCGAATTCATTGCGCACGATTCGCCAATTTGGCGAAGGGCAATGTCAGGCGCACAGGGTTAAACCGAGTGATTGAATAGGGTCAGCGTCCTTGCCGATGTAGCTGTCTGCGGAGGCGCTTTCGAGCATGAGCTCTGTGTTGCGCCGCCGAGAAGAAACTGGGGAGCGGGATGTAAACCAAGCCTGCATCGAGCGCAGCCAAGTCCCACAAGAACCAGTCTAAGCCGTTATCAAGTGCCAGTGCAACGCGTTTTGTCCGCGAATGTCCGCACGCGTTTGCTGTGCTCGCCGACACGCTTGAGCAATTGGCGGCAGGTCACACTCTGGTCACGGCTGTTCAGTGCGGCCCGTGAACCTTGCGATTTGATGGGTTGGAAAAGGGCTGCGCAGGTCGCCTCAAATGCTCAGAAATGCGAAAGCCCGGCATTGGGCCTAATGCTGTTCACTTAAGCGGAGCAGCCTTACGGTCAACTGGATACCGGGTTTTGGAAATCTTCACCGTCCTTGGTCTACCTGGCCTTGGACGGTGATCCAAAAACAACCCCGCGACACCTCCTCGTAACTCTGCTAATCGTCTGCCCGTTGCTGATACCGGATTGGCCGCCGCCACGAGGATCAACTGTTGTGCGATGTACTAGTAGGCGAGCTTG
>NZ_VBTO01000001.1:0-100603 GCF_013277615.1 Pseudomonas sp. MS19 | reverse complement strand
CCTTTGGACGAACGCCTTCGGATATACGTTTCAAACCCGCCTGCCAGTACATCGCAGTGCAGTTGATCGTCATGGCGGCGGCCAATCCGGTATCGGCAACGGGCAGACGATTAGCAGAGTTGCGAGGAGGTGTCGCAGGGTTGTTTTTGGATCACCGACCAAGGCCAGGTAGACCAAGGACGGTGAAGATTTCCAAAACCCGGTATCCAGTTGACCGTAAGGCTGCTCCGCTTAAGTGAACAGCATTGCGCCAATCGGCGGGCTTTCTCATGTCTGCCAGTGCTTACTTGCCGTATACCGGGAAGCGTGCGCACAGGGCTTTGACTTGCTCGCGAACGCGCTCGACAACCGACTCGTCGCCCAGATTGGCGAGAACTTCGCAGATCCAGGTGGTCAGCTGACGGCACTCTTCTTCCTTGAAGCCGCGGGTGGTAACTGCCGGGGTGCCGATACGCAGGCCCGAAGTTACGAACGGTGAACGCGGATCGTTCGGAACCGAGTTCTTGTTGACGGTGATGAAGGCGCGACCCAGTGCAGCGTCGGCGTCTTTACCGGTGATGTCCTGCTTGATTAGGCTGAGCAGGAACAGGTGGTTTTCGGTGCCGCCGGAAACGACGTCATAACCGTTCTCGATGAACACGCTGGCCATGGCCTGAGCATTCTTCACAACCTGCTGCTGGTAAGCCTTGAACTCAGGCTGCAGAGCTTCTTTGAAGCACACGGCCTTAGCGGCAATTACGTGCTCCAGCGGGCCGCCCTGACCACCTGGGAAAACAGCCGAATTCAGCTTCTTCTCAAGGGCTTCGTTGCTGCGGGCCAGGATCAGGCCGCCGCGTGGGCCGCGCAGGGTTTTGTGAGTAGTGGTGGTTACCACATCGGCAAACGGAACCGGGTTCGGGTAAACGCCAGCAGCGACCAGACCGGCTACGTGAGCCATGTCGACGAACAGGTAGGCACCCACTTTGTCGGCGATTTCACGGAAACGCGGGAAATCCAGAACCTGCGAGTAGGCAGAGAAACCGGCAATGATCATCTTCGGCTTGTGCTCAACCGCCAGACGCTCGACTTCGTCGTAGTCGATCAGGCCGCTGTCGTTGATGCCGTACTGCACAGCATTGTAGATCTTGCCGGAGAAGCTGACGCTGGCACCGTGAGTCAGGTGGCCGCCGTGAGCCAGGCTCATGCCCAGAACGGTGTCGCCCGGGTTCAGCAACGCCATGTAAACGGCGCTGTTGGCTTGCGAGCCGGAGTGCGGCTGCACGTTGGCGTAGTCGGCACCAAACAGCTCTTTGGCGCGGTCGATTGCCAGTTGCTCGACGATATCAACGTACTCGCAGCCACCGTAGTAGCGCTTGCCCGGATAGCCTTCGGCATACTTGTTGGTCAGTACCGAACCTTGCGCTTCCATCACCGCTGGGCTGGTGTAGTTTTCCGAGGCGATCAGTTCGATGTGTTCTTCCTGGCGCTGGGCTTCCTGCTCCATCGCGGCAAACAAATCGGCGTCAAAACGGGCAAGATTCAAATCACGGCTGAACATGGCTATCCCCTGAGAAAATCAGCTGGGCTGTTAAAAGAGGGGGCGAATATTACCTTATCTAGCCGTTTCAGGGGTATGAAACACAGTCATATTGCGGACAAGCGGCCCTCATGTGCGCGTTGCCGGCCGAGGTTTTATCCGGCGGCGGATTCTTGCGCCTGCAGAGCGCTGTTGAAGCAAGGCCGATAATGCGCAAAAAGATGCTGAAAATGCGCCGAATCGTCGGCTGTCGTTTGCCCTCAAGCCCCCGTTCCGGTAGCTTTGTCGCACGCGCGCGCAAACTGTTCATGTCTGGCGCCGCAGGCCGGCTGTAAAGGTGCAGTAAACCACCAGCGGACACTCTCGGGCGACACACGGGCGCACAATCCGCCCCCGGTGAGCAGTCCGACAGCTGACAGCCATCCATCAGTTTCCACATAGAGACCCAAGGTTATCCATGGCTCAATACGTCTACACCATGCATCGGCTGAGCAAAGTTGTGCCGCCGAAGCGGGAAATTCTGAAAAATATCTCCCTGTCGTTTTTCCCGGGCGCCAAAATTGGCGTACTCGGCCTGAACGGCTCGGGTAAGTCCACGCTGCTGAAAATCATGGCTGGCGTTGATACCGAATTCGACGGCGAAGCCCGCCCGATGCCGGAGCTGAATGTCGGCTACTTGCCGCAAGAGCCGCTGCTCGACCCAAGCAAGACTGTGCGTGAAGTGGTTGAAGAAGCGGTCAGCGCGATCAAGGATGCACAGGCGCGCCTTGATGAAGTCTACGCCGCTTACGCCGAGCCGGATGCCGACTTCGACAAGCTGGCTGCTGAGCAGGCCAAGCTTGAAGCGATCCTGCAAACCTCCGACGGCCACAACCTTGAGCGTCAGCTGGAAGTTGCCGCCGACGCTCTGCGCCTGCCAGCGTGGGATGCTAAGGTCGAGCACCTGTCCGGTGGTGAAAAGCGTCGCGTGGCACTGTGCCGTCTGCTGCTGTCTGCCCCCGACATGCTGCTGCTCGATGAGCCAACCAACCACCTGGACGCCGACTCCGTTGCCTGGCTTGAGCACTTCCTGCACGATTTCCCGGGCACTGTGGTTGCGATCACCCACGACCGTTACTTCCTGGATAACGTAGCGGGCTGGATTCTCGAACTCGACCGCGGTGCGGGCATCCCGTACGAAGGCAACTATTCGGGCTGGCTTGAAGCCAAGTCGGATCGTCTGGCGCAAGAGTCCAAGCAGCAGTCGGCTCACGAGAAGGCCATGAAGGACGAACTGGAGTGGGTGCGCAAAGGCGCCAAAGCCCGCCAGTCGAAATCCAAGGCACGTCTGCAGCGCTTCGAGGAAATGCAATCGCAGGAATTCCAGAAGCGCAGCGAAACCAACGAGATCTACATCCCGGCTGGCCCGCGTCTGGGCGACAAAGTCATCGATTTCGTTAACGTCAGCAAAGGTTATGGCGACCGTGCATTGATCGACAACCTGTCGTTCAGCATGCCGAAAGGCGCCATCGTCGGCGTGATCGGCGGTAACGGTGCCGGTAAGTCGACCCTGTTCCGCATGCTCATGGGCAAAGAGCAGCCAGACTCGGGCAGCATCGAACTCGGTGAAACCGTGCAGCTGGCTTGCGTCGATCAGAGCCGCGAAGACCTCGACGGCAGCAAGACTGTCTGGGAAGCCGTTTCCGGTGGCTCCGACATGATCAAGATCGGTAACTATGAAGTGCCGTCGCGTACCTACGTAGGTCGCTTCAACTTCAAGGGCGGCGATCAGCAGAAGTTCGTCAAAGACCTCTCCGGTGGTGAGCGCGGTCGTCTGCACTTGGCGCTGACCCTGAAAGAGGGCGCCAACGTCTTGCTGCTCGACGAACCGTCAAACGACCTCGACGTAGAAACCCTGCGTTCGCTGGAAGAAGCGTTGCTCGATTTTCCTGGCGCTGCCATTGTGATCTCGCACGATCGCTGGTTCCTCGACCGCGTTGCCACGCACATTCTGGCGTACGAAGATGACTCGCACATTGAGTTCTTCGAAGGTAACTACACCGAATACGAAGCGGATCGTAAGAAGCGCCTGGGTGATGCGGCGGCGCAACCGCACCGCGTGCGTCACAAGAAGCTCGCGTAGTAACGCGCAGGCTTCTCTCAGCAGTACCGCGTGAAGAGAAAGCCGGTCGATGCAAGTCGACCGGTTTTTTTATGCCCTGAAATAATCCCGGGGTCGTTTACCTGCGAGTAATTCCCTGTGAGGTATTGGCGAAAATTCCTTGCGTACCCGCACGCACGACAAGCCACAGACGAAATGAATACTCTGCACTCAATTCGATATTGAGCGGAGAAATGCCGTGACTGACTGGCGCACGATTAGCCTGTGGATGGACCTGCTTGAGCAGCCGCTGCGCCCGCGCCCCGCGTTGGGTGAAGACCTGCAGGCGGACGTCGCCATCATCGGCGCCGGTTATACCGGCCTCTGGACGGCGTATTACCTCAAGCGGCAGGCGCCGCATCTCAAAGTCGTCATTCTTGAGGCCGAGACCGCGGGCTTCGGTGCATCCGGGCGCAATGGCGGCTGGCTGATTGGTGACATTCTCGGCAGTGCACGCCTGCTGTCAGGCCTTGACGCCGAGGCGCGGCATGCGGCCTACAACTTGTTGCACGGGATTCCGGATGAAGTCGGGCACGTGCTTCAGCGTGAATCCATCGACTGTGATTATCGCAAAGGCGGTTCGCTGTATTGCGCGGCGCGCTATCCAGAGCAGGAAGTCGCCTTGCGTGCTCAGTTGCAAGATGCCCGCAAACTTGGGTTGGGCGAGGACGATTATCGCTGGCTGGCGCCGGAAGATCTGGCGGGCCAGTTACGCATCGCCAACCCCTACGGCGCACTCTTCAGCCCGCATTGCGCGACCATCCAACCGGCGCGGCTGGTGCGTGGCCTGGCCGAGTGTGTCGAGCGTCTGGGCGTGCAGATTTACGAGCAAAGCCGCGTAACGCATTGGCAGTCCGGCTTGCTGCGCACGGCTCAGGGATCGGTGAAAGCCGACTGGCTGGTGCCGGCCGTGGAAGGTTACGCCGGCTCATTGCCGCCTCTGGGGCGTTATCAATTGCCAGTGCAAAGCCTGATTGTGGCGACCGCGCCGTTGTCTGCCGCCACGTGGGCGCAGATCGGGCTGGAACACGGCCAGGCCTTTAGCGAGAACAGTCGGCAGGTCACCTATGGCCAGCGCACGGCGGATAACCGACTGGTATTCGGCGCGCGGGGTGGTTATCAGTTTGGCGGGCGTTTGCGCAGCGATTTCACGCTCAAGGAGCACGAAGTCGAGTTGCGGCGCTACTTGTTTGGCGAGCTGTTTCCTCAACTGCGCAATGTCGAACTGACCCACGCCTGGGGTGGGAATCTGGGCATGGCCCGACGCTTTCACCCGCACATGTTGGTCGACCGCAGCGCAGGTATTGCGCTGTCCGGAGGTTATGGCGGCGAAGGTGTGGGCGCCAGCAATTTGGGCGGGCGCACCCTGGCCGCGCTGATCCTCGGTCAGAGCAACGAGCTGACGCAACAGCCATGGGTGCTTGGTGATAAGCCGCTGAAAAGCCTGTCTGGCTGGGAACCGGAGCCACTGCGCTGGCTGGGTTACAACGCGATCATCAAAAGTTTTGTGCATGAAGACAAGGTGCTGGCCAAGCGTGCATCAGCGCCGTGGCAACGCAAGTTCGCCGAACATCTGGCGGGCTTCATGGAAAGCCTGATGCGCTAAGCGCAGCACACTAATAAGCAAAGTACTGGAGCCGTAAGATGAGCATCACCCAATTCAAACAGACCGCGACGCTGCTGCTGGATGAGTCCAATCCTGTCACGGTGCCCATCGGCGAACCAGTGGCAATCGCCTCGACTCATAGCGTTGAGCGCAGTGATGGTGTGGAGACTGGCGTCTGGGAATGTACGCCCGGTCGCTGGCGGCGACAGATCGTCCAGCAGGAGTTTTGCCACTTCATCTCGGGGCGCGCCACGTTCACCCCGGATGGCGGTGAGCCCATCGTGATCGAGGCCGGTGATGCGATCTTGCTGCCGGCCAACTCGATGGGCATCTGGGATATTCAGGAAACCCTGCGCAAGAGCTATGTGCTGATTTTTTAACGCGTGTCAGTTACGCCCGTTTGATTCATCCGGGGGATCGCTACAAGCTGCGTTCACGCTCGCGTCGGGGTGCCTGAGTTATTCAGTGAATAAAAAATGCCGGTCGCGCATAACGCTCCGGCATTTTTTATTGGGGCAGGGCTATTTTACGGTGGTCGCTGGAAAGGCTTTAGTGCCGAGTATTTCACCCTCGACTTCCTTGCCGTAGAAGCCATCGTCGTCGGCGTGATACTGCTTCGCAGTGGCCGCAACATCGCCTTCAAAGCGTGGGTCTTGCGGGCGCTCGCGACTGTTGATGTAGGCCGCGACATCCCATGCCTCTTGCGGCTTCAACTGCACGGCCTTGCCCAGCGGCATATTCTCGTAGATGAACGTCGCTGCAGTGTTTACCCGGTGCATGCCGGCGCCCCAGTTGTAAGACTGCGCGCCCCAGAGTGGCGGCAGTACAGTGACGTCTGCCATTTTTATGCCCTGGCCATCTTCGGCATGGCACAGCGCGCAATGCTCGGCATAAATCTTGGCGCCGCGCTCGGGCGAGGGCGCTTGATCGGTTTTATCCAGCTTGGCAAAGGCGCGGCCCGGCATTTGGCCGCGTTTATCCAGCTTGACCTTGTCTGATAAAGGCCCGGGTAATTTGAAGTCGTCGATGTTGCCGCCTTGCTGCAGCGCCGCATCGCTCAGCTCAGGCACTGCGGTTTTTTGCATGCCGAACATGTCGAGCAGCCCGCCCATCAGCAGCCAGTAAGAATATGCCGAGATGGCGACCAGCTCGGGAGAGTCGATTGCTGGTGCCTTGCCGTTCATGGAGAAGTTGAAGCAGCCCTGAACGCGCTCGGCAAAGGTGTTCACGTGGTTATTCTTTTTACGAAATGCCGGGTACGCCAGATAGGCTGCCCACATTGGCGCTGCATAGGCTTTGGCGCCTGCGTCGAGGTGGCAGTTGGTGCAATTGAGCTGGTTGCCCACCGAGCGGCCGTTGAGTTGCTGGGTATTGACGAACAATTCATAGCCCTTGCGAATCTTGTCGCCAAATGCGCCCTTGGGGATTTCGCTCAAGTCCCGTGGAACGAAGTAGCCCAGGTTGGTCGCTTTTGGCTGCGGCGGAATTTCTTCCTGCATGTCGGCAAAGTACGCATCGGCCATCGCCACCCCGGTGCCGCCTAACAGTGTCAGCGCCAGCAAAGCTTTTTTGATCATCATGGCATTAACCCCTATTGGATGGCTGACAGGTAAGTGGCAAGGGACTTGATTTCGTCTTCCTTGAGCTTGGCGGCGATGTGGCCCATGGTGTTGTCGTGGTCACCGCTACGCTCAAGTTTGCGCCATGCAATCAATTGCTCCGCCAAGTAGTCAGCCTGCTGGCCAGCGAGCCTCGGGAAGCTGCCTCCGCCAGCTGCAGACGGGCCATGACAGCTGTAACAAGCCGGCAGGCCACGCTTCAAATCGCCCTGGTAATAGAGTTTTTCAGCGCCGGACAAGGCTATTTTATCGCCGCGCAATTGCCCCTTGAGTGGGCTGCCCTGCGCTGCAAAGTAACTCAGCGCAACTTTGCGTGCGGGCAGATCAACCAGGCTCTGCGCCATGAGTGTCATCAAGGTGTTGTTGCGCCTGCCAGCAATGAAATTCTCGATTTGCGCATCAAGGTATTGCTCGCTCATGCCACCGATCATGGGGCCTTGCGCTGTTCCCTGACCTTTGTCGCCATGGCATGTCACGCATTGTTGCGCCTCTGTGGGTATATCAGTCGCCTGAGCGGTTGCCGCCATCAGTGTTAGCATATTATTAGATTTCGCATTACACGTCCCCGTCAGTCACACGCCTGCGTTAGTCACAGCATAGGTGAGCGATGCTTCAGTTGTTTGCAATGCGGAAAGTTTCGCGGACTTTTGCGTTTTATTGGCTGAGATTGCGGGTTGATAGCTGCTATCGAGCATGCTGTGTAGGAAAAGGCTTACAAGCTATGACGGGAAAGACGACTACTTGGCGTCCAGCGGCGAGCGTAATCTTTGCTCATGGACATCGCGCAGGACGCGCAGCGCAGGAAGCGCTAAGTACAGCTTCACCGTACCGCATGGAAACGATGGATTGCAGCCACGGATGGCAAGCGGATCATGGAAGTCAGCTACAGTCTGCATAAGGCCCCGCTCTGCGGGGTTTTCTTTTATCTGGCATTCGCCAAATTCAAACCAGCGCGCCCAGCCTGATCAGAGACCAATAACCAGGCACGTGGGTTTGCGGCTCAAGCCTGTTTCGGATGCATCTCAACCCACTGCGCGTAGGCGTTGATGAACTTCTGCAGGAACGGTGTGATTCCCTCTGTCAGCTTGCCTTCGTCATCAAAGAAACTCCCTGCGCCACCCAGATAGGCTTCGGGTTGTTGCATCATCATGACGTCGAGAAACACCATGGACTGGCGCAAGTGATGGTTAGCCCCAAAACCGCCAACAGCGCCCGGTGATGCGCTCAGAACAGCGCCAGGCTTACCGCTGTAGCCGCTCTTGCCATAAGGCCGGGAGCCCACGTCGATGGCGTTTTTCAGTGGCGCTGGCACTGAGCGGTTGTACTCTGGCGTCACAAACAGCAGGGCATCTGCGGCGTTCAATTTTGCTCTGAACACGTTATAGGCATCGGGCGCAGAAGTGCCGTCTATATCTTCGTTATAGAGCGGTAGCGCGCCAATTTCGACGATTTCCAATTGCAGTGATGCGGGCGCAAGATCTGCCAGCGCCAATGCAAGTTTGCGGTTGATCGATCCGCGGCGCAGGCTGCCGACCAAAACTGCAACATGACGTACTTCGCTCATACAAACTCCTCAAATCGAAAGCTCAATGGTTAAACTACACAAACTATAGACGCCTCCGGTCGAACTATGGCTACGCAGGCTTGACGTTCTGTCTTCACCAGCCGAATGTTTAGCCGAGCAGCATGCCATCTGATTGTCATTTTAATGGCGGATGCTGACGCTATAACAATCATCTCCTCAGGCCGCTTGGCCTTTCGATCTGCCTTCTGACCACTGACAGAGCATCCGGTTAATCCCGGAAGGAGTTTTATATGCGTCCATTAGCTGCTTTCTCGCTACTTAATACCTATGACCCAGATTCACAGCTTGAGGCTGAGGATGAACCGCGCGTAATAGCCTCAAACCAGCCTGCGGCCCGAATTCATGGGCAGATAACCTGCACGGTTGCGGCCATTGATGCGGCGTTATTGCAGTTGAAGAGGCCGGGTAAACCCAGCGGCGAGCGCAGGGATTAGTCCTTCGCCGCATATGCAGCCTGACTGAGCCGAGGCTTGAGTCGGTCAGGCTGTTTCGCTGCTCTTCTGGTTGGCGCATGAGCGCATGTGGAAGGCTCTCGAGCGAGTGACTGATGCTGCAATGGCATCGGTTTTGGTCGGCAGATGCGAGGGCGACAGGGTGCCAAAGCGCGATTTATGCAAATAAAAATGGTTTTCGTTCAGCAGAAAAATAACCGGTCGCGTGAGTGCTTTTTTTTTGACGAAAAGCCTGAGATAGACAATCTGCGCGGGTAAGTCATTGATAAAAGTGTGGTTTTGTATATTCCATTTTTTCATTTTTGAGATGGTATTAATACCAAATTGAACTTTCGCGACAAAATTATCCTGCTAGATTCCAAGACATTATTAAAAAAGATGTCACGGTGATATCACATGGATGTGGAGTCCAACCCTGTGCTCGGTCTGTCAGATCGGGCAGATGTAGTGCTGCTAACCCGTCATCAACTCCTGGGTCAATTGCTTCAGCATTTTCTGGCTAATTTGCCGGACCTGAGTCTGTCCCTGCAGTCTCTGCCTGAAGATATTGGCAGCGGAAATGCCCTCTTGCTGCTGGATACCGCAAGCGTAGATTGCGCTGAGCTTGCTCGTGTTTTGGCTCTGGTCGATGACGGTTGTGCAGTGGCACTGGTGAATACCAATCCCGAGCAGGCTGAGCAGATTCTTGAGCAGTTTCCATGGGTGCGCGGGGTGTTCTACAGCCACGTCACACGGGAGCATTTGCTGCAAGGTATCCGCGCTTTGCTCGCCGGGAATGACTGGTTGCCGCGTCCCTTGATGGAGCGGCTGGTCGGTCAATTACGCTCCTTGCGCGGGGCGCCGCAAGAGCGCGAAGAGGCCGAGCTAACCCGCCGCGAGCTGGAAATCATGCAGTTGGTGGGCAAGGGCTTATCCAATACCGATGTGGCGGCGTTGCTCAATCTGAGCCCGCACACCATCAAAAGCCATGTGCATAACCTGCTGCGCAAACTCGGCGTGTCCAATCGTGCTGAAGCGGTTTATCTGCTGCGCGATCAGTTGGGCAGGGAGTGAGGGCTATGCGGATTGTATGGCTCGTTCTGATGTGCCTGCTGGCAGCCAATGCGGTTGCCAAGAATCAGGAAGACGAGATCAAGGGCTTCGTGGTGGATCAGACCATTTCGCGAATTGGCCACGAGTTCTACCAGCACTTCACTGACCGCCTGCGCGATACCAGCCCGATGGATTTCAATCTGGTGGTAGTCGAGCGGCCGTCTGCACGTTGGGGCAGCTTGATTTGGGTCGAGTTCGAGCGGCGCATGCTCTATCGCAGTTTCCTCCAGCCCAACACCTCGCAGCTGCAAGAGACGGCTTATCAGGCCGCAGACTTTGTGCAGGAGGGCATTGCCCGGCAAAAGTTGGAGCAACTTTTTGATGACACGTTTGATATGGACAAGGACGAAATATGACTAGGCGTACATTGACTCTCGCGGCGGGGGTGTTGCTGGGCTGTTCGACAGCGGTTTCGGCAACCGAGTTGGTCTACACACCCGTGAACCCTTCGTTTGGCGGCAACCCGATCAATGGCAGTTACTTGCTCGGCAATGCTCAGGCGCAAAACGACTACAAAGACCCGGATACCCCGGACTTTTCCTATGAGCAGCCCAGCGCGCTGGATCGGTTTACCGATCAGTTGCAGTCACGGCTTCTCAGTCAACTGTTAACAGACGTCGGTAATGGCAACACCGGCAGCCTGTCTACCGACAGCTTCCTGATCAATATCGTGGATGACTCGGGCGCACTCAGTGTTGAGGTGACCGACAAGCTCACAGGTGAAGTTTCAGTTATTGAAGTGAGCGGCCTCAACGCCACTTATTGAATTGCCGATAAGGAAGTCTGAAACATGAAACGCTACGTACTGACGGCTTTGATGCTGGCTGCGTTACAAGGTTGTGCCGTCCGCGAGCCGATGCCCGCCGAGCATGATGCCGATACCCCGACACTGACGCCCCGGGCCTCAACCTATTACGATCTGCTGCAACTGCCCAAGCCAAGAGGCAAGCTGGTCGCGGCCGTTTATGGTTTCCGCGACCAGACCGGCCAGTACAAACCCCTGCCTTCAAGCTCGTTTTCGACCGCTGTAACCCAGGGTGGCGGCAGTATGCTGGTCGACGCATTACAGGCCAGTGGCTGGTTCAGCGTGCTGGAGCGTGAGGGCCTGCAAAACGTGCTGACCGAACGCAAGATTATTCGCGCTGCGCAGAATAAGTCTGAAGGCGGCAATAACCCGCAAATGCCGCAACTGCCTTCGTTGATGGCGGCCAACATCATCCTTGAGGGCGGTATTGTGGCCTACGACACCAACGTGCGAACGGGTGGTGAAGGCGCGCGCTACCTGGGCATTGGAGTGTCCGAGAAATATCAGGTTGATCAGGTGACGGTGAACTTGCGCGCCGTCGATGTGCGCGGTGGGCAGGTGTTATCTAACGTGATGACGACCAAAACCATCTACTCGGTCGACCGCAGCGCGGGGGTCTTCAAGTTTATCGAGTTCAAGAAACTGCTTGAGATAGAGGCGGGCTACACCACCAATGAACCCGCGCAGCTGTGCGTGTTGTCGGCCATTGAGTCGGCTGTCGCGCATCTGGTTGCGCAGGGTGTCGAGCGTAATCTTTGGGTGATGGCAGACAACGTACCTATCGAGCAAACCAATCTGGTGAAGTTTCTCGACCAGCAGCAAACCAGCCTCTGAGGCTTAAACCGTTTGCCTCCATTTGGCCCCGTCCGCTTTCAGCGGGTGGGGTCAAATGGTTTCTGGGCAGTGTGAAGCTGAGCGCTGCTGCGCCTTGGCTTCGCTGACACCCCAACTCCCTGAATCCTGAATACGCGACTGCAGTGTCGCAGCCCGATTGCGCGGGCACATTGTGCGCGGCGACTACTCGGTATTAATCGGTTGGATAGGGGGCTTAATCCCTGTTGTATGACGAGGGCCGGATTTTTACACCGATTGGGCGATGTTGGTGTGCCACTACCGCGGCAACAATGTTGCTCAATTGAAGTGGAGCAACGCCCATGTCCCTCCGTTCACAGATCAACGCATTACTCATGGCTTCCATGCTTGGCCTTGGCTTGGCAGGCGGTGCCGTGATGGCTGCAGATCTGCAAGATAACCAGGACCTGATGGCGGGCACAGAGCTTGGCCAAGACCTCTCGGCGCAACTGGCAGGATTGTCTGGCGAGCAAAAAGCCCTGTTATTGCAGCAGGGCTACAGCAACGTCGGCAAGATCACCCAGATCGGCAGCAACCAAGCGGTGATGCTGCAAAACGGTGCTGATTTGTTGGGCGGCATTGTCCAGGTCGGCAGTGATCAGGAAGCCTACATCCTTCAGCAAGGCGCAGCTAACGCGGCCGGCATCATCCAACTCGGTAGCGACAACGATGCGCTGATCATCCAGAACGGCGCTTTCAATCAGGCACTTATTACACAGAACGGTGTGGGCAATAACGCCCAGATCATGCAGGACGGTTACGCCCTGCAAAGTAGCGTTACCCAGTGGGGTAACGGCAGTGGCAGAAGCGTCGTAGTACGCCAGTACCGCTGAGATTGGCAACTAACTTGACTCATGCAATGGATGCATCAAAGGAGAAATACCATGCTCAAGCTCAACGCAATTGCAGCGGCACTGATCGCACTTTCCAGCGCCCAGGCCATGGCAGCAGACAACTATGCACTGCAACTTCAAGCGGGTGTTGAAAACGAAGCCGAAGTTGATCAAACCACCGGTTCATTGAGCAACTACGCGCTGCAAGGGCAGGCGGGTGTTGGCAACGATGCGACCATTACACAAAAGAACAGCGGCGCTAACTTCGCTGTTCAGGGGCAAGCTGGGTTCGATAACGTCGCGGCTGTTAAGCAAAGTCTCGGCGGTGGTTCAGGGGCGCTCCAACTCCAGGGTGGCACTGGCAACGATGCGCAGGTCACTCAGACGCTTACGATTGGCGCAGGGGCTAGCCAAGTGCAGCTAGGCACCAGCAACCAGGCGGTTACCACTCAAACAGGGCAGACCGGCAGTACTGCCGCGACCTATCAGTACGGTAATGGCAACACTGCTGAGTTGCAGCAACAAATTGTGGGTTCAAACAACTCGGCTAGCGCTACCCAAGTCGGTAACTCTAACGATGTTCTGGTGACACAGAACAGCTCAGGATTCCTCGGTTTAAGCCCAAGCTCCAGCAACCAGGCTATTACCTACCAGGACGGTGACCGCAACAAGGCTTATGTTGGCCAGTCCGGGACCGGCAACACAGCAACCACTTCATCGGTCGGTAGCGACAACAGAATTCTGGCAGGTACCAGCAAATCACCAAGCAGCACCGGCCAGTCGGGTTCAAACCAAGTGGCGAGCCTGCAGCAAGCGGGTGACAGCAACCTGATTTCGTTGCGTCAAAGCAATAACGGCAACAATGCTACGGCCAACCAGAGCGGTGACTTCAACACCGCAAGCATTAGCCAGCCAAGCAGCGGCAGCGTTGCCACTGTCGACCAGACGGGCGACTGGAACAAGGCCACCGTTAGCCAAACGCGCAATCGTCAGACTTCCGATATCGACCAGAATGGCGTTGGTAATACCGCGACGACTTCCCAGGGTGGCGATAACGAAAACATCGCCAGCATCAATCAAGAAGGCACTTGGAACACCGCCAACACCGTGCAAAGAGGTAAGGCGAACGAGGGCTATGTAATTCAGTCCGGTGACTGGAACAACTCCACCGTTGATCAGAGCAACGAGGGCAACCGGGCTAACGTTTCGCAAGATGGCACTGGCAACACCTCTGGTGTGTATCAGGCTGATGGCTCGTTAAACGTTGCAGCGGTTGAGCAAGTCGGCGACTGGAACGTTTCATCGATTAAGCAATATGGTTCTGAGAACGGCGCTACTGTTGCTCAAGGCGGTAACTGGAACGAGGCGACTACTCTGCAAACGGGTAGCGGCAATCAGGCGGATACAAGCCAGTCCGGCGACTGGAACGTGGCCACAACCACTCAGAACGGTAATGACCATATCGCTGATGTGACTCAGGACGGAACCGGTAACAATGCGACAGTTGATCAGTTTGGCGGCAACGGCAACGCCTCGACAATTGATCAAACTGGCGGTTGGAACACTGCCAAGAGCACGCAGGACGGCGCAGGCAACGTTGCCGAACTGACCCAGGACGGTAACTGGAACAACGCGACCGGCAACCAGAATGGTAGCAGCAACGAGCTGTATTTCAGCCAGAATGGAACGGGTAACGAGCTGACTGCTGATCAGTCTGGCAACGGCAACATGATTGATGGTTTCTCAACTGGCAATTACAACGTGGCCGATATCGACCAGGTGGGTAATGGTAACGATGCGACTGTTCGTCAGCTTGGTGCGAACAACGACGCGTCGGTGGACCAGAATGGTGGTCATTACGCTCAGGTTGCACAGATCGGCTGGGGTAACGATGCCAACATCGTGCAAACCGGCACCGGCAACTCGGCCTGGGTGGGTCAGGTTGGCGCCGCTAACCTCAGCAACGTGACGCAAGGCGGTAGCAGCAACATCGCGATGGTCGGTCAGGTTGGCGCGAGCAACGTGAGCACCATCAACCAAAACTAAGCGCCGTCAGCCGCCTCGGCAACGGGGCGGCTTCTGGCAGGAAACGAATGTGTTATCGATTGCACTAACGTCCCTACTCCTTGCCTCAGCCTCACCGGCTGGGGCTTCTTTGTTTCTGCAGCCGGTTTCGGCAACCCAGTTGGAGCTGCGCCTGTGTTTCACCGGCGATGGCCAACAGGTGCGCTACGACCTCGAAGTACTCACGGTGTCGGCTGCGGGCAAGCAACGCTCGCGACAAGGCGGTACGTTGCTGGCGACCGCAACGCGCGCGTGTCCGATACTTAATCGCATGGGTACCAGCGCAGATCGCAGCGTTGAGGCTACCGTGCACTGGTGGGTTGATGGTCAGGAACAAGCGCCGCTGGAGCAGCGCTTTCCTGAAAACCAGCAGAGCAATGGCCGTGCTGGTGAGCCGACTTAGCGGCGCTGATTTCTTGCGCTAAAGCGTTGTCGCCAATTGCGCACTCAAGCCCATGGCTTGTGGTTGGAACAGGCGCGCATCCATCAGTTTGGGCTGGCGAATGATCGGTTCGAAATCCATCCGCTCAACGATGTCGCGCTGAATATCGATCCCCGGCGCCACCTCGATCAGCTCCAGTCCCTCGGTGGTGAGTTCGAATACGCAGCGCTCAGTGACATACAGCACGGGCTTGCCGCGTTCTGCTGCCTGTTTACCCGCGAATGTACGGTGCTCGACCTCGCCGACGAACTTGCGCATTTGCCCGTCTGTGATGATTTGCAGCAGGCCATTGTGAATACGGATGTCTTGTTTGCCAGCGCTGAATGTACCGGCGAAAACCACCTGTTTGGCGTTTTGGCTGATATTGATAAAACCGCCCGCGCCTGCCAGCCGACTGCCAAACTTCGAGACGTTCAGGTTGCCCGCTGCATCGGCCTGCGCCAGCCCGAGTACGGCCAGATCCAACCCGCCGCCGTCGTAAAAATCGAACTGATAGGGTTGGTCGATCAAGGCGCTGTGATTACTCGCCGCGCCGAAGTCCAGCCCAGACGCTGGTACGCCGCCGATCACGCCGGGCTCTGCCGTGAGTGTGAGTAAATCACTCACGCCTTCTTCGGCGGCAACGGCGGCCACACCTTCCGGCATGCCGATGCCCAGATTAACCACCGAGTTGGCCTTAAGCTCCAGCGCGGCGCGGCGGGCGATCAGCTTGCGCACATCGAGCGGCCGCGGCGCCAGGCTGTCCATTGCCACCCGCGTTTCGGCAGAGAAGGCCGGGTTGTAACCTGTGGCAAAGGTTTGTTGATGGTTTTCGGGGTCGGCAACGACAATGCAGTCGACCAGAATGCCGGGGATTTTAACGTCGCGCGGATTCAGTGAGCCGCGTTCGACAATCCGCTCAACCTGCGCGATCACCAAACCGCCGCTGTTATGCGCGGCCATGGCGATGGCCAGGCTTTCGATGGTCAGCGCTTCGCGCTCCATGCTCAGGTTGCCGTCGGCATCGGCGCTGGTGGCGCGAATAATGCCAACGTTGATCGGCAGCGCCGGATAGAACAGATAGTCCTGATCATCTATCGGCATGCGCCGCACCAGATCCACTGTGGTTCTGGCGTTCAACTTGCCGCCGCCAAACAGCGGGTCGACAAAGGTGCCCAGACCAACCTTGGACAGTTGCCCCGGTTTGCCCGCCGCGATATCGCGAAACAGTTGGGAGATAACCCCTTGCGGCAAGTTATAGGCTTCGATCAGGTTATCCACAGCCAGCTTCTGCAAACCGGGCACCAATCCCCAATGGCCGCCGATTACGCGGCGCACCAAACCTTCATGGGCCAGATGATTAAGCCCGCGCTGTTTGCCATCGCCTTGGCCAGCGGCGTACACCAGCGTCAGGTCGCGCGGGGCTTGTTGGGCAATGAAGCGTTGCTCCAGCGCCACGGCGATTTCCTCGGCGAAGCCAATGCCTACAAAACCCCCGGTGGCGACGTTGCTGTTGTCCTGTATGCGGGCCACCGCAGCGGCGGCCGTCATGATTTTGCTCATGCGGTTTTACTCAAATCAATACGCAATAACGGAACTGCGCAGCGCTAAGGACTTGTTGGTGCTGCACGCAGCGGCAGGCAGCAAGTCGAAAGCGCCACGTTTGTAGCCTCGGGTCAGAAGCTACCGAAAAGTGTTCCGAGGGCAATCACCACCGCCAGAGCCATCATTGGGAAGGCCACGGTGTTGACGAAAATAAACTTGTACGACTCACGGTGCGTGAGTTTGCAAATGGCCAGCAGCGAGATCACCGCGCCGTTGTGCGGCAGGGTATCCATGCAGCCAGAGGCCATTGCTGCGACGCGGTGCAGCAGTTCGGGGCTGATGCCGGCGGTGGTGGCCAGTGTCATGTATTGCTCGCCGAGGGTTTTCAGCGCAATCGACATGCCGCCCGAAGCCGATCCGGTAATACCCGCGAGAATATTCACCGCCACCGCTTCCGAGATCAGCGGGTTATCCGACACGCCCAGCACCAGATCGCGGATAACCACAAAGCCCGCCAATGAAGCGATGACGGTGCCGTAACCGACTTCGGCGGCGGTATTGAGAATCGGCAACATGGAGCCGAAAGCACCTTCGTTGACGGTTTTCTTCAGGTCCATCCAACGACGCCAGTGCATGACGATCAGCAAGACGATGGCCGACGCCAACGCAACAATGATCGACCAGATGCCGATCAGTGATTTGGCATCAGCCAGGCCGCCAAATTCAGGCTTGGCCAGATAGCTGGCATCGATGCCCGGCAGGATTTGCTTGGCCATTACATAGTTGAGGCCGATCACGATCAGAATCGGCAGCAGCGCCAACCAGAAACCGGGAGTGTGGCTGTAGTCTTGCTCAACCGGGTCTTCGCGGTGGTCGCCGTAGCCCTCGCCAGCTGCTTTCAGTTTGCGTGCCTGGCTGGTGAGCCACCATGAACCAAGGCCGAACATGATCAGGCCCGCGATGATGCCAAGGCCGGGCGCTGCGAAGGCATCGGTGCCGAAGAACGGGTTGGGAATCGCGTTTTGAATGGCCGGCGTGCCGGGCAGGGCGGTCATGGTGAAAGTGAACGAACCCAGCGCAATCGCGCCGGGGATCAGGCGCTTGGGAATATCGGCTTCGCGAAACAGCGCTGCGCCAATCGGGTACACCGCAAAGGCCACCACAAACAGCGAAACGCCGCCGTAGGTGAGAATGCCGCACGCCAGCACAATCGCCAGAATCGCCCGCTCGCTGCCCAACTTGGCAACGATGCCGTGGGCGATGGCGCGGGCAGAGCCAGAGTCATCCATGAGTTTGCCGAACAATGCGCCGAGCAAAAACAGCGGGAAGAACTGAATGACATAGCCGCCCATGGCTTTCATGAACACTTGGGTGTACGTGGGCAGCAGCATGGCCACTTCGCCTGAGAACAGCAGGGCGAGCAGCGCAAGAAGGGGAGCGAGTATCAGCACGTTAATGCCGCGATACGCGAGGTACATCAGCAGTGCGAGGGAAATCAGAATACCAAGGGTACCCATCGTAAATTCCTTTTGTTGTTATTGAGGTCGTGCTCTTTGGCGCGCCGGGTAGCGCTACGCGCAGTCAGCAGCGCGCAGCATTGGCGTGATAGAGCGAAAGGTGTGCCAGTTATCGTAAGACCTTAGTCGGACAGGCCTGCATGGCAGGCGGGCTGGGGTTTACAGCCCGTCAGGCGATTACGCGGGGCGATTTGGCGAGGGTTTTGATATGTCGCGATATGCCCAAAAAATTGGACATGTATGATTTTTTGGAAGGATCTGTCGTTTTTGTGTCCAGTAATTTGGACATTTGCGCGGTGGACTTTCGTTAAGCGTCGCGCTCGCTTAGGCCGTGCTGCTGCAACTTGTTGTACAGGCTGGCCCGTGAAATCCCCAGACGGATTGCGGTTTGCCGGCGATTACCGTCACAGGCCCGCAGCGCTGTTTTAAGCGCAGCCAGTTCGGCGTGAGCCATGCTGGTGGCAAGCTCCGGGATCGGCTGCTGAGTATCTGCCGCAACAGCTGGCGCTGGAGATGCTGGCGCCGCGCCGCGCAATAATGGCTGAATCAGCGCGACGTCGAGCACGCTGCCTTCGGTTGCCAGTTGCACACGCTCTAGCAGGTTACGCAATTCACGCACGTTACCGCTCCACGGTTGCTCGCCTAACAGTTTCAGTGCCTCTTCGGTCAGCTCCATCGGCGCCTGACCCGAGCGATTGGCAATGTCGTCCAGCAGGTGTTCAACCAGCGCCGGAATATCTTCACGGCGCTCGCGCAATGGCGGCACTCTCAGGCCGAGCACATTGAGGCGGTAATACAAGTCGTCACGGAACTGGCCAGCCGCGACCTTGGCTTCCAGGTCGATGTGAGTGGCGGCAATCACCCGTACATTGAGCGGTTTCACCTGATTCGAGCCGAGCGGCTCAATCTCTTGCTCCTGCAGCACGCGTAGCAGCTTGGCTTGCAAGGGCAGCGGCAGATCGCCGATTTCATCGAGGAATAAGGTGCCGCCGTTGGCGACTTCAAACTTGCCGATGCGGCCCTTGCGGTCGGCGCCGGTATACGCGCCAGGCGCTGTACCGAACAACTCGGCTTCCACCAGCGTTTCCGGAATGGCGGCCACGTTCACCGCCACGAATGGGCCATTGGCTCGCGGCGACAGGTTGTGGATACCCTGCGCCAGCAACTCTTTGCCGGTGCCGGTTTCACCGCGCACCAGAACTGTGGACTCAAGCTGCGCGGCGCGTCTGGCCTGGCGTTTGACCTCGCTGGCTGGTGCGCTGGAGCCGATAAATCCGGCGATGGTGTAGCGCGCCCGGCGGGCTTTGGCGAGTTCGTTCTGAGTCGCCAGCAACTGGCTCTGCAAAACATTGAACTTGGCCATCAAGGGTTTCAGATGCCGAGCCTGATCGAACAACACAAAGCCGAGCGCGCCGACCACCGTGCCGTCTTCGTCACTCAGCGGAATGCGCGTGACTACAAAATGCTCGCTGCCAAACGCCATCAGATCGAGCATGCTCGGCTGGCCGCTCTCAACAACTTCACGCAAGCGACTGGCGGGCAGCACCGCTTCAATCTCTTTACCGAGTACGCTGCGCGGATCGCTGATGCCGACCTTGGCGGCGTATTTATCGTTGATCCAGACAATCCGCGCCTGCCGGTTGACCGCGATGGTGCCCTCGCATTGAGCGTTCAGGTGATCAAACAGCAGCGGCATGGCCACCGAGCGAAAACGCTCCTGCGATACGCCGATAATCAGCCCGTTCTGGTCGAGGTCGCCGTGCGAGATAGCCATGCCTGAAAGGTTCCGGATTGAGGGTGGGGCGATTATGGGCATCTGAGCCGACCCGCAGCAAGGCGCGGGCGTAGCCTGATGCAATTGGTCTTCTCATGCTTTGCGCTAATGGCGTTTATGCCATTGTTTTGAGATAGTTAGCCGGCTATCCGCCTGCGCGAGGCTCAAAAGGCCAACTGCAAGCGTCGACGCCTATCGCGTCACTCCCTCATGGTGTCTATCTGACACACGTTGGCGAGCTATCCGCGCGCCGCTGGATCTGCCGTGCACAGCCCACATGGCTGACGTTCGTGCATTCAAAAAATTAAAAAGTCTCGATCCATCCAAGGACGTCCCATGAAATTCACCCGTTGCTTCACCTTGCTGGCTTCTGCTGCCGCTTTAACCCTTGCCGTTTCCGCGCAAGCTCGCGAATACTCGGTTTCGACCGTTCTGTCGGACGCTTTCCCGTGGGGGCAGGCAGCGCAGAAGTGGGCTGATCTGGTCGCCGAGCGTTCCGAGGGTCGTATCACCCTGCGTGTGTATCCCAATGCCCAGTTGGTAGCGGGCGACCAAACCAAAGAATTCTCGGCCATGCGTTCTGGCCTGATTGATATGGCTGTCGGCTCGACCATCAACTGGTCGCCGCAAGTGCCAGAACTCAACCTGTTCTCACTGCCGTTCCTGATGAAAGACGACAAAGACCTCGATGCGCTGACTCAGGGCGAAGCGGGCAAGCTGTCGTTCAGCGCGATTGAGTCGCGCGGCATCGTGCCGCTGGCGTGGGGCGAGAATGGTTTCCGTGAGCTGTCCAACTCGGTCAAGCCGCTGCGCACCCCGGCCGATCTGGCAGGTCTGAAAATTCGCGTGGTCGGCTCGCCATTGTTCCAGGATACCTTCACTGCACTGGGCGCCAACCCGACGCAGATGAGCTGGTCTGATGCGAAACCTGCACTCACCACTGGCGCAGTAGACGGCCAGGAAAATCCGATCTCGGTATTCGACGTTGCCCGTGTCGATCAAGTCGGCCAGAAGTACCTGACCCTTTGGCACTACATGGCCGACCCGCTGATCTTCGCGGTTAACCAGCGCGTGTGGAAAACCCTGCCGGAAGAAGACCGCGAACTGCTGCGCCAGGCTGCACTGGACGCCGGTAAGTGGGAAACCGAACTGTCGCGTGGCCAGCAAGCTACGCGTCTGGCTGATATCCGCGAGCGCGGTGTAGAAACTGTCGAGCTGAGCGCCGAAGAGCGTCAGGCATTTGTCGAGGCAACCCGCAGCGTGCATGAACAATGGGCGCCGAAAATCGGTGCTGATCTGATCAAGGCTGCTGAAGCGGCAATCGCCCAATAATGCTTGTGCGGGGCAGCAGTTTGCTGCGCCCTGCGATACGTCCCAATGATCGAGTTTTACCCGCAAGCCTCCGGGCTTGCGGTTGTTTGAGGTCTTTATGAAAAAACAACCGGACGCGCGCTTCGAGCGTGCGCTGGCTACCTTGGCGCTGGTGATCATTAGCCTGATCAGCCTGGCCAACGTGGTGGTGCGTTACTTCACCAATGCATCTTTTGCGTTTACCGAAGAGTTTTCCGTGTTCTTGCTGGTCATCCTGACCTTTGCCGGTGCATCGGTTGCGCTGCGCAGTAACCGCCACATTCGCATCGGCATGCTGGAGCGGATGTTTCCGCGTCTGCGCACGCCGCTAATCATTGTGCAATGGCTGGCAGCCGTGCTGGTGCTCGGCCTGGTGGTTGCTTATGGCGGTCAATTCGCCTGGGAAGAATTCCAATGGGACTCCGAGTCACCGGGCTTGGGGTTGCCTAACTGGTGGTACGTAATCTGGCTGCCGCTGCTCGGCCTGTTGATGCTGTGGCGGGTGACTCAAATGAGCCTCGACCGTCTGCGCGGGAGGATCAGCGATGAGCCCTGATATGTGGTTGATTCTGAGCTTTCTGGCGCTGCTGATACTGGGTGTGCCGGTGGCTTTCGCGCTGGGATTGTCGGGTGCTATCGGCATCATCGCCGGGTTGTCACCGGACATGCTCGCGACACTCGGCACCAATACCTACAACGGCGTGGCCAAATACCCGCTGATCGCCATTCCGCTGTTCATCCTCACCGGCTTGGTGTTTGAAAAGGCCGGTGTTGCGCTGCGTTTGGTGCGCTTTGCCCAGGCGCTGATCGGCCCGCGTCACGGTGGTTTGGCGCTGGTGGCGATTCTCGTGTGCCTGATCATGGGCGGCATGAGTGGTTCCGGCCCGGCGGATGCAGCCGCGGTGGCGATGGTGATGCTGCCCAGCATGACCAAGGCCGGCTACCCCAAACCATTCTCGGCAACGCTGATTGCGGCGTCGGCCTCGACCGCGATTTTGATCCCGCCTTCAATCGCGCTGATTCTCTACTCGATTGTGGTGCCCGGTGTAGATCTGCGCGCACTGTTTGCCGCTGGCCTGTTTCCGGGAATCATCGCCGGGCTGGTCTTGCTGCTGCCCGCGTGGTTGTTGTCACGCCACTACGGCTGGGAGTCGCCGGATGAGGTCGAACGCCCGGCGGTGTGGGAAAGTTTCAAGCAGGCGTTACCGGCACTGTTTGCCCCGGTGATCATTCTCGGTGGCCTGCGCAGCGGCCTGTTCACCCCGACCGAAGCGGCAGTAGCCGGCGTGACATACGGCGTGCTGGTTGGCTTGTGGCTAACCCGCGAGCTGGACTTGCGCAGTTTGTGGCGTTTGTGTGGTGAAGCGGCGGTGATCTCGGGCGTGGTCATGCTGATTATCGCGCTGGCAGGCATTTTTGCCTGGGCCGGCACCATGCTCGGCACATTCCGCCATTTGGCCGAGTGGCTGATTTCGTTGTCGGATAACGGCACGGTGTTGCTGATACTGGTCATGGTCGCGGTGCTGCTGGCGGGCATGCTGCTGGATGCCATCTCGATCTACCTGATTCTGATGCCGATCCTGATTCCGGTGATGCAGCACTTCGGCTGGAACCCGGTTTGGTTCGGTATTCTGCTGGCGATGAACATTGCCATCGGCCAATTTACACCGCCAGTCGCGATCAACTTGATGGTAACTGCCGAGGTGGCAAAAATCCGCCTGGAGCAAACCGTGGGCTGGGCGCTGCTGTTTGTCGTGGTCATGGGCAGTGCGCTGGTGCTGGTAGCGGTGTTCCCTGACATCGCCTTGTGGTTGCCGCGTGTGCTGGGTTACTCGGTTTAAGCTATTGTTGAACCCGTAGTCAGGTATTTTCAGATTGCCGGTGTAAAAGCCGGTAATCAGGCTATATTGTTGCGTTAGGCCGTTCAGGGGCTGCCGACTCGTTGCAGTGCTCGCAATGTTGTCGGATCACCTGATTACGAAGCGCAGGGAAATGGATGCCATCCTCCAGTATTGAGAAACGCTCGAATAACGGGCTGGCTGAAACTGGCAAACGAACGTTGATGCGGGTCATTCTGGCGTCGACGGGTGTCACGCTGGGCGGCTTTTCTGTGTTGCAGTTTCTTGCCGGCAACCACCTGTTTGCGCTGCTCGAAGTGGTGATGACCGGCGTGCTGTTATACGGCGCATGGCGGATTGTGCATGTGCGCAACATGACGCCCTGGATCTACCTCTACATCATCCCGACATCGGCGTTTATCACGTACATCATCATCATGCCTGATGCCTCCAAGGCGGCATTTGTGTGGGTGTACACCATTCCGCTGATGTCGTATCTCTTGCTGGGCAGGGCACGTGGCTTCCTGCTTTCCACGCCTTTGATGATTATTCCGACGGTGCTGTACTTTGAGCAACACAAGGTGGCCTTGGATACGGCGGGCTTGATCGATCTTGGCAACGCCGTGGCCTGTGGCCTGCTGATCATTGCCTTTGTGCACATCTACGAATCCTTGCGCGCAGCGGCTCATGCGCAGCTTGAACACATCGCCCAGACAGATGCGTTAACCGGGGTAATGAGCCGTGGCAGTTTTCAGCAGGTGCTCGACGGCAGCATTGCCGAAGCGGAGCGCAGCCAGGCGCCGCTGGTGCTGGTAATCATGGACATCGACCACTTCAAGGGCGTTAACGATGACTGGGGCCACGATGCGGGTGATCAGGCCTTGAGGCACATGAGCACGCTGCTCAAGCAGCGCTTGCGCGTGACTGACAGTGTTGGCCGCTTGGGCGGCGAAGAGTTTGGCGTGCTGTTGCGCAATACCGACAGCGACCGTGCCGCTGGCCTGATTGAAGCGTTGCGCGTGCAAATCGTCAGCACGCCTTTGCAATACGGTGAGGATATCGTGCCACTGTCTGCCACTTTTGGTTTGGCGGAATGGCCGCATGATGGCCGCACCTCCAACGAGCTTTATCGTTGTGCGGATAAACGTCTTTATCTTGGCAAAAGTCGCGGGCGTAACCAACTGGTCGGGCGCGATTATCGCGGGGCGGAAATGCCTGCGCATTCATTGAATCCGTCGCTCTAGCGTGGCGTAGCTTTTACGCTTAATGCTGATTGTGTGACGCTTCCATGCTCAGCAGTTTGCGTCGGAAAGCCAGCGGCGTTAGCCCGAACCAACGCTTACAGGCCCGATTAAGCACACTCTGTTCGCTGTAACCCAACAGCCCGGCAATCTGCGAAATCGGCATGTGCCGCTCGGCCAGATACTGCTCAGTCAGCTCCTTGCGAATGCCCTCAAGCAACTCGTCAAAATGCATATCCAACTCCGCGAGCCGGCGCTGTAGCACGCGTGGATGCAAACCCAATTGTTCGGCAACAGTGGGCAGACGGCAGCGATGAGTGGGTAGCAAGCGGCTAATAAGCTTGTTCACCTGCGCCACCAGATCAGAGCCGTTTTGCAGGCTGTGCTGCTGTAGATAATCTTCAAGGGTGCGGTGCAAATTATAGTTTTGCTGCTCAATCGGCCGGGCCAGTTGTTCAGCCGTCATCACCAGCGCATTGCGCGCCTCGCCAGTGAGAACGCGGCTGGCGAAATAGCGCCGGTAAGTGGCGGGCGGCAGCGTGCTCGAACTGGTCAGGCTGACGGCATACGGGGCGAAATTGCTGCCGCACAACAACTTCATCGCATTCAAGGCCACTCCCAACGCCAGCTCGGTCATCTGCCGCTTGTAGCGAACTTGCGGCAGATTGAGCGTGATAACCCATTGGGTTAACTGCGAATCGCGGGTGTTCAGTTCAAGCTCGATGCCGGGGCTGTGATAACTGATAAACCGCACAATATCCGTGAGCGCCTGACCAACAGTGGCGCAACTCAGGGCGATTACCGCGATGGGCCCGAGAATTTGCATGTCCTGATACTTGGCCATGCGCAGGCCAAAGTCCGGGCAATCGAGGCTGTTAGCGGCATGCTCAAGCAAGCCAACCAGCGCACTGAGCGGCAGGCGCGCGTCTTCATCATCCAGCAGCGCGGGGTTGATGTGAAAGCGATCGAGCATTGCATCGGCGTCGCCGCCCAGTTCGCGGGTCAATTCGCGAAAGCCGATGAATGAGGTGGTTCTGATCAGTGCGGTCATGGTTCCAAAGATCAAATAAAAGTCATCAAAGATCAATAATTACCTAGACTGAATGATGAAAATCGAACCTGTAGCTTTCGCGTCGCGTTCGATGGCGCATAAAACAACAACAATTGGAGTGCCAGATGACATTCGATTACATCATCGTAGGTGCCGGCTCGGCTGGCTGCGTACTTGCCAACCGCCTGAGTGCCGATCCCGCCGTTAGTGTTTGCCTGCTCGAAGCCGGGCCACAAGATTCCTCTCCGTTTATCCACATGCCAGCCGGGATCGCAGTCATCCTGCCGACCAAGCATGTCAATTGGGCCTTCAATACCGTGCCGCAGCCGGGCCTCAATGGTCGTCTGGGCTATCAGCCGCGTGGCAAAACTCTGGGCGGCAGCAGCTCGATCAACGGCATGATCTACATCCGTGGCCATAAAACCGACTTCGATGACTGGCATGCCCTGGGCAATGAAGGCTGGTCTTACGATGATGTGCTGCCGTATTTCCGCAAAAGTGAGAACTACTACGGCGGCGAGTGTGAATATCACGGCGCCGGCGGCGAGTTGTATGTGGGCCGCGCCGATGTGCAGCAAACCACGCACGACTTCGTCAAAGCCGGCACCGATGCCGGCCATGCCTTCAATGCCGACTTCAATGGCAAAGAACAGGAAGGTGTTGGTTACTTCGACGTCAACATCCGCGACGGCCGTCGCTGGAGCGCAGCCACTGCATTCCTCAAGCCGGTGCGTGAAGCGCGCAAGAACCTGACCGTAATCAGCGGTGCTCTGGCTGAACGAGTCCTGCTGCAAGGCAAGCAGGCAGTGGGTATCGAACTGAGCGTTAAAGGTAATCGACAAATCATCAGCGCGCGCAAAGAGGTATTGCTCTGCGGTGGTGTGTTTGGCACGCCGCAACTGATGATGCTCTCGGGTATCGGCCCGGAAGCCGAACTGAAAAAGCACGGTATTCCAGTCCAGCATGAACTGCCGGGCGTTGGCGAAAACCTCAAGGACCACCCCGACGTGGTGCAGTGCTACAAGAGCACCGACCGCTCACTCATGGGCGTCTCTCTGCGGGCTTCACCACGCCTGACCAAAGACCTTTACGACTACAGCCGAACCAAGAAAGGCCCATTGGCGAGCAACCTTGCCGAAGCCGGCGCCTTCCTGAAAACCGACGCCACCCTCGACCGCCCCGATATCCAACTGCATTCGGTAGTGGGCTTGATTGATAACCACAACCGCAAGCTGCATTGGGGCCATGGTTTCAGCGCACACATCTGCGTATTGCGGCCGAAGAGCGTCGGCAGCATGGGCCTGAATTCGCCAGACCCGAAAGACGCGCCGCGTATCGACCCGAATATCCTCGGTGACGACCACGACGTCGAGACCATGCTCAAGGGTTTCAGGATGACCCGCGAAATCATCGCCCAGTCGCCAATGGCGCATCTGCAGCTAAAGGAAATGTACGGCATCAATCAGGATCAGGACGAACAACTGATCAAGTTGATTCGTGATCGCACAGACACCATCTACCACCCGGTAGGTACCTGCAAAATGGGTTCAGATGAAATGGCCGTGGTCGACAGCAAACTGCGTGTGCACGGCATTCAAGGCCTGCGCGTGGTCGACGCCTCGGTGATGCCAACGCTGATCGGCGGCAACACCAATGCGCCAACCATCATGATCGCCGAACGTGCGGCCGAGTGGATATTGCAGGATCAAGCTACGAACGCCTAGCAACAGAGCACGGCTAAACGCTAGCCGTTGGTTCTTTGCAGCAAGGTTGTGGGGTTGTGCAATGGCATACAGCGATTGCACAACCCCACAGCGCGTTTAGACATCAAATCAAACGAAGTTCTGGCGCGCAGCACCACGCGGCAGACGATTACGCCCCGGCAGCTCCTGCAGGCGCTGCTGCCATGCAGCCTTAACGCTCATCGCAGGCTTGGCCTTAACCTGTTCCGCCGCCGCTTTCTCAGCTTTGGCTGCCGCACGCAACTCAGCCAGCGTAGGCGTTCTGCGGGCCACGGCAGGCGCCGCTTCCTTCTCAATAGAACGCAGGCAAAGCTTGCAGGAAACCTGCTCCTTTTCCCCGGTAGTGCTCAGGCTAGAACCCGTGCGGCCGCAAGCCACAGCGTCAGGGGAGGGCGAGTAGTGAATAGCCAACGTTACATCTCCAGCTTTTAACAAAGCCGGCGATTTTACATATCTAGTGGCGAGTGTGCGTCTGGAAATGGGACGAAAGGTTGTTGGGATGAGCGGGGAAGGGGATGTTTTGGGGTAACGAAAATGACCAGCGTTTAGGTTGGTCGTTTGGGTTGCGTTGTTTGGTGGACCTACACGGACTCGGACCGTGGAACAAAGGATTATGAGTTGCCTAGAAACACTGCAAGCCTAGTGAAACCGTGCGTAGCTTAGTGTAGGTACAGTAAGCTGAAAGTATCGTCGTAGAGCGGGTTAAGCGTAATTGAGCGTAACCTGCAAAAGCTGGGCACTGTACCGTCAGTGTACTGCTTTCGCATAAGATGGTATTGCATAAGTCGGGAGTTACCTCGGGAATTTGCAGGTAATGATTTATGCCGAGCGTGTGCATTGCATGCTATTACTATATTACTAAGTGTTTGGGGTTTTATAGTTGTACCCTGATTTAAAAATCGATCGAGTACGATTTATCAGTATCATGAAGTGCTGGTTTATGCTTCATGATACTGACATGTTTAATATGAGTCTCTATATGTTTTTATCAGGGTTCTGTTTTTTATTGCCTCGGGTTATTAGTCCCTCCAAAAGACTGTCCGTCATGCTCTCAAGGTTAATGTTTCCATCCTCAAGGAACTCTCGCATGGTAGTTTGAGTGCGTGACTTATTTATTATTTCTGATACTTCATTCCAGTCGTCTGGTATAGGGATTAGGATGTTAGATATATGAATTGGCTCAAGATGTTGTTGGACTGCGCCGTATTCATTTTTGAGCATTTGATTTAGCGCTTGCTTGGATTGAAGGAACTGATAGACGTAGAATCTAATATCTTCGTCCGGGATTCTGACTCGAATTAGGTCGTCAGATACGATTGCGCCATCAAGTCTTTTGGTTATATAAGAAACTCGGCCAATAGTACCTGAGCGGGTGATTACTATGTCTCCCCGGTGAACTCTAACAGCATTAATTGTTGAAATTTGCTTTGCCGATGCAAAATTTATGTTGAGTAATTTTGCGCTTTCTGATTTTTCTTGCAAGACAGCCGAGGGTGTATAGTAAGGCTCTATGCCGTCTCCTGTTTGCTCAACAAGGAGATTTTCACTTTTCAGTCTTGGGCCTTTGAATATTTTTACATTGGTGGTTATTTGGCCGAGCGTAGTTACTGACCAGCCATCTATGCCATCAATGGATTCTATCTGTTTAATGGTTTCATTAAGGTTTGGTAAATAAAACTGAGGGTTTATTCTCAGTTGATTATCGATGTCGGAGCGATTGATTGCAAAGCGATACTCTGATGCGATGAGGTTGTTCTGTTTGAATGCGTTGTAGTCTTTTAAGATCTCATCAAAGTCGTGATCAATCTCCTCTGTCGGAGCGTTATTATGGTCTCGTTTGAATATTGGGAAGCCCTCACTGTCTTGACCAATTTTCTTTGAGATTGCGAGGAATATTTCATAGTCGATTGGTGCCGTCATGTCCTTTTCAAAGCGCTCGATTATTAATAGGCATGTCCGGACGCCTGTATGTGGCTGAAAAGTGTCTTTATGGCAATTGATTACAGCCAGAAGCTTGTAGCCGTCAAACATTAGCTTCCTTGCTGGGAAGTAAGTTTGTGTGTCGAGAAAACTTTTAGGCATCACGATTCCTATGATGCCTCCGGGTGCAACCCAGTTGAGACAGCGTTCGAAAAAAAGCATTTCCGGTGGTACACCTTCTGCGTTTCTTTCGCCCGTCGGTGCGTATTCACCTCCCCGGCTTGTCCATTTGATACCGGTTGAAAAGTTATCAAGAACATGTGGGTCGGATATTCGTCCTTCTGAAGCTCCTGCAAATGGTGGGTTTGTCAAAATTACGGTCGGCTTTTCCATACCGCAACGTGCGAGTACATGCTCGTTTAGATTTGACAGATCACCAAGTGAGTCTCCTTGAGTCATGCCCGCGTGGCCATCGCCATTCAAAATCATGGCCGTCTTAGCAATTTTTACTAGCCGCTTGCTAATTTCAACCATAAACAAATTGGTGCGATGTTTGTCCAGCTGGCGCTGTTTGGCGATGGCAGTATCTGTTGACGATAATATTTTTTTTCGCACGTAGCGCATGGCCCCGGTAAGGAACCCACCAGAGCCTCCCGCGGGGTCTAATATTATGTCTTGGTAATGTGGACCAACGCACTCGCACAAAAAATCAACAACTAGTCGATTGGTAAAAAACTGTCCGCGTTTTCTCTTTAAGTAAGTTGCTGTGTATTGTTCGTAAGCGTGTCCCATTATGTCCCAGTCTGTGGAATCATTTAGGTCGCTTAGCAATCGATACCTCTGTAATTCGATAACAACATCGCAAATTGCGCGTGCTCCAACAGAAATGTTCTCGTGCTCAGAGAATACATCTTGATTGTTTGATACAACTTCTTTGAATAAGCGGTGAACTCGGTTTGCTACTGCTTCTCGTCCGACTTCCGATCTGTATTCCTCGGGCGTGCAATAGAACTCGCAATATTCACCGGATTTTTCCTCGTCCATGGCTTTTGCAAGAATTAGCCTAACCATGTCCATGGTTAAGTCATCTTCATCGCCGTCAACGCCCCTGCCATGAAGTTTGTTGTGGCATTGACGTAGCATTCCTTTTATATCTATTGGGCGTTTTAAGTCCTCTTTTTTTCTCTGGCCTAATGCGTCCCAGGCTTCGGATTTTCTCGGGATGCCTGTCCAGTCAATCAGTTCGTTTGTTGGGGCGCTGAGACGTCTATAGTACTGGGGTGCGTCGCCGTTATACCAGACACCACCCTCGGCGCTTGTATTGTATATGTAGGAAACTAATTGGTTGTAGCCGGTGTTTATGTTTGGTGCTTTACATTCTACTACAAGTAGTATTGAGCCTTGGTCTTTGTTTGCTTTTGCTTTTGCTGTGCGATAAACAACTATGTCGGCCCTGACAGGCTGTCCAAACTGATCTTTTAGCTCTTTACTTCCGTAGTGTATTGCTACTTCTCTTGCTAGTGTGTTGATAGGGTATTGGTATTCGTAATGCAGGACTCGTAAGTAGTATTGGCGTACAAATTCTTCGGGTGTCGCTTCCAACTCAATGTTGTCAAGAAAGTCTACAATTTTTCCATTTTCGTTTTTTATAACTTCAAAATGATCCATGTTCTTAGTCTTTTCATTCTTTAGCGGAAATGAGAGGTTTTTCTATCTGTGCTGGTATGTGTGCAGAATATTTTGCGCACGAGAAGTTTCAATGGTTTATTTTAAATAATCATTCATGATATATGATTGTATGTTTAATTGGATAGTTTTTCATCTTGACTTAGCTAGTCCTCTTCACTGAAGTAGTCGCTATCTAGCTTCGGAAGCTTGAGTAGGCGTGAGGCAACGCCTACTTCGTGATCCATCATCAGGTTGACCAGTCGGCTGCCATCGACCAGCACCATGCCTTCTACGGAACGGGAGAAGTCGATTGCCTGTGCTGTAAATCCTGAGGTGGTAATAAACACGCCACGCTTGGCTTTCTGCCCAGCGAGTGCGCCATAGAAAGCCTGCAACTCTGGCCGCCCAACCGTGCCCTGCCAGCGTTTGGCCTGGACGTAGACTTTTTCCAGGCCGAGCTTATCGAGTGAGATCACTCCGTCGATACCGCCATCACCGCTGCCACCAACACGCTGCAGATCGTTGCGACTAGCGCCATAGCCAAGGCTGTGCAGCACATCCAACACGATGACTTCAAAGCGGTTAGGGCTGACTTGCAGGAGGTTATCCAGCAGGTCTGCAGCCGTTGCCTCGCGTAGTTCCCGCAGAGCCTGCTCCAGGCGGTCGTCAGGGCTAACAGTGGCTGAGCTGGCCGCAGGTGTAGGCTGCTCTTGCCCATCGAGTGGGACAGCATCTGTCGGGGTCTTGAGTTTTACATTCATAAAGCCAATGGCGAGCTGTTCGACCTTATCCGCAGTCAGAGGGGCGGGGTGCTGGACGGCATAGGTAATGCCTGCGTCGGTCAGCTTCCAATACCCACGCTTGGCGCTGCTGGACAGGCCGGCGCGCTTGAGGCGGTCATGGGCCCAGCCTGCACGGTTTTTGTAGGTGGCCTGGCCGCTGGCAATCAGCTCTTGGCGCTGCGCTTCCGATAGGTTCAGTGCATCGGCGGCGGCCTCATGGGCGTCACGTGCTGTCGCGCCTTCGGGCGTAGCGGCCAGAAAGCGTAGGATCGGCTCAATAAACTGGTCGTAGGTAGGGACGGGCATTGCGACTCCAGGCGCAGGATTGATGGTAGGGCCGCTTGCTAAAGGTTCTGCATGGTTTTGCATTTGGGGAAGGTTGAGCAGCCCCAGAATTGTTGGCCGACATTAGTCCCTGTTTTACGGGTGCGAATAACCAGGGCGCTGCCGCATTTCGGGCACTGCCGCTCGGCGGTTGGATCGCTACGGCGTTTGAGGTTTTGCACATGCTCGCGGTGGGTAGCGAGGGTCGGCGCGCGGCGGCCGGTTTGCAGGGCTTGTAGCATGGTGTCGACATCAGCCGCGCTGAATACCGGCTGCTGGAATGACTGGATATAGCGGATAAAGCCAATGCCCTGGGTCACGTTGGCCGGCACTTCGGTTTTGAAGGTGCTGCCGCCAACGAAGGTGATCACCGAGTGCAGGTGCTCTGGGTTAACGCCAAGGGTGCCTTCCAGGGCTTTGAGGTGCTTGTAGTTCTGGCGTAGCGGGTTCTGGAATTTGAAGGTGCGTTTGTAGAGCTTCTGCGTCCACTGCGCCTGCTTCTCGCCGCCGAAGATCCAGCCGCTCATGTTCTTCGTTTCCAGCACGAAGATGCCGTAGGGCGAGAGGAATACGTGGTCGATCTGCGTGGTGCCGTCTGGCGTGTTCAGCGTGACATTGTGCAGGCGGCGGTAGGTGTGTTTGTCCAGCTGCCAATGGGCAAACAGCCGTACCAAAAGTTCGCCAATATGACCCTTGGCCCAAGGCGATTTGAGCAGGCCGATCAGCAGCATCAGCGGGATAAACCAGCCGAGCGTGCCCCAGACCTGCGCGATGATCGGGGTGAAGTCCATTTCTTAACCTCCAGTAATCCTGAGTTATCTGGATATTACCGAAAGTAAGCGTAAGTAGACGAAAGTATTCAATGGCCAGTCTAAATCGGGCCATTGCCCCCGGTTGTTTGCAAGAACTCGGGACGGTATATGTGGTTAGGCGTTGTCGCGGGTGTCGTCGCCGGCAGGCTCTGGCAGCGGCAGGCCAAGCAGGCTGCATAGCTCGGTGAGGAACAACTGGTAGTTGGCGCGCTCAGTGCCTCCGGCCTTTTGCCAGCGGGCCAGGAAGGTGTCCAGGTGTTCCATCACGGCATTGCTCCGACTACGAGAAAGGCTGGGATTCTAACGGAGAGGTCAGGTCTAGGGTATGGCATCGCAAATCTGCGTAGTTGAGCGCAGTTTGGGAAGCGACTCTGCTTAGGGTTGCCCATCCAATTGTTGCAGGCGGCTTAGAACTTCTTCGCAAGATCGTGGGTGGTAGATCCAGTTCCTGAATTTCGGGTTGTACTCGCCGCCCAGCTCGTTACGCCAGGATTTAAGCAGCTCTGCAATTTCCGGATTGAATGACCAGGAGCGTACGGCAACTGAACCTGTGGGCAGTATTCGAGCGGACATCCACATCCCCATGATCGTGTAACGGTGCTCGATGCATTTGGCTTGGGGTTCCGCTGCAGGGGGCTTGGCTGGAATGGATTGCCAATCAATTGCCGGTAGCAATGGCATTGGTGGCGGTTCGGGATAGATCCACGATTTGTTGCGTGTCTGTTCCAGGATATGGACTTTCACCTCTTCCGAGGGAATGGGCTGCTTGTTGAACAGCAGTTCGCTGAGGTCTATTTCGACAGTATTTATGCCAACGGTTTTGATCCGCTCCAGCTTTTCCTCGCTAATGAACGAGGTGACTGCGATTTCAATGAATAGCTGGCTACCGTCTCTAAGGTGGGCAACCAGGTCTGGTTGGAATCCTGGCTGCGGGACTTCTTCATCCACGCGTTCGAAATCCCACCAGCTGGATTTGTCTTCGCTCTCCGGCCAAGTGCCTGGCATTGGGGGCAGTTGCAGGCCGAGGTGATTGCGGATGACTTGCTTGGCGTAAAGGTGCAGCAGGCTTTCGCGCTGGATGAAGCAGCTTTCCTTGTTCGAGTGATGGGAGAAGTGATGCTCACGAATCATACCTTTGCGAGCGACTACCGGCTCACCGCAACATATGCAGGTGCAATTGCAGGCAAGCCCGCGCAGGGCGGTTTTAATGGTGATTAGTTGGCCGTTTGGGGCGAGAGCAACGAACATGCTCATGGGGTAAGCCTCTGGTGTTAAGACGGCTTAAAGAGTCATGATTCGAGCAGGTTAAAACCTCCCCCGAACCCTGTATAAAGGGTTCGGGAGGGTTCATGGAGATGCTTGGGCCCCTTTATTTACGTGGCCTCTGGAGGGATTGTGCTGGAAGTGATGCGTTGTCTGGATGAAGAACTGCGGCAGTCGCCTGCACCAGATGTAAAGGCCTACAAAGTGATCCGGGTTTTGCTGGATGCCAGTATTAACGCCCTGGTAAAGGGCAATCAGGACCCTCAGACCTTTGACCGCGCGACCTTACTGGAAATCTGCGATCCGAAGGTGAAGGCAGCCGGCCGCGATCCTGCGCGCTGGCTATCAACCTCCACGTTGGAAACATTCCTGGACGCCCGAATGAACTCGATTCGGCGGCGTGCGGAGCAAATAGGCTTGAAGCATTTGCCGGTGATTGCCAGCAGTGAAGCGAAGGGTGGAGCAGGCAATCAGCGGATTTACTGGCTCGCAACTCGGCCGGTAGAAGCTGGTGATGGCGGCTCACTGGCTGTGCAGGCGCAACGACAGATCGTTTACACCAGAACGGAAAATGGCGAAGTTCAGCCGGCATTATTTTTACGGCTGATTTTCCGCGAGGGTGTGCTGGAGAACCGGAGTTGGCGTGGCTTGATGATGTTTATCACCGTTATGTTCGGTATGGGCTCTCTGCTGCTTTGGGTATTGGCTTCGATATGGAGCCTTTCCACGATTGATCAGGCGCTCACGCTACGCCAGCTAGCCAGCAGCGTTTTAGTGGTCTTTCTTGCTTGGTTCATATGGCGCGGCGTACATCAACCGTGGATCGAGTTGGTGGACAATCGGGTCGTGAAAGCAGCGGCTCCGCTTCTTGCACTCAAGGAAGACTCTGCCGAACTCGAAATGTACCGTGATGACGCTAAGAGACCTTGGACGAGGTTCGTGCGCTTCTCAAGCGAATGCCCATTTTGTAGTGGCCGGGTTTTGCTGGCGGAAGGTAAGCCCGATCACCAGATGCCGCTTGTAGGTCGATGCAGTGAAAGTCCGCATGCGCACGTGTTCAGTTTTGACAGGGCTAGGTTGTCTGGGGTGTATATCGGGCCACCTTTGGGTTGAGCTATTAGAGCGGAGCGCCAAACATACACCGGATGCCGACGCCGCTCTCTTTTAGGAGTTGTACTCCTGTGCGTGGAGCTTCAAATGGTCGTCAAATGACGACGGAGTAGGGGGCACCCGCAGGCGGCAGATAACGTCGTCCTCTGGGGATTCACGAAAGCCGCGCTGGCGTAGTTCCGTAAGTAAGCGTTGCCAGTTGCCGTAACCGAGTACATGGACGATCACGTCGACATCTTCGGTAAAGCGCACGGCCTCGCGGGCGAAAGCATCGGTGATCAGCAGCGCGGTGGTGCAGCCGCCGACAAAGGCGACCTCACGCAGCAAGTCCGGCCCCAGTGCATCAGCCACGGTTTGCAGCATCTGCTCCTGCATACGCCATTCAGCTGCCATCGGGTTCGCCTCGCAGCTGTTGCGTTAGCAGGGTTTTGGCCAGGCTGGCCTCGCGCTCATTGCCCAACCGGATGGCGTCCACCAGGGCGAGCATGGCGTATAGCGCTTCATCCTGACGCACGGCATTGGGTACGCTTTTGAACAAGGGTTCGATGCTTTGGCCCATGTCGCTGCCCAATGCATCCTCCCAGACATAGATGTGCTCTCCGCCGGACAGCAGCTTACCCGCCAGCACGGGCGCAGCGTGCGCAGTGGCCAGGCCGCGCACGATAGGGCCGGGCCGTACCGGGAACACGTATTTCAAACCGTGGGCGAGAAATTCGTTGAGGGCGCGGGTGTTGACCTGCGGCAGTGCGCTGTTGCGCCCCAGCTTGGCGAGCCCTGCGGCAATGCAGCGGTTAAGCGCATTACTGACTTCGGATTTGCTGATACCGGTGGACTGCTCCAGCGCACGCATGGAAAAGTGCTCGGCCGCTTGCTCGGGTTTGGGGTGCTGGTTTGCCAAGCTAACCAGCTTGAGCATTAGCAGTATGTCTTGGCCTTTCATCATCGTAGTCGCTCTCCGTCCACTGTCCATGGACTGAGGACGGTTTGCTGGCCGGACAGCTCACCTGTCAATGCAGCCCAATGGGGCGAGCGTAGTGACTAGGTCTGGCTTCCGATGGCATTAATTGGCATCTAATGGCAGCTAATGCCATTAGATGCCACGCTTTGGCCGTGCGAAGCCACTGAGTGGCATCGGAGCTTGCAGTTTCGTTTGAGAAGGTGCCGACGGGCCTCGATAATGGCTGATTTGCCGTATTTTCCTGGCAAAAATACTGCTGTATCACAGGGTGCACGCATCACGTGTATCACATGCTGCACGCCTCTCTGTATCACATGCTGCACGCCTAAAAATCAGTGCGAGACTATTACGGGTAGACGAAAAGGGTGATACACCGCGATCTGAAAATGACTGCCTTGCATGTCGAAGAGATCGATTCGGCGTGCCCAGCCCAACTACAACGTTTGTGGTGCTGGCAAGCTGGGTGCGATTCGTCCATCACCGTTGCCTCCACTCATAATTCGGGAGCCCGTTGACTAAAAAACAAAGCCCTCTGCCAGCTGAGTCATCAGTTCCTCGACAAGCCAGGTCCCAGCTGTAGATGTCAGCATCTGCAGTGGCGAGTTACCCGAGAATCGGTCTTTTGGCTGCGAGAGCCAGCGCTGCGCTTTATCACGAGAACCGAACAGCAGTTCGGCCAGCACCACGGCATGCACAACTCGCAAGAATCGATCGCTCTCGCCTGCAGATAGGTGATGAGCAGATGTGGCACAAGGGGCGATCATTTCACACGCCAGGCGTGCTTTTAAGACCGCCCCTGACGAGATCTGCTCGCAGGCATGGGCATTGACGTCACCACTCCTGAGCAGCTTTGCCAACTGAGCCACAGGGATGCCTTTCATTATGTGCGTATGCACGTCTGCATCAGTTGCGTTCTCGGGCAGGCCCAGCAGCCTCGCCCTGCGACGACGGTAATCATCCCCCTGGATCCCTAAAAGCATGGAGCACCTCAGATGGCAGAATTAACGCGGCCTACGTAAGCCAGCTCGTTGGCTACGTATTGGAATCTAAGCTCTCGATGGTTGAATAGCCAAGCACAATTACGTAAGTTGCTGATATTAAGTAACCAATCGAGACCCTCAATGCAAAAGTCAGATGCCCCAGCACACAGCACAGCTGTCTTTAAGCGAGTCACTTTCTCTCTGACAAATCAGATTAGCGAGGAAATTGATCGGCTCAGCCTGGTCCCCCGTGGATTCCGGGCCTCTCGTTCTGATGTAGTTCGTGCAGGGGTAGCCGCCCTAGCAGCAATGACCGAAGAGCAAATCGTGGAGCTTCTGGATAAAGCCCGTCGCGAATAGCTGACTGAATGCGCAGCTCATCGGGCAGCGGCAGGCTGGTTTCTGTGAGTCGGGAAGCCATGCTACAAATGCGCGCTTACGTAATTTGCTTAAGTTAAGCGCGCCGACTATAATCATCATGCCCCCGTATATAGCCATTGCGGGCTCTTCAAGAGCTGCGCTCTGGAAAGGTTGCCTTAAGGTCACTGCTAAATGCAGGACGCTCAGATACGAGCTAGCTGCAGCTGCCTAGAAGGCATAGCTGCTCGTCGAGGCAGTGAAAGATGACCGTGTAGCAATTGCGCTTGTTTATCCAGGGCGAGATATGACCCATCGCTGCTAGATCTGATCCAGCAGCAGGGGAAGCTCGCCGACCAATTGCTGGAGAATAGAGTGGCCTTGAATTCGCCTTTTCATGACATCTACCTGAGCATGCCGATCGAGGCGACATTATTGCCGGAGCTTCACGGCCTGTCGTATTGGGGACGAACTGTTCACGAGATTCTTCATGAGGTGAATCCACTCCTCATGCGCTGGTTGGCCGAGAACCAGAAGCTGCAGGCCTTCGTCGAGCGGAAGCAAGCCCATCTTCAACTTGAGGCTTTGAAGCTTGAAAGAGAATGGCGAGAGCTTAACCCGCTGCGTATTGATGCTGGCTACCAGGCACGTGTTTGTTGGCTAAGGCATTGCAAGATGGCGGTACGGGAGATGCTGATTGATGAAATCACCAAAAGCCTAATACCAAGCCCCACAGCTGCATAGAACCCCGCCCTCAACCCAATTAATTCCAGGAGTTGCAGCTATGTCAGAGGTCAGGTCTTTCATCATAGGGGTTTGGACGTACTGCGTTTATCTGCCGCTGTTCCTTCTATTGAGCGTTGCAGCTGGTTCCTCCAGAGCCTTCTTCGATTTTTTCTATCCGACTGGCTACAAGCCTTGCAATGAGATGGCTGATGCGTTTGCTGAAGCGTGTGCCAATCGACCAGCTGGATATACGGTCAGACTGCCGTGGGTGGATAGCGATGCAAGTGTTTCGCTGGCATTGAACAACACGGGCCGCCTGCTTTCCTATGTCGCCATTAAAAGTGGTTGGTTTGGTCTGGCGGTGAGAGAGTCCGGCACCAAATACAAGCCATTGCGTAGCTATCGCTACTACTACCGTCGCAGCTTGACTGGAAACTGGTTCGCAGAAATCTGGTCGGTACCGAAGTCTGGTTTTATTGCTGCCATCTTGGCCATGCCTTTTGTGGATATGGCGCGGGACGTGATGAAAGGGGTTACATACGTTGAAGGTGAGTTTGTGCCCCTACCAGGGCATGAAGGCCTTCTGCTTCTGCTCGCTGGGCTGCTATTGGTGGTCTGTTTCCTTCCTCGTGCAATGCTCGGGCGCGGCACTCACTTTGCGGCCATAGCACCTATCAATGGCGGTGCCTTCGGTGGTTATGGCTGTGCACAGGTCATTAACTGGGGTGCCGCTATAGGTGGTCTTTCATACCTTTGGCTTGCGATAGGTGCTGAGTGGAATGTGGTAGCACTGATGAGCTTCATCACTACAAAACTTTCGGCGCTTGGCAGTGCGTTCATGGAGGCGATTGCGAATCCAGAGCTTCAAGATCTGTACATGATCCCCGCAATAGTTTTGGTGGGAATCCTGTTTGGCATGGCCTGGACTGTAATACCGGCGGCGGCCTTCTGGTATGTCTCCCTTCGCTTCATTGCGGCACGTAATGCCAAAGCCCAGCTTGAGGCTCTGCCAGTCAACTCTACTCAGGCGGCCATGTATGACGGCAGTGATTTCCAGGTTGCTGCTGATTTACGAGCGCCTCAGATTTTCTTGGGGTACTTGGCTTATCTCGGGATTCTGCTGGGGATCATTCTGTATCCAATTAGTGCCAGCATTGCTGGGCAGGCATGGAGCAAGCATGAGGAGGTTGACCCCGCTAGATGGAATGCGCGGGCTTCGGCGTACTTCAACCAGAACGTGCCGGCCATGAAAATTCGACCCGACCAGGAGTACCACCTGCAGGTTGTCGAAGGCGAACGAAAAAGTGGCAAAAGGGTCTGCGAGGTTCGCGCTTTCATAAATGGTCGGGAGATAGGCTTTCGTGAAACAAAGGGGAACGGTCCCTTTTACGACGGCTTCAATGCCTGCGACTACCGGGGTGTCCACATTCGCTACTCGAAGGAAAATGGTTACAAAGTCTCAACCAACTCTCTGTCCATGGAGGGGGTAGATGTTCTTGTCGTGGCCAAGTCTTTGCACAACAAATTCTTCAGCATCTATGTCAACTAGCGATCTGGTTATTGATCCGCTAATGGAGCTCGTGGTGCCGCGAATATTCACTGGTTTCGAGACTGAAACAGACACTGGTGTATCACCCTAAATGCCCTACCCGTAATAGTCTCGCACTGATTTTTAAGCGTTCAGCCTGTGATACAGGTTAACCGTTCAGCATGTGATACATCTCATGCGTGCAGGCTGTGATACAGCGCTATTTTGTCGATTGGTTATATAAATTTTGGTGGAAAACTGCTGCTCTTGGTATTGGTCGACCGAGTTTTTTGGTGCGGATCGAACAAATATGCCGTTCAACAAAAATCATCGGCATTTGCCGAGAGGGTTGCGTGGCAGACCGTGCCACTTTCTGCCACGCTCAGCCAAATAATGGCATGGCGTGCCACGTATCACATGATGCACTGTTTTTTGATTTATGGATTTTGTGGCATGCCGTGCCACGGTTTGCCAGAAAATGGCACAACGTGGCATGACGCACGCGATGACCTGACAGAAAAGTCTGACTCACTCAACGACTCGCCAGGATCCAAATTCAGCAATCAACAGGTCACCCCCTGATCGAAAGCCAAGAAACTGAATGCAGCGAAGGGAAGCATGAAGGCATGAGGAATCAAGAGCGTTGCTACGCCGCATGTCCGATCCTCCATGATGAGCAGATCGAGGCCTACCTCAATAGTGGTGAAGTCCCGACTGGGGCAGCCTACCTGGAAGTGCCGCAGAGCAAGGTCGTGCGTCAGCGCGGCTTTTGGCTGCGCTCTCATCATCGCATGCACCACACGGCCACGCTGTTTCTGATCAGTGCCGACGTGTATGCGATGAATGCAGATGATCATGCCGACCGTCGTGATCAGATTTATTGCTACCGCAGCCAGACGGCGCAAACCGCCTACCTCGGACGAGTCGACGAGGTTGATTGCCGACACACAACCCTCTCGCCGTTGATTGAAGGTCTGCACGATCCGCTGCATATACAGTCGTGCAATCTCGTTTATGTCGGCCGCGTTATTTCCGCGATGTAGTTAGGAGCGCTTATGGCGATTTCACTTGAGCTATGGCGGCAGCTGTTCGAGCGGGCGCATGGCCCCGGCGAGTTGATGCATGGCAGCGATATGTCCAACGTCGAGGCAATCGAGTGGGCGAGTGAGCGATTCCCCGATAGCAATTTCTGCCTGGTTCGAGAATGGGTTTGGCACGAGTTTTTATTTCCTGATGATGTAGCTAGCGAGCTGCGTATGCAGCAGATTCAGCCGGTGATGATTCGCGCCAACTATGTTGTTTTCGATAGCGCGGACCGCTTCGATCAAGGCAATTGGGTGCAGTCGTCTGGGCTCCGTTCGTTCAGTGAAGGCTTTATCTTTCAGACTCGAAACACAGCTTACCTGCTCCTCGGCCTCGGCTATCGAAAGTCCGTGGCGAAAAACTAGCAATGATCCTGTTCCTCGATTTCGACGGCGTGCTGCACCCGGATGCCGTCTATCTACGACTCAACGGCGAGATCGAGCTGCGCGCCGATGGCCATCTGTTTATGTGGGCGGATCGACTCACTGCCGCCCTGGAGCCATACCATGACATCAGGATTGTGCTGTCCACGAGCTGGGCGCGACACCTCGGTTTCCGGCGCGCCCGCAAAGCGCTGCCTGCCAGCCTCGCCGGCAGGGTTGCCGGTGCGACCTGGCATTCGGCCATGGGCCGAGGCTGGCCCGACTACATTCCTTGGGACGATCAGACGCGATTCGAGCAGATAGCGGCCTACCTGAGCCGTCTCCCCGGCGCGGTGCCATGGTTGGCAATAGACGATGACGATAGGGGCTGGCCCGACACCCAGCGCAGCAATCTGGTTCACACAGACGGAATGCTCGGGTTATCTGCTGATGATGCCCAAGTCGAGCTAATCAGCCGGCTACAACGCCTGAAAACTGAGTCAGCACTTCACCTTTAGCAGATCGCTCCAGGACGTTGTAAAGCGCGGGCTCAGCCTCTCGCGCTTCATCGAAAAGCCCTGATCCGGCGCGAGCCTGGCGGGCCTAATCGTTCCCCGCCCTTGCTTGGCGTTGATCGCGTCAATGGTGGCCATCAACCGATCGCCTCCAGGGCGTGGAGCCGGCGCGAACAGATCAGGGGTAAACCGGCCCGGCTCAACGAAATCCATCAGCACCACCCCAGCCTTTGCGTACGCCGGCCCCAGCCGGTAGATCGCCTGCAGGCCACTCAGCGCCGCCGCGACGAGATCGCGGGTATCAGCTGATGGGTATGGCAGCGCAACGCACACGCCGCGACTGTATGCCTCGCCCCGTTGATCGAACGGGCTGGAGCGAACGAATACTTGAATCGCCTGGCATAGATGCCGCTGGCCCCGCAGCTTTTCGCTCGCCCTGGTAGCGTATCCCGCAACTGCTTCCTGCAGCTCCTGCAGAGTATGTTTGCGCTCACCGAACGACCTGGTGCAGGCAATCATCTGCCTGGGTTCCGGCCCTTCTTCCAGAGCGAAACAAGCCTCTCCGGCTAGCTCACGTGCGGTGCGCTCAACATTGACGTTGAACATTCTGCGTAAGGTTTTGCGGTCATAGACTGCAAGATGCAGCGCGGTCGATACGCCTATGGTATTTAACCGGGCCGAGATTTTGCGGCCTATGCCCCAGACTTCACCGACTTCGGCCAGGGCCAGCAGCCGGCGCTGCCGGGCTGGATCGCGAAGATCAACTACGCCTCCCGTTGCCGGCCATTTCTTCGCCCCCCAGTTGGCCAACTTCGCCAAGGTCTTTGTGGGTGCGATGCCCACCCCGACCGGAATGCCCACCTCGCGCAATACGCGGGAGCGCATCTCACGGCCCAGCTGCTCAAGGTCGCCTTGGATGCCCTGCAGATCGAGAAATCCCTCGTCGATGGAATAGACCTCTATACGCGGGGCCATGGTGCGCAGCGTCCGCATGACACGGCCAGACAAGTCGGCATATAGCGCGTAATTACTGCTGCAGGCGATCAGGCTGTGCCGATCAACCAGGTCGCGCAGCTTGAAGTAAGGTTCGCCCATTTTTATCCCGAGGGCCTTGGCCTCGTTGCTGCGGCTCACAGCGCAACCATCGTTATTGCTCAGCACCACGACAGGCCTGCCATGCAGCTCGGGGCGAAACAGACGCTCACAGCTCACATAGAAATTGTTGCAATCAACCAGGGCGAACATGGTGATCAGCCCCGGCGTAGTGAATGCAGGTTGTCTGTCACTACGCCCCAGATTTCGAGCGCTTCGCCATCCTGCAAGGTGATCGTGGGGTAGGCTGGGTTGGCGGCCAGCAGCATCGGCCGACCCTTGGCGTCATAGCTCAGCACCTTGGCTGTGAACTCACCCTCAATCAGAGCAATAACTACCTCGCCCTGGTTGGCGACCGCAGCTCGGTCTACCACCAACACATCGCCGTCATAGATGCCGACCCCGTTCAGGCTATCGCCGCCTGCGCGCACCAGGTACACGCTTGGAGCCCTCACGTTGACCAGCTCGTCGAGCGACAGGTATGTCTCGGCATAGTCATCTGCAGGGCTGGGAAACCCGGCACTGACACGGGCCTCGATCATTCGGACGAGGACTGATGATGGCCGAATGCGGCCGAGGATGGAGGTCATTCTGCGTTGTCGTAATGCTGTATGGATATACATATTACAGCGTTTGGACGGTGGAGCAACTTCAGCTCATCTGATTACCCAGGAGTGTGGGTGGCTCAGGGGCTGATTGAGCTGTGCCAGCGCGCACTTTGGCCGTCACGCGACACCGCCCCACTCGATTGCGTGCAAAACACGGATTACCTGGAGGGTGCCAATCTCCGTCTCGCAAAGGGAGGTTGGCGTATTACCGCCCAGGCCATAGTTAGCTGTAGCCATCCATGCGGCGGTCACAGCGTTGTCTCCGAACACCTCGTCGGCGAGGACGAAAACTTGGGCAAGATAGTCTGGTAGCGTATTCACTAAGTCGCCCGATGCCGGTTTCATTTCGCATTGCGAAACGCGCACTCCATCAAGATAGCGGCGTACATCGGCCAGCTCGGTCATCCGGCCCGACAGCATGAACTGCAGCGCGCTTTGGCCGTTGAAGGGAGCGGCCTGGTTTGGCTTGCTTACCCAGTGATAGGCATTCTCCACCTGGTTGCTGAAGATGATCCTCAACGACTTGTGAATACCCATCAGGTAGGAAATGCGCTCCATCAGATCATGGCTCAGGCGCACCTCGGGCAGGCTCTTGTACTTGTGGTAGGTGGTATTGCCGACCGAGCCGAGTAGTACCTTCTGCTCGGCCACTGAACAGCCCCACTTTTCCATCAAGCCAAAGAAGAATGCGAGCGCGACCTTACCCGCTTGAGGGGTGTCGATGAAGGCTTGTGGCTGGCTGATCATGTGATCAGCACTTGCTGTCGCTTGATCGCTATGGTTTTCAGCCAGGTTAGGTAGAGCGCAATTACCACGGCACAGATGGCAGCTGCAGTCACGGGCATGACCATGGAGCCGACAACAAGGGTGACGCCTGTGCTGGTTGCGCTACCAGAAATGACACTGAGCTGCGGATTCGAGCGCCACGCCGCGATGCCGCTGCAGATAATGTCTGTGAGCAGCAACAGGGCTGCAATGAGTGCGGTTTCAAACTCAATCATCTGTCACCTCAGTAGCGGACTTTAAATGTCGGCGAGTCCTCCGGCCGCGAGTTGCGCCGGTCATAGATTTTCGTGGTGCTGATGTTCGCGTGGCCCAGCCACTGCTGGACCTTTGCAATGTCGGCCTCATTTTCCAAGGCGTTGGTCGCCGCCGTTGCGCGCAGGCCATGTACACCCAAACCCATGACCTCGATGCCTGCCGCTTTGGCATAGCGTCCGACCAAGGCATAGATGCCATCCGCGCTAAGGCCTGCGCCCGTTGCCTTGCCGCGCAAGGGCATAAATAACGGTGCCTCACTCTGCACCAGGTGGTGCCCGGAGGCCTCTAGGTAAAAGTGGATACGCTCCAGGGCAACCGGGTGCATCGGCAGGTAACGCAACTTGCCGCCCTTGCCGTGCACACGCAGGTGCTTGATGCCCCGGCGCTCCTGCATGTCCTGTACGTAGAGCCGTGCGGCTTCTTCACGGCGTAAGCCGTGGTACAGCAGCACCGCCAGTACGGCGCGATCACGTAGCCCCTGCAGGGTGCCCGGGTCAGGTGCGTCGAGCAGCGCCTTGGCCTGGTGATCACCGAGTGCCGGCGTTTTGCCTTCGTTGGTTTCAATCTTCGGCCGCTTGACCCCGTGCACCGGGTTGCCACCGGCGACGGCGTTGCTGTCGAGCAGGTGGTCGAACAGGCTGGCCAGAGCGGCGAGCTTGCGGCGGACGGTAGCCCCTGAGAGTGCGCGGCCTTCCAGCGCGGCGCGCCAGGCCAGTACATGGGCGCGGGTTACCTCACGGAACTGCTCAGGCCCGGTCAGACCGATGAACTGGCAAAAATCGCTCAGATCGCCCTGGTAGGCTTTGCGGGTACGTGGGTTGTCCAAGTTGGCGAACCACTCAGTGGCGGCAGGTACCTCTGTCAGTACCTGAAACTCAGCGGCCGTCAGTCGGCGCTCTGTGAGTGCAACGCCCGAGGCGCATTTCGCAGTGCTAAGTGGGTTATTCATCCTGGTTATGAGCACCGTCAGAAGGCCGAGGCGTTTTGCTGAGGATCAAACATCGCGAACCGTCAGCATCATGCTGCTCGCTCAAATAGAGTGAGTCACCGACCCCCACGCCAAGCTCTGCAAGCAACTCATCCGGCAGCGGGACAATGCCACCGTCCTCGTCATCGTGCTCTATCTTCACCGTCCAGGTCATGTGCCTTTAGCCTCGCATGGCCGCTGAAAGTAATTAGCGCTCGTAGGGAGAGGTGAGGGTGAGCCCTCACCAACCAGTCCCACGGCACAGGTGGGTAGGGTAGCAGAAAACACTAATTAACTACCGATAACCTATTTTATCGTTAGTATTTTTTAGGGTAATGGTCTCGCTTGCTTTGTCCTCAAGGTCAGCGTGGCCTGCTTTGTGTGCTGCACGCTGATTTATCTGAGCTCGTAGGTAGCAATTAATTTTCATTTTTTTGGATGGCCGCTATTTGGATTTCTTGGGGACAGTGTGCTTTTTGAGCAGCTCTTGCAGCTCATTGAGAAATTGACGGCCTGCATGTTTGTCTGGAGTGAGCTCCTGATCTTGCATGTGTTCAGCATTACGTGGCCCATGCTGACGAGCCTTGGTATTGGGTACGAACTTTCCGACTTGAGCCACTGCAACCAGTTTTCGAAGTAACCCTATGGGGTTTCGGACTTTACCTGCCTCTAGCAGGGTCGCTATCTCATCGAGGACGAGTTGCCGTAAGTCCGCCGGGCATTGCTGGATCAGTTTCTGGGTAGCAGCTTGGTTCCTGCCAGTTAATTCATCGGGAAATGAGAGTGCCTGGGGATGGTTGCTTTGATCTGTTTTAGGTTCTTTTATGGTTCCTGGTGGTTGGGCTGACACTGGTGTCAGGCTTTCGCTACCTCTGCTTTCATCCTTATGTTCCTGCTTTTTCAGGGTTTCGTTTGCCTCTGCTGCAAAGGGTGACAATTTGGCCGGGTTAGTTATCCACAGGGGATTGATCCGATATTCTGTCGCAAACCCACGACCGCCATTCCCGTGTCTGACAGTGAGTAGCCATCCACTCTCACGCATCTGAGCGAGGTAGCGGCGAACGCTTCGTTCGCTCTGTCGGGTCTTCTTGGCGATATATGCGACGCTGGGGCGGATATTAGTGCCGTTGTCGTGTGCGTGGTCGGCGTACGCCAGGGCTGTCAGCAGCTCGCTGCCGCCTGCCGGGTAGTGTTCCCAGACCAAACTTGAGATTTTTATGCTCATAAGGACGCTGCTGAAGTAGGTTTGGGATGGTTAGTTTTTGATGCCATCGTCGATCAATTTCGCAATATCCGCTGTGCGAAAAAGTACTCGACGTCCCCATTTCCTCTTTGCAGCGTTGATGCTTCGGGCCCAATCGGTTCTGTTGTCTGAGAGGGTAATTCGCAGTCCCTCCGGGCTTCGGTGCATAACCTCGCCGAGTTGCTCGTAGCTCATAAGTATTCCGCAGCGTTCGGTCAGTATTTGTTGGGTTGTCGACATGGTGGTTCTCCTCGGTTCAGTTACGGTTCAATCCTAGGGGCATTTCGCAAGGTCGATTAAGAGTTAAAATTTGCCACTTGAAATTTGAGTAGACCCCTGTCTTTATTGGGATGTAGGGCTTTTTCGCATTTTTGTTGATTTCGCACCTGAGGCGCTCACAGCGTGTATGCAAATAAAATCCTGTGGCAGGAACATGCTCTCGAGCTACACCTTTGTAAGTCTCTCGGATGGCAGCGCGTGGGCATGTGGCGCCCGCTGGTCGTTGATATTTCACGCCATTCGGTGAAAGAAGCCATGAGGCCACTGCTTTTCAAGAAAATTCTCAAAAGGCATATCCGCGAGCAGCTTGAGGGTGTTGAGCGCTGCTCCGGGCTTCCAGGTGGTCAGCGCCTGATAGATGGACTGCGCTCTGCAGATGCATTTCTGAGTGGGCGAGAACTTAGTTGGGAGGCATTTGCCGACAAGGGGCGTTCCTTAAGCAATCTTCCTGGCCATTCATCGACATCGGCGCTGGTTTCGCTTGGGCAACTGATGGCAATGGCTCCAGCGATAAACGTATTTTTTGAATATGCTAAGGCGTTTCCAGCTCCAGGTTTTTGCACCATGTGCTGGCGATTTGTTTTGAGCGGAGAGAAGTACTGTCGGATCCATCGTGTTCCAGTTGGAGGGGCAGTCCAGCAGTCACAACGAGACAGTGATAGCTATTGGTTTGGTCGTAAGCTGTCGCCGCAGTTTGACGAGCAGCTTCGACGCCTTTCAGGCCACGCAAGAAGGGAAAAGCTACGTTCACAGTGGAAGGCGGTCACTGACATTGCACCTTGGCTTGAGCGCTATAGGCCGCTGGTATGGCGGTTTGTAGTTGGGCGTACTGGTATACCTGAAAAGGCCTCAGTATTGCCCTCCGTGATTCGCGCGTTAGATGAGCACAGCCTAGAAGTTGGTGTCTTGAATGAGCAACGTGCGGTTTTCCACAGCTCACTGCTGGCTGATAGGAAAGCCATTTTTGATCTTCTGCTTCGAGCCGAGGCGTGGTTGGGCGCTGCAGCAGAGCGCCGAGCTAACTGGGGCGGAAGAAGGGTTGGGGCCGGTAGGCCGGTAAAGGCGGTTAGATCAGCGCGTCAGCTTGTCTAGCTTGCTAACCAGATCTTCAGCACGCAGATGCGTATAGCGTTTCAGCATCTGCATCGACTTGTGGCCGCTGATGGCGGACACCTCTTGGTCGGATAATCCGCCCTCGACTAGTCGGCTGACGGCTTCGTGACGCAGGTCATGAAAGCGCAGGTCAGCCATGCCTAGTTTCTTCTTGAGCACCCCCCAGGTCTTGTTGAAGTTGTAGGCGCGGCGTTTGCCGTCCTTGCCCGGCTCGCCAAAGAACACCAAGTCGCAATCTATCGGGCGTGTTGGGTTGTTTAGCGCAGCTTCAAAGGTCTCTGTTGCCCATTTGCTGAGAGGCACAGTACGTGCGCTGTCGTTCTTGGTGTCTGAGAGGCGCACCACGCGCTTTTTCATATCGACCTGGTGTCTGCGCAGGGATGTGATCTCGGATGAGCGCATGCCTGTTTCCAGGGCGATGCGGACAATCCAGCCAAGCATGGGGTTGCTGTGATTGTTCACGGCAGTCAGCAGGCGGCGTTCTTCTTCGGCAGATAAGCGCCGGTCGCGGCCTTCGCCGGGGCTGGGTTTGCGGATGTTCAGCACTGGGTTGAAGCTCAGGCCCAGCCCCCATTCCTGAATCGCCACTGTGAACAGGTGGCTGAGTAGGGCTAGCTCCAGGCGTACGGTGTTGTTGCTGGTTGGCTTGCCGCGATTGGTGATCGAGGCTAGGCGAGTGTCGCGATAGCTGGCGATGATCTCGGCCGACAGGGCGGCCATGGAGTATTTGCCCAGGTGGCTGATCAGTTGCTGGGCTTTGGTGGCTTCGGCGCGCTGGGTGGTTGCCTTCTTGGTTGGGCTGATTTCGCTGAGGTAGCGTCTCAGTGCCATTTCTAAGGTCATGCGTTCGGAGCCGCTGCGCTGGATATAAACGCCCCTGACCATTTCGTCTTCGGTGCGGCGCGCCCAGTCTTCGGCGTCACGCTTGGTGCGGAAGGTTTTGGTGTTGGTCGGCCACCCGGTTTTGCGTACCAAGGCCTTCCAGGTGCCGGCATCCGTTTTTACGATGGTGGCCATATTTTCCTACTCCAAAAGCGCGCCGCTATACCGGCACTGTACTGAATTTGTACCTTTGGACTATAGGACTGGTCTAGCTGTTTTTTCTGCAGATGTGAAAAAGCCGCGCAGTGCGCGGCTTTAAAGGTGGTGGGCCCACACGGACTCGAACCGTGGACCAAAGGATTATGAGTCCTCTGCTCTAACCAACTGAGCTATGGGCCCTCAGAAGCGTGCGGATTATACCGGTGCCTTTCCTGTGGTGCCAAGGGTGGAGCGCGGATGAAGGAATTTATCTGCGAATTGTCCAGCAGTTAGTGCGGGGCTGACGATGTAGCCTTGTATTTGCTCGCAGCCTTCTGAGGTGAGGAATTGCACCTGTGCGTCGGTCTCTACGCCTTCGGCGACGACGGTCAGGTTGAGGTTGCGGCCGAGGGTGATGATGGCGCGGCTGATGGCGGCGTCGCTGAGGTCGGCGGGGAGGCCGCTGACGAATGATTTGTCGATTTTGAGCACATCGAGCGGCAACTGCTTCAAGTAGCTGAGTGATGAGTAGCCGGTGCCGAAGTCATCTATCGCCAGTTGCAGGCCTAATTTCTTGAGCTTGTGCAGGGCGCGCAAAGCGCCTTCGGTGCGGTTCATTATGAAGGTTTCGGTGATCTCCAGTTGCAGCAGGTTCGCGGGCAACTGGTAGCGCTCAAGCAGGGTGCTGATCGTTTCTGTCAGGTGCGGCTGGTGCAGTTGCAGGCTGGATAAGTTGACCGAAAGCGGGCCGAATTCTGCGTGGGTCTGTCGCCATTCATGCAACTGCCGGCAGGCTTCATTCAGAACCCATTCGCCTAGGGGCAGAATGAGCCCGGTGTCCTCGGCCAGCGGAATGAAACGGTCTGGGAGCATCGTGCCGTATTCGGGGTGATTCCAGCGCACCAGCGCTTCTGCGCCGATTACGGTTTGGCTGGCGAGGTCGAGCTTTGGTTGGTAGTGCAGCACCAGTTCGTTGCGTTCCAGTGCCTGGCGCAAATCGGTTTCCAGGTTGATGCGCGCACTGGATTTCGAGGTCAGGTCGACGGTGTAGCGCTCTACGCGATTGCGCCCTTTGGCTTTGGACTGGTACATCGCGGCATCGGCGTTTTTGACGATTGTGGCGACGTCTTCGCCGTCTACGGGGTAGAGGCTGATGCCGATGCTGGCGCTGATGTAGAACGTGTGATCATGAATATTGAATGGCTCGGTGAAGCAGGCGAGCAGTTTGTTGGCGATGGTTTCGGCATCATGGCTGTTGTTGAGGCCGGGCAGCAGGATGATGAACTCATCGCCGCCCAATCGTGACACGGTGTCGAGGTCGCGCAGTTGTTCCTTGAGGCGCTCGGCTATGACGACGAGTAACTGGTCGCCGACAGGATGACCGAGGCTGTCGTTGATGTGTTTGAAGCGGTCGAGGTCGAGGAACAAAACGGCGCCGTTTTGGTTATCTGCCTGAGCGTCACGCAAGGCGGCGCTGAGGCGCGTTTCAAATAGCAGCCGGTTGGGTAAGCCGGTGAGCGGGTCGTGGTGGGCCTGATAATCGAGACGCGCCTGAGCCTGTTTCAGTGGTGTGATGTCTGCTATCACGCCAACGTAATGGCTCAGGTTGCTCTCATTGTCGCGCACCTCGTTTATGGTCAGCCAAGCTGGGAAACTTTCGTTATTCAGGCGCCGGTTCCATACCTCGCCTTGCCAATGGCCATGTTCATTCAGGCGCTGCCACATCTCGCTGAAGAACTCGCGGTCATGTTGGCCGGAGGCCAGAATACGTGGCGTTTGGCCCAGAGCTTGGGCTTCGCTGTAGCCAGTGATTTCGCTGAATGCATGGTTGATGGCGGTGATGCGCTGCTGGGTGTCGGTGATGACCACACCTTCAATCGTGCTTTCAAACACAGTGGCGGCCAGTTGCAATTTAGCCTGCATGCTCTCGCGTTCGGTGATGTCGCGAATAATGCTCAGCAGGCAACTCTGCTCACCGATCTGGATCATTTGCGCGGAAATCTCACAGATGCACAGGTTGCCATTGCGATGGCGGATGCGTGATGTTTGCCGGCGTACGCTGCCGACGGTCTTGATCTGTTCGATCAGTTTGTCGCGGTCTGTGGGTTTCGCCCAGAGGCCAAGTTCCACGGTGGTTTTATGGCTGAGGACTTCGCGGTTGTAGCCGGTGATTTGTTCAAAACCCAGGTTGGCGTCTATCAGCAGGCCATCTTCGAGGCGGGTGATGAGCATGCCGTCGGGTGAGGCGTGGAAGGCCTTGGCGAATTTCTCTTCCGAGGTTTGCAGCTGTTTCTGAGTGCGCTTGAGTTGGGTGATGTCGCGTACGATGGCGATGAGCACCGGTACCTCGTCCAGCTGAAATGCCTGCACCGAGAGCAAGCCGGTGAGCTTGTTGCCGTTACGGAGTTGAAAGGGCATTTCGATGTTGCTCAAACTTTCGCCGTTGTTCAGTCGGCGGATTAATTCCGGGCCGGTGTTGGGCAGGCTCCAGAGGTTCATCTCGGTTGCGGTTTTGCCCAGTGCCTCGCTGCGCGATATTCCCGTCTGCTGCTCGAAGGCGTAGTTGGCATCAATGATGCGGCCATCCTCGCGCTGGCTGATGATCATCACGTCCGGGCAGTTCTGGAAGACCAGCGAGAACTTGAGTTCGGAGGTGCGTTTGGCCTGTTCGATATGTTTGGCTTCGCTGATGTCGATCATCAGGCCGCGTAAGGTTGGCTGCTCTTGTGCGGTGTCGATGGTGACGATTTCTCGAATCCACACGGTTTGGCCATCGGCGGCAATCATTCGGTATTCGAGTGTGTGATCACGGCCGGCAGCAGTCTCTGCCCGCCGGGTTTGAGTGGTCTGTTGATGGTCTTGCGGGTGCAGTTTGAGGGGCCAGAAGTCTGCTTGGCGCCATTGCTCCAGTGAGTAGCCCAGTAGCTTTTCAGCGTGCGGCGAGACGTAGCGATAGGCCGTCTCGCCAATGGCCGCCTCCCAGGTCACGGCGGAGAGGTTTTCAACCAGCCGGCGGTAATGCGCCTCGCTGCAGCGCAGTTCGTGTTCAAGCGTGGTCCGCCGTGCAATCTCCCCGCTCATGCGCCGGTTTATCATCAGCGTCAGCGCCAGAATCGCCAGCAATATGAGCAGGGCTGGCAGGCCGTAATCCAGCAGTGTTTGCCAGGTGTTGTTGTATTGCAGCTTGCCGCCGACCCAGGGTTCCTGAAGGGCGATCTGCTCGCCTGGGGTCAGGCTGGCAAAAAGCTTGTCGAGTATCTCGACGAAAATCGCATTCTGTTTTGGTACCGCCATCGCCAGTTGGTAGCGATAGGGCGTTTCGCCGCTGATGATCAGGTTGTCGATTTTCTGCTGATGCAGGCTCCAGGTACTTGATGCAATGTCACTGATCAGAACGTCGGCCCGGCCTGTAGCCAACGCTTGAAGGCCAGCGTTAACGCTTGGGACTTGCAACAGGTTGAGGTCTGGATGTTGCTGGCGTAGCAACTCATCGGGCGCGTAGTTTTTAACGACCGCTACTTTTAACCCGTAAAGCGCACGGATGCTGTCGGGGTGTGGGCCGTCCTCGCGGGCGAGAATTACGATTGGAAAGTCGAGATAGGGACGGGTAAATGCCAGCGTCTTGATGCGATCGGGTGTTGCCATAACGCCAGGCAGCAAGTCAATCTTGGCGTTTTTAGCTTGCTCAAGCACGGCGCTCCAGTTGCCTGGCTCAACGTGCTCTAACTTTATATTCAGGCGTTGCTCGATCAGGCGCACGTATTCCGCGGACAGGCCAAGGTAGCTATTGTTCGCGCCGGTAAACTCGAAAGGCGGCCAGCTAGGATCGGTGCCAAGACGCAGCGTGGGATGTTGCGCAAGCCAGGCCTTTTCTTCTGCCGTGAGGCCCAGCTTCGCCAATGCATCCTGCTGTGTGTGGTCTGCGGCAGGCGACCTTGCGGCAGGCAACCCTGTGGCAGGCAAACCTGTGGCAGGCACCCCTGCGGCAGGCTCTTCCGAGAAAGTCCGCCCAGCAGCCGATCCCTCTTGCAGGGGCGTTTGTGTGGCCGATCCATCATTCGCGGCCAGAGCGAGGGGCGTCCAGGGCTGCGCTACAGAGCACGCCAAGTACAAAAGAATGGCAGCGGCAATTCGCGGCATGCGGTTCTCATTCTGCGTGGGCATAGCTTGATCTTAGCCGGATTGCGCAGTTGCACGCCAGAAACTAAAAGCCCCCCGGTTTTGAGGCCGGAGGGCTGATAGATGATGCGGTTAAGCCTTACTCGTCGAGGAAGGAGCGCAGGTGCTCGCTTCTCGTCGGGTGGCGCAGCTTGCGCAGTGCTTTGGCTTCGATCTGACGAATACGCTCACGCGTTACATCGAACTGCTTACCGACTTCCTCAAGGGTGTGGTCGGTATTCATGTCGATGCCGAAACGCATGCGCAGTACCTTGGCTTCACGTGCTGTGAGGCCGGCGAGTACTTCGCGGGTGGCTTCTTTGAGACTTTCCACGGTCGCCACATCAATTGGCGATTGCATGGTGGCGTCTTCAATGAAATCGCCCAGATGCGAATCTTCGTCGTCACCAATCGGTGTTTCCATGGAGATCGGCTCTTTAGCGATCTTCAATACCTTGCGGATTTTGTCCTCAGGCATTTCCATGCGTTCGCCCAGCTCTTCCGGCGTCGGTTCACGACCCATCTCTTGCAACATCTGGCGCGAGATACGGTTGAGCTTGTTGATCGTCTCGATCATGTGCACAGGAATACGGATAGTCCGCGCCTGGTCAGCAATGGAGCGAGTGATCGCCTGACGAATCCACCAAGTGGCGTAGGTCGAAAACTTGTAACCGCGGCGGTATTCGAACTTGTCTACCGCTTTCATCAAACCGATGTTGCCTTCCTGGATCAGGTCGAGGAACTGCAAGCCACGGTTGGTGTACTTCTTGGCGATCGAGATAACCAGACGCAGGTTGGCCTCGACCATTTCTTTCTTGGCGCGACGAGCCTTGGCTTCACCGATCGACATGCGACGGTTGATGTCCTTGATCTCGGCCAGGGTGAGTTCACACTCTTCCTGCAGGGCAATCAGCTTCTGTTGGCAACGCTGAATATCAGCTTCGCGCTCGCCAATGGCTTCGGCGTATTTCGCCTTGCCTTTGGCCAGTCCGGCTGCCCAGGTCTCGTCAATTTCATTGCCTGGGAACAGGCGCAGGAAATCTGTACGAGGCATGCGAGCATCACGGACGCAGATTTGCATGATTGCGCGCTCTTGGCCGCGCAAACGGTCAAGTGCACCACGCAGACGAACAACCAGTGCTTCGTATTGCTTGGGCACGAGTTTGATCGGCATGAACAGCGTAGCCAGTTCTTTCAGCTCGGCGTTCGCCTGCTTACTGCCACGGCCATGCTTTTTCAGCGCTTGCTTGGCAATGTCGAGTTGCTCGCCGATAGCCGTGAAGCGGCGCAGTGCCTCTTCCGGATCCGGGCCGCCATCGCCTTCTTCTTCGTCTTCGCTATCGTCTGCGTCGTCATCGTCATTGTCGTCATCAGCCGCACCTTCCTTCGCAGGGATGGGTGCTGGAGCTTCTGCGGCAGGCGCGATGCCATCGTCCGGGTCGATATAGCCATTCAAGACTTCGACCAGACGCCCACCTTCGGTGGTAACGCGGTTGTATTCGGCAAGAATACTCTCGACGGTGCCAGGAAAATGAGCGATAGCGCCCATGACTTCCCGGATGCCTTCCTCTATGCGTTTAGCGATTTCGATCTCGCCTTCGCGGGTAAGCAATTCGACAGTACCCATTTCCCGCATGTACATGCGCACCGGGTCGGTGGTGCGACCGATATCGGTCTCAACGGCTGCGAGTGCTGCTGCGGCTTCTTCTGCTGCAGCTTCATCGGTATCCGCTTCCGCCAACAACAGGGCGTCAGCATCCGGAGCACTCTCGAATACGTTGATCCCCATGTCGTTAATCATGCGGATGATGTCTTCCACCTGTTCCGGATCGGAAATATCTTCCGGCAGGTGGTCATTGACCTCCGCGTAAGTCAGGTAACCCTGCTCACGACCACGGCTGATCAATTCTTTCAAACGAGATTGCTGTTGCGCTTTTACGGACATAACACCCTATCCACTGAAGGTCTTGGCGGGCTAAAAACAAGCCGCGGATTATACCCGAGAAACTCCCTCACGCGCCAGTTGGGCTTAGAATTACTGGCGAGGTTGTGCGGTTTAACAGGTTGCGCAGTTGATCTTTCTCCTCTGCGCTCAATTCACTCTGGCGCGCTTTAAGCAGTAAATGTTCCAAACTGCGTTCGCGTTGGCGGGCTACAAGTGTAGTTATAGTGTCGAAAAACTGTTGTTCAAGGTTATCGGCTGAAATCAACCATTCCTTTTCTGCCAAAGCCTGCAATAAACGGCCTTGTTCGGTGCCGTGCCAGCGCGCAATCAGTTGCAGCGGGCTGAGCTGGGCGTTCTTCTGCAGGGCGCCGAGCAGGGCGACCAGCAATTGCGCATAGGTGTCGTCTTCTGCAGCGAAATGGCTGACATCGTCGACTTTATGCGCCAATTCTGGATGATGCAGCAGGGTTCTCAAGGCGCTCAGGCGCGGTGATTCAACGCTGACGGCAGTGCGGGGCTGGCGAGGTTGAAAGTCGTCACGGCCCTTTTTGCTCCACTTGCCATCCTGCTTTTTCCAGGCGCCTTTGTCTTTGTTGCCGGCTTTGAAGTTTTGTTCAAAAGCGGGCTGCGCAGGCATTGGCTCGTATTCAGTATAGCTGGGCGCCATGTCATGGTAGGCGCTGTCTGGAATATCGAAGTGTTCGTTGGGTGCGCTGCTGGAATGAATGGGGGCGCTGGGTGTTGAATTGTTGGTGGGGCTCAGCTGGCTCATGGCTTCGCTGTTGAGTCCGGTGATCTCGGTCAGGCGCTGGCGCATCAGGATGCGCAGGTTATTGCCCGGGATTTTGTCGATCAGCGGTGCGGCGAGAGTGACTAAATGCGCTTTGCCCTCGAGGGAGCGCGGGTCGGCCTCGTCGCTCAACTGCTGGAAGAAATAGTCGGCCAGTGGCTGTGCGTGCTGATTGATACGGGCGCGGAAAGCATCGGTGCCTTCGCTGCGCACCAGTGTGTCCGGGTCTTCGCCGTCTGGCAGAAACAGAAAGCGCGCACGCAGCCCGTCTTTTAGGTTGGGCAGGGTCGCTTCCAGTGCTCGCCATGCAGCCTTGCGGCCTGCGCCATCACCGTCGAAGCAGAACAGCACGCTGGGAACCAGGCGAAACAGACGTTTCAGGTGCTCTTCGCTGGTGGCGGTGCCCAGTGTTGCGACGGCGTTGCGCAAGCCTTCTTGGGCGAGGGCGATGACGTCCATGTAGCCTTCAACGACCATGATCTCGTCGAGATCGCGATTGCTCTTGCGGGCTTCGAATAGTCCGTAGAGTTCCTGGCCTTTATGAAATACCGGTGTTTCCGGCGAGTTCAGGTACTTGGGTTTGTCATCGCCGAGTACCCGGCCACCAAATGCGATCACGCGGCCACGGCTGTCGCGAATCGGGAAAATTACCCGGTCGCGGAAGCGGTCGTAGCGTTTGCCGGTCTCAGTGTTCTCGACTAGCAGGCCGGCGTCGATCATGGCTTTGATCTGCAGGCTGTCGCCGCCCAGATGCTTGTGCAGGTTATCCCAGCCAGGCGGAGCGAAACCCAGGCCAAAGTCGCGGGCGATCTCGCCGGACAAGCCGCGGCCTTTCAGGTAGTCGACGGCGGCGCGGCGCTGCGGGTGGCTCTTGAGTGCTTGCCGGTAATAGTCGGCGGCGGCAGTCAGGAGCGGATACAGCGGCGAGTCGGTGGGCTGGCGTGGCTTGTTGCTGCGTGCGCCTTCCTCGCGCGGCACTTCCATGCCGGCGCTCTTGGCCAGATCCTCGATCGCCTGGGGAAAGTCCAGTTGATCGTGATCCATGAGGAAGCCGAGCGCATTACCGCCCGCGCCACAGCCAAAGCAGTAGTAAAACTGTTTGTCCGGGCTGACGCTGAATGATGGGGTCTTTTCTTTATGAAAAGGGCAGCAGGCGGTGTAGTTCTTGCCGGTTTTCTTTAGTTGAACGCGTGAGCTGACCACGTCGACAATGTCGGTGCGGTTGAGCAAGTCATCAATAAAAGACTGAGGGATCAGGCCGGCCATAGGCACCCAGAATACTGCCGCATCACGCAGCGTTGCTGTTAACTGGAAAGCAAAAAACTCCGAACATCACCCAACGGTGTGCGGAGTATCGGTATTCTACGATGTGTGCAGGCTTAAATAGCAAAACCCGGCCTAGGCCGGGCAATGCTCACTGCGGCGACGTGCTGTACGGTATTAGTACAGACGAACGCTGCGGCGCTGCTCGCGCTGAACTTTCTTGGCGTGACGCTTAACAGCAGCAGCTGCTTTGCGCTTACGCTCTGAAGTCGGCTTTTCGTAGAATTCGCGGCTGCGAACTTCAGCCAGAACACCGGCTTTTTCACAGGAGCGTTTGAAGCGACGCAGGGCTACGTCGAAGGGTTCATTCTCTTTAACTTTGACGGCTGGCATCCAGGTCGTACCTTCGTTTAATTCCGTGGGTAACGTACTTCTAGCCTTGGCTCTGAAGAACGTTGGTTTTCAAGGGTTGCGGATATTACCGCTTCATCGCGGCGAATGCAAAGCCTCTGATCGAAAAGCTCTGGTCGACGCACGGTCACGGCTATTATTATGCCTGCCTTTATTAGTAAACCCCACCTCAATCAAGGCTTTATCAATGCTGGTTCTGGGCTTAGAAACGTCGTGCGATGAAACCGGTGTCGCGCTTTATCACAGTGAACGCGGCCTGTTGGCGGATGCGCTGTTCAGTCAGATCGACCTGCACCGTGTCTACGGCGGGGTCGTGCCTGAACTGGCTTCGCGTGACCACGTAAAGCGCATGCTGCCGCTGATCCGCGAGGTGTTGGCGACAGCCGGTTGCACGGCAGATCAGATTGATGCGGTGGCCTACACGGCGGGTCCTGGTCTGGTTGGAGCCTTGCTGGTCGGGGCTTCTTGCGCCCAGGCGATGGCATTCGCCTGGGGTGTTCCGGCGCTGGGTGTGCACCACATGGAGGGGCACTTGCTGGCCCCCATGCTGGAGGAAAATCCACCGGCCTTCCCGTTCGTCGCTTTGTTGGTGTCCGGAGGCCACACGCAGCTGGTTCGGGTAGATGGTATTGGCCAATACAGTTTGCTGGGTGAGTCGCTCGACGATGCTGCCGGCGAGGCATTTGATAAAACTGCAAAGCTGATGGGGCTCGATTATCCGGGTGGCCCGGAAATCGCCAGGCTGGCTGAGCGCGGAACACCGGGGCGTTTCGTGTTCCCGCGACCGATGACGGATCGTCCAGGGCTTGAGTTCAGTTTTAGCGGCCTCAAGACCTTCACCCTGAATACGTGGCAGAAGTGCCGTGACGAAGGCGATGACTCTGAGCAGACCCGTTGTGACATCGCGCTGGCGTTCCAGCATGCGGTGGTGCAAACCCTGACCATCAAGTGCCGTCGCGCGCTGAAGCAGACGGGTCTGAAGAATCTGGTGATTGCTGGCGGCGTCAGCGCCAACAGTGATTTGCGCCAGTCGCTCGGCGAGATGCTTAGCGAGTTTAATGGGCAGGTGTTCTATGCGCGGCCGAAGTTCTGTACCGATAACGGCGCGATGATCGCCTACGCGGGCTGTCAGCGCTTAAAGGCTGGCCAGCATGACGGTTTGGGTATTGCCGTGCAGGCGCGTTGGCCGATGGACAGCTTGCCGGCTATTTGAGCGGTCAGCTCTGCTGGGCGTTTGATCGCGGTTGATTAGAAATGCCGTTCGCGACCTGCGAACAGATCTCGCAGGTTGCTGCGGTGGCGCCACACGATCAGGCCGCTGAGTACCGACACCGGCATCAACACAGTTGGGTGCAGCCACGCCAGCAAGGGTATGGTCAGTGGCACCGAGATCAGTGAGGCCAGCGAGCTGGTTCGGGTCAGGCGAAAAGTAGTCACCCAGGCGGCTATCGCCAACAGTGCCGCGATCGGAGATAAACCCAGCAACATGCCCGCCGCTGTGGCGACACCTTTGCCGCCACGAAAGCGAAAGTAGAGGGGAAACAGGTGGCCGATTACGGCTGCCAGACCAATCCAGGCTTGTTGTTGCAAATTGAAGCCGGCCAGATTGGCGATGACGACCGGAACCAGCCCTTTGCTGATATCGCCCAGCAGCGTGAGTACGGCCAGCCGCTTGCCGGCTACCCGCATAACGTTACTCGCCCCCGGATTACCCGAGCCAAAACCCCGGGGGTCGGGCGTGCCAGCTCGCATGCTGAGCAAGATGGCGAAGGACAAAGAACCCATCAGGTAGGCGAGAAACGCCAGTAGCCAAAACATGGTACCCATTCCATGGCAGGTGTTCGGCGATTCTAGCAGGCGTTTGAAGATAACGGCGAGTCGGTCTTTTTGCCCGCGCAAGCCGCTGCGCAGGTTAAACTGACGGCCTTCGATTGCAGCGAGGCAATTGAGTCGTTCCCGGTTAACCGCCAGGGCGAAAAGTTGCCAGGGATTGTCGGGCTGATATGCATGCGAGCGTGCCGTGTGACATGCTGCATGTCGATTATTGAGATGGTGTTTGGAGAGCGGGTTTGGACACAGTTTTTGTCAGCGGCCTTGAGGTCGACACAGTGATCGGTGCGTACGACTGGGAGCGCACAATTCGTCAGTGTCTGCGCCTGGATCTGACCCTGGGTTGGGATATTCGTCCGGCAGCGGCTGGCGATGACCTGAACAAGGCGCTGGATTACGCCAAGCTCTCCGAGCGCGTGCAGGCATTCGCCAGTGAGTCGTCCTTTATTCTGGTCGAGACCTTTGCCGAGCGCCTCGCGCAGTTGCTGATGGACGAGTTTCAAGTGCCCTGGTTACGCCTGCGCTTGACCAAGCCGGGTGCGGTTGCCGCCGCGAGTGGCGGAGTTGGCGTGGAGATTGAGCGCGGATGTCGCTGACCCGGGTTTACCTTGGCCTCGGTAGCAATATCGAGCGCGAAGTTCATCTGCAGGCCGGGCTCGATGCGCTGGCGGAAATGCTCACAGACATGCGCTGTTCAGCCGTGTTTGAAAGCGCGCCTGTGGGGATCAAGAGCGGACCGTTTTTCAATCTCGTAGTGACCGGGCTGTGTGAGCTGGAATTGCATGAGCTTGATCGCCGGCTGAAATTCATCGAAGCCGATAACGGCCGTTATGCGCCAGATCGGGTGGGATTGCCGCTGGATATCGACGTGCTGTTATTCAGTGATCGGGTCGGTAATTTTCAGGGGCTCGAGTTGCCGCGCGCTGAAATCCTGAAGAACGCCTTTGTACTCTGGCCGCTCGCGCTGTTGGCTCCCGAAACGGTGCATCCGGGCGTGCAGCGCAGTTTCGCCGACTTGTGGCAGGCGGCAACGATCAATCAGCAGTTGCGCCCGGTCAGTTTTCAGTGGCGTGGCGTCGAGCTGACGCCTGCCGACTTGCTCGCCTCGCCCGACCGTTAATCGGCGGCAGGCTTGGCGCTCTGCTTGTAGGCGACGAGTGCTTGCAAGCGGGCAGCCTTGAGCGCAGCGCCCAGCTCAGGCCCTTTAAAGCCTTGTTCCAGCAGCGGCTGCACTGCAACTTCACGTGCCGCCTGCATGGCGCCCCGCAAGTAATCGGCTTGTGGATATGCGCGCGTCTCCAGTCCTGTTCTGCCGCGGGCGTCCATTTCGCAGGCGCTGATGAACTCCTCAAAACGTTGCGGTCTCCGGTACACATCGAAGCTTTGTAGCAGCTCGAGCAGTGTCGATGGTTTCAGCTCCAGCGCGCGATGGCCGTGTGTGTGGTATTCGCCAACCAGTAGCGCCAGTTCCTGACAGTCCTTGGGGGCTTTACAGCGCTGATTGACTGCCTTGATCAGTCGCAGGCCTTTTTGCTCATGGGCAATGTGGCGGGGCCATTCGGATTCGGGCGTGAGGCCCTTGCCAACATCGTGCAGCAGGCAGGCCCAGCGCACGGTTAGCGGTAACAGATGTTCGGCGCTTTGGCGCAACACCGCCAATACGTGCAAGCCGGTGTCTATTTCCGGATGGTGCGCCGGCGGTTGTGGAACGCCGAACAGGGCATCGACCTCTGGCAAGAGCGCGTGCAGAGCGTTGCAGTCGTGCAGCACCTGGATGAATACATCCGGGCGCGGCTCCATCAGCGCACGAGAAATTTCGCTCCAGCTGCGCTCTGCGGTCAGGGCGGCAAGCTCGCCCGAGTCACTCAGCTCACGCATCAGCGCGTAGGTTTCGTCGGCAATGATAAAACCCAATGGTGCGTAGCGCGCCGCAAATCGGGCGACGCGCAGTACGCGCAATGGGTCTTCGGCAAACGCGGGCGAAACGTGGCGCAGCACCTTCGCTTCAAGGTCGCGCTGGCCGCCGTAAGGGTCGATGATCGTGCCGTCATCGGCCTCGGCCATTGCATTGATGGTCAGGTCGCGGCGGATCAAGTCCTGTTCCAGTGTGACGTCGGGGCTGGCGAAGAAGGTGAAGCCGCCATAGCCACGGCCGCTTTTGCGTTCGGTGCGGGCGAGGGCGTATTCCTCGCCGGTTTTGGGGTGCAGAAAGACCGGAAAGTCCGCGCCAACAGGGCGGTATCCCAGTTCAAGCATTTGCTCGGCGGTAGCGCCCACGACGACGCGGTCGATATCTTTCGACGCAATGTTCAACAAGCGATCACGCACCACACCGCCGACTTTGTAAATCTGCATAGCACCCATCTGCAAAATTGCCTCTGTTAACGCAGAGGATAACGGTTACGCGGGCTGGAGGGAAAAGGCTGTGCTGAATAAGGCGCGAGCCCCGCGAGGTGCAGTCTGGTCGCGGGGCTGGCTAGGGGAGATTAGATCGGTGGGATGACCAGGTCGAGTCGGGGAAACTCGCCTTCACGTTCGGGTTCATTTTTCGGCGGTACATGTTGGCTGTTGACCAACTTGTCGCCTTGCCAGATTTCCAGATGCACATCAAAGCCCCATAAACGGTGCAGGTGCTTGAGTACTTCTTCGGTCGAGCTGCCCAGCGGTTTACGGTCGTGCTGCTGATGGCGCAAGGTCAGCGAGCGGTCGCCACGCCGGTCGACACTCCAGATTTGTACGTTGGGCTCGCGGTTGCCAAGGTTGTACTGCGCAGCCAGCAGCTCGCGGATGGTTTTATAGCCAGGTTCGTCGTGGATCGCGGGGACCAGTAAATCATCCTTCTGGTCGTCATCAAGAATGCTGAACAGCTTCAGATCGCGGATCACTTTGGGCGAGAGGTACTGCAGTATGAAGCTCTCATCCTTGAAGCTGTGCATGGCGAATTTCAGGGTCGATAACCAGTCAGATCCGGCGATATCCGGGAACCAGGCGCGATCTTCGTCGGTTGGGTTTTCACACATCCGGCGTATGTCGCTGTACATGGCAAAACCCAGTGTGTAGGGGTTTATGCCGCTGTAATACGGGCTGTCGAAGCCTGGCTGGTAGATCACGCTGGTGTGAGCTTGCAGAAACTCCATCATGAAACCATCGGTGACCAGCCCTTCGTTGTAAAGGTCGTTGGTGAGGGTGTAATGCCAGAACGTCGCCCAGCCTTCATTCATCACCTGCGTTTGGCGCTGTGGATAAAAATATTGCGCGACCTTGCGCACGATGCGGATGATCTCGCGCTGCCACGGCTCCAGTAATGGCGCGTGTTTTTCGAGGAAATACAGGATGTTTTCCTGAGGCTCGGACGGGAAGCGCTGAGCGTCCTGCTCGCCGCCCTTGCTCGCGCCTTTGGGAATGGTGCGCCACAAGTCATTGATCTGCTGCTGTAGGTGCTCTTCGCGCTCTTTCTGGCGGCGGCGTTCTTCCTCGGCAGAAATAGGGTAGGGCCGCTTGTAACGGTCTACGCCGTAGTTCATCAGGGCGTGGCATGAGTCGAGCAAGTCCTCGACGGCATCAATGCCGTGGCGCTCCTCGCATTGCATGATGTACTGCTTGGCGAACACCAGATAATCGATGATAGAGCTGGCATCGGTCCAGGTCTGGAACAGGTAATTACCCTTGAAGAAGCTGTTATGCCCGTAGCAGGCGTGAGCAATTACCAGGGCCTGCATACACATGGTGTTTTCTTCCATGAGGTAGGCGATGCAGGGGTCGGAGTTGATCACAATTTCATAGGCGAGGCCCATCTGGCCGCGCTTGTAGTTCTTTTCGGTGCTCAGGAAGTGTTTGCCGTAAGACCAGTGGTGATAGCCCAGCGGCATGCCCACAGAGGCGTAGGCGTCCATCATTTGCTCGGCGGTAATCACCTCGATCTGATTGGGATAGGTGTCCAGCGCATAGCGTTCGGCGATGCGGGCAATCTCGCGGTCGTAGCTGCGGATCAGCTCGAACGTCCACTCTGAAGTGGTCGAGATCGGCTGGCGTTTCTTGTCGCGTACGCTGCCTTCGGGTTGGGTCATGTCGTAAGCCTCCGCTGAAACAGTTCGCGGAATACCGGGTAAATATCGCCGGCTGAGACTAGTTGTTGCTGGGCAAAGGTGTCGGCGAACGCTTCGGCCACTTGCTCATATTCAAACCATAGCGCCTGATGTTCGCGCGGCGTGATCTCGACATAAGTGAAGTACTGCACGAACGGCATTATCTGGTTGATCAATATATCCCGGCACACAGGGGAATCGTCATTCCAGTTGTCGCCATCCGAGGCTTGAGCGGCATAGATATTCCACTCATTCACCGGATAACGCTCGGCCATGATCTCCTGCATCATTTTCAGCGCGCTGGAGACAATGGTGCCGCCGGTCTCGCGGGAGTAGAAGAACTCCTCCTCATCGACTTCCTTGGCACTGGTGTGGTGACGGATGAACACCACTTCGATCTTGTCGTAATTACGCTTGAGAAACAGGTAGAGCAGAATGAAGAAGCGCTTGGCAACGTCTTTGGTGGCTTGCGTCATTGAGCCGGAAACGTCCATCAGGCAGAACATCACCGCTTTTGAGCTCGGGTTGGGGTGTTTGACCAGCAAGTTGTATTTGAGGTCGAAGGTGTCGAGAAACGGCACCCGGTTAATGCGGATATGCAGCTTGCTGATTTCCTCTTCAAGCGCCTGTATATCGCCGAAGTTGTCGGGCTCCTCGCGCTTGAGCCGATCAAGTTCGAGCATGGCCTCCTTGAGCTTTTTGCGGCTGCTGCCAGAGAGCGCGATGCGCCGGGCATGAGCGGAACGCAGCGTGCGCAGTATGTTGATTCGGGAAGGGTTGCCTTCGCTGCTGATACCCGCGCGCACGGTCTTGAACGTGTCGGTGCCGGTCAGGTGACGCTTAACCAGATTGGGCAGCTCGAGATCCTCGAACATGAAGTCGAGAAACTCTTCCTGAGTGATCTGGAAGACGAACTCGTCCATGCCCTCGCCACTGTTGCTCGCCTTGCCGCTGCCTTGGCCGCCGCCACCCCCGCCTTGCGGGCGCGGGATATGGTCGCCGCCGCTGAATTCCTTGTTGCCTGGATGAACAATGGTCTGGCGGCCTCCGCGGCCATGGTGAAGCACGGGCTCGTCGATGTCGCGGCCAGGAATACTGATTTGCTCGCCGTGCTCCATGTCGGTAATCGAGCGGCGGCTGACAGCCTCTTCAACTGCCTTTTTGATATGACCACGGTAACGCCGTAAAAAACGCTGACGATTTACCGTGCTCTTGTTCTTGCCGTTAAGGCGACGGTCAATCACATAGCTCATAGGCCCCTCCGGGGAGCTTCAAGCGGCAAGCTGCGAGCGAGGACGAGCGTGTCGCCCTCGCTCTTGCGCAGTCATCACCGGGTGGCTTGAGGCTGCATTACTGCGATTTACGAACCCGCAGATACCATTCAGACAACAGCCGAACCTGTTTGTCGGTATAGCCGCGCTCGACCATGCGAGTGACGAAGTCGTTGTGTTTTTGCTGGTCCTCTTTGCTGGCCTTGGCGTTGAAACTGATGACCGGAAGCAGGTCTTCGGTGTTGGAGAACATCTTCTTCTCGATCACGACGCGCAGTTTCTCGTAGCTGAGCCAGGTTGGGTTCTTGCCATTGTTGTTGGCCCGCGCACGCAACACAAAGTTGACGATCTCGTTGCGGAAATCCTTGGGGTTGCTGATGCCGGCCGGCTTCTCGATTTTCTCCAGCTCTTCGTTGAGCGCTACGCGGTTGAGGATCTCGCCGGTCTCCGGGTCTCGGTATTCCTGATCCTGAATCCAGAAGTCGGCGTACAGCACATAGCGGTCGAAAATGTTCTGACCGTACTCGCTGTAAGACTCTAGATAAGCGGTCTGGATTTCCTTGCCGATAAATTCGATGTAGCGCGGCGCCAGGTATTCCTTGATAAAGCGCAGATAACGCTCGCGGGTCTCTGCCGGGAACTGCTCCTGCTCAATCTGCTGTTCAAGCACATACAGCAGGTGCACCGGGTTGGCGGCAACTTCGTGAGGGTCGAAGTTGAACACCTTGGACAGAATTTTGAAGGCGAAGCGAGTCGACAGGCCGTTCATGCCTTCATCGACGCCTGCCGTGTCCCGGTATTCCTGAATCGACTTGGCTTTCGGGTCGGTGTCTTTGAGGTTTTCACCGTCGTAGACGCGCATTTTCGAATAGATATTCGAGTTCTCAGGCTCTTTGAGCCGCGACAGCACCGAGAACTGCGCGAGCATTTTCAGGGTGTCTGGCGCGCAATGGGCGTTAGCCAGTGAGCTGTTGAGCAGCAGCTTGTCGTAAATCTTGATCTCATCGCTGACGCGCAAGCAATAAGGCACCTTGACGATGTAGATCCGGTCAATGAACGCCTCGTTGTTCTTGTTGTTACGGAAACTGTGCCATTCAGATTCGTTGGAGTGCGCCAGCAAAATCCCGTTGTAAGGGATCGCGCCGAGGCCTTCGGTGCTGTTGTAGTTGCCTTCCTGAGTCGCGGTGAGTAGCGGGTGCAGGACCTTGATCGGCGCCTTGAACATCTCGACGAATTCCATCAGACCCTGGTTGGCCCGGCACAGAGCGCCTGAATAGCTGTAGGCGTCCGCGTCGTTCTGCGGGAATTCTTCCAGCTTGCGGATATCAACCTTGCCGACCAGTGCCGAGATGTCCTGGTTGTTTTCATCGCCGGGCTCGGTTTTAGCCACGGCAATCTGCCGCAGAATCGAGGGGTAGAGTTTGACCACGCGGAACTGGCTGATGTCGCCGCCATACTCGCTCAGGCGCTTGGTGGCCCATGGCGACATGATGCTGCCCAGGTAGCGCCGCGAAATACCGTATTCCTCTTCCAGAATGGCGCCGTCTTCGGCATCGCTGAACAGGCCGAGTGGCGACTCGAAAACCGGTGAATCCTTGATCGCGTAGAACGGCACTTTTTCCATCAGGTGCTTGAGCTTTTCAGCCAGCGAGGACTTGCCGCCGCCGACCGGGCCCAGCAGATAGAGGATCTGTTTCTTTTCTTCGAGCCCTTGGGCGGCGTGGCGGAAGTAGGACACGATCTGATCGATGCACTCTTCCATGCCGTGGAAGTCGGCGAAAGCCGGATAGCGGCGGATCACCTTGTTCGAGAAGATTCGAGAGAGCCTGGGGTTGGCTGCCGTGTCGAGCAGCTCGGGCTCGCCTATTGCCAGTAACAACCGTTCAGCTGCCGAGGCATAAGCACTGCGATCCTGTTTGCACAGTTCGAGATATTCCTGCAGGGAATACTCTTCCTGGCGGGTCGCTTCGAAACGTTGTTGGAAGTGACTGAAAATGCTCATGACTTCACCTCGCTCGATGCAAAAGAGTTAGCAGGGATCGGTCGAACGGGCACGGATGGACGGCTGAGAAGTCAACCTAGGTAAATCCCCCGAAACACCTAAAAGTCGTACCGATGGCCCGGCTGCCGGCTTGCCGGCTCTACCTTTTTGGATGGCCTGAGATAAAGGATAGTTCGGAATTTGCGAGGGCAAGGCGATATGCGCAAATAGCTTGGCGCAGGAAGCCAGAAAGTGCGCGCAAGGCCCGATATGGCGGGCCTTGGCAGATTTAAAAAATTATTCGTCGGGGCTCTGGCGCGTGTCTTCAGGGTAAGTGGCGCGCCACAGCTCGAAGCCGCCATCAAGGCTGTAAACGTCAGTAAAACCCTGGCCAATCAGATAGGCAGCAGCGCTTTGGCTGGAGTTGCCGTGATAGCAGGAAACGATCAGCGGATGATCGAGATCGGCTTTGGCAATAAAGTCGACCAGCGAGTGGTTATCCAGGTGGTGCGAGCCGGCGATATGGCCCATGTCGAAACTCTGCGGGTCGCGGATATCGACTACCACGGCGCCCTGCTGGCGAAGTGCTTGAGCCTGCTCGGGGGAAATTCGTTTGAAGTCGCTCATGCGGAGTCCTCATTGCAGTTGCAGCGGTGCATTTCGCCGCTGTCGATGTTCATCAGCGTCATGGCCGCGCCCCAGACGCAGCCGGTGTCCAGGGCAAATACGTTGGGCTCGGTGCAGTTGCCCTCAAGTGCCGCCCAGTGGCCGAAAATGATCTTCACATCACGGGTCTTGCGGCTCGGGTGGCTGAACCAGGGGGCAAAACCACTGGGTGCCGTATCCAGGCCTTCCTTGCTGACGAGGTCGAGCGTACCGTCGGCTTTGCAAAAGCGCATGCGGGTGAAGTAGTTGGTGATAACGCGCAGGCGCTTGATGCCTTTCAGGTCGCCATCCCAGCAATCGGGCTGGTTGCCGTACATGCCATCGAGAAACACGGGCAGTCGGTTAGGGTCGCGCAGCACCTCTTCGACCTCTGCAGCGCGCTTGAGCGCCTTCTCCAGTGTCCATTGCGGAGCAATACCGGCATGCACCATGGCCATGTTGCGCTCGGCGTCGTAGTGCATGAGTTTCTGCTGACGCAGCCAGTCGAGCAGCTCGTCCCGATCCGGCGCATCGAGAATGTCCTGCAGCGTATCGTTCTTTTTCAGACGCTCGACGTTATGCGCAACCGCCAGCAAGTGCAGGTCATGATTCCCCAACACGCAGGTGACTGAGTCGCGCATCGCGTAGAGAAAACGCAGAGTGTCGAGCGAATCCGGGCCGCGGTTTATCAGGTCACCGACCAGCCACAGCCGATCAACTTCCGGGTCGAACTTTACTCGCTCAAGCAAGCATTGCAGGGGTTTCAGGCAACCTTGCAGGTCGCCGACAGCATAGGTGGTCATCTCAGTGCAGTGATCCTGGTACGGCTAAGCGGAAGGGTGCAATCGGTGCGTCGAAGTTCGCGCCATCTTCGCTGATCATCTTGTAGCTGCCCTGCATCGTGCCGACGCGCGTGGCCATTACGGTGCCGCTGCTGTAGGTGTAAGTCTCGCCTTGGGCAATCAGCGGCTGTTGGCCGATAACGCCGGCGCCACGGACTTCCTGCACCTTGCCGTTGCCGTCGGTGATTACCCAGTGACGCGATAGCAGCTTGGCTGGCAACTCACCGTTGTTGGTGATGCTGACGGTGTAGGCGAAGGCAAAGCGCTCCTGCTCGGGCTGGGATTGCTCGGGTAGGAAGCGGGTTACGACGCTAACGTCGACCTGGTAGCGTGGATCAGACATAGGGATGACTCGCAAATTAGGGATCAGTGATCCGTCTCGGCACTGGCGACTGGTTGCTCGGCCAATTTATCAGCCAGGCGCACAAATGCAGCCAAGTCCAGTTGTTCGGGGCGCAGGCTGCCGTCAACGCCTGCGGCTTCGATCTCGCTAGCCGGCAACAGGGCTTTGAGCGTGTTGCGCAGGGTTTTGCGGCGCTGGTTGAAGGCTTCGCGTACCACGCGTTCGAGCAGTTTGTGATCCTTGGCCGGATGCGGCAGTACCTCATGCGGCGTTAGGCGCACGATGGCCGAGTCGACCTTAGGCGGCGGATTGAACGCGCCGGGCCCGACGTTGAACAGATGCTCCACGCGGCAGTGGTATTGCACCATGATCGACAAACGGCCCCAATCGCCACCGCCTGGCCCTGCGGCCAGACGCTCGACCACTTCTTTTTGCAGCATGAAGTGCATGTCGCGAATCAGCGAGGCATTGCTCAGCAGGTGAAAAATCAGTGGAGTGGAGATGTTGTAAGGCAGGTTGCCGACCACGCGCAGGCTGTTAGGCGCGGCGTTGAGACGGGCAAAGTCGAACTTGAGCGCATCACCCTGGTTCAGCTTGAAGTTGCTGTGGCTGGCGAACTTGGCGTTGAGAATTGGCACCAGATCTTTATCGAGCTCGATCACATCCAGTTGCGCGCCGCTGCTTAGCAGGCCTTCAGTGAGAGCGCCCTGACCTGGGCCGATTTCCAGCACATGCTCGCCTTCGCGGGCATGGATAGCGCGCAGGATGCGATGGATCACGCCGGCATCATGCAGGAAGTTCTGACCAAAGCGCTTGCGCGCCTTGTGTTGGTATTGTTCAGACATACAGCAGCTCCAAGCTTCAAGCCGCAAGCTTAAAGCGAAAACAAAGAGATGCAGTTTAACAGTGATGGGGCAAAAAGTAGCTGCGTACAGCTGCAATCGTGGCGTTAAGCCTGACTGGCTGCCATGGCGAAGGCATTTTGCAGGGCGACTTGCAGGCTGGCGGTGTCGATATTGCCGCTGCCTGCGAGGTCCAGCGCCGTGCCGTGATCGACCGATGTGCGGATAATCGGCAGACCGAGGGTGATATTGACCGCGGCGCCAAAGCCTTTGAACTTGAGCACGGGCAAGCCCTGATCGTGATACATCGCTAAGACGGCGTCGCAATGGTCGAGGTGCTTGGGGGTGAAGAGCGTGTCGGCGGGCAGCGGGCCAATCAGGTTGATGCCCTCAGCGCGCAGTTGCACAAGCGTTGGCTCGATCACGTCGATTTCTTCGTGGCCAAGATGGCCGCCTTCACCGGCGTGCGGATTGAGGCCGCAAACCAGAATTTTCGGCTGGCTGATGCCGAACTTGTCGCGCAAATCGTTGTGCAGAATGCGCGTCACCCGGCTTAAGCGTTCAGGTGTTATGGCATCTGCTACATCTTTGAGCGGCAGGTGTGTGGTCACCAAGGCGACCCGCAAACCGTGGGTCGCGAGCATCATCACGACTTGTTCGGTGTTAGTCAGTTCGGCCAGAAACTCGGTATGGCCGGAAAAGCTTACGCCGCCTTCGTTGATGACGCCTTTATGCACCGGCGCGGTAATCATCCCGGCGAAATGCCCGTCCATACAGCCTTGGCCCGCACGGGTCAGGGTTTCAAGGACATAAGCAGCGTTTGCAGGGTTGAGCTGGCCAGCGGTAACGGGCGCGCCGAGCGGGGTGTCCCACACGTATTGGCTGCCAGCAGGCGCCGGTTGCTCGGGAAACGTGTCGGGGGTGACGCTGATGAGCTGGATATTCAGGCCCAGCAGCTCTGCGCGCTGGGCGAGCAGGGCGCAGCTGGCAATCGCGATGATTGGTTGCGCCTGTTGCTCGCGGGCCAGCAGCAGGCATAGGTCTGGACCTATACCTGCGGGCTCGCCCGGTGTGAGGGCAAAGGGTTTGCTGCTCACAGCTTGGTTTCTACGTAGGCCTCGTCGCGGATCTGACGCAGCCAGGTTTGCAGTTCTTCGTCGTACTTACGGTTACGCAGGATGTTCATCGCTTGCTGCTCGCGGAACTTCTCGCTGTTGTCCGTGGCGCGACGGCCCATAACCTGCAGAATGTGCCAGCCAAAACTGGTTCTGAATGGCTTGGACACTTCACCGCTCGGCGTGCTGTTCATTACCGCCTGGAACTCTGGAACCAGTACCTTCGGGTCGATCCAGTTCAGCGAGCCGCCATTAAGAGCAGAGCCTGGGTCTTCCGAGAAGTTTTTCGCCAGTTCGGCAAAGTCTTCGCCTGCGGCAATACGGTCATACAGACGCTGGGCCAGACGCTGGCTTTCGGCATCGCTGCGGATTTCGCTGGGCTTGATCAGGATATGGCGAACATTAACTTCTTCGCTGACCTGAGCACCGCCGCCACGTTTTTCTTGCAGCTTGATGATGATAAAACCACCTGGCGTACGTACAGGCTCGGTCACCTCACCTGCCGACATCGTGCTGAGCATGGTGTCGAATGGCGGCGGCAGCTGACCGGCTTTACGCCAGCCCATTTCGCCGCCTTCCAGCGCGCTTTCACTCGCCGAGCGGGCAATCGCCATCTGGGCGAAATCGGCGCCTTGCTTGAGCTGGCTGTAAATATCTTGAGCCTGCTTGGCTGCAGTCTGGATCGCGTCCGAAGAAGCGCCTTCCTGAACCGGAATCAGGATGTTGGCCAGGCGATATTCTTCCGAAAGCTGCATCTTGCCCAAGTCGGAGGCGAGGAAGTTCTTCACTTCCTGATCGCTCACCTGAATACGCTCACCCACGCGGCGCTGGCGCACGCGGCTGATGATCATTTCGCGGCGTACCTGATCGCGGGCATCTTCATAAGACAGGCCGTCACGGGTCAGGGCTGCCTTGAACTGAGCAGGGGTCATGTTGTTGCGCTGGGCAATCGTACCGATTGCCTGATTGAGTTCTTCGTCGCCGATACGAATACCGGAGCGCTCACCAATCTGCAGCTGCAGGTTTTCCAGAATCAGGCGCTCGAGCACCTGATTTTGCAGGACGTCATCAGGCGGCACGGCCGCACCGCGCTTGGCGATGGTTTGCTGAACTTCACGCAGGCGTGAGTTGAGCTGGCTTTGCATGATGACATCGTTGTCCACGATGGCGACGACCCGGTCCAGCGGCTGAACTTCAGCGTGTGCCATAGAGCCAATAAGTACTGCGCCCAGCATCAGGGGGCGCAGGCAATCAGAAAGCTTCATCTTCACGTTTACGATAACCTTGAATGCCGTTATTCAGGAACGAACTTGCGGATTTACCAGTAACGCCGCCGAGGCCTTTAAGCGTTACTTCCAGGAAGATCCCGCGATCAGGATCGTCGTTCAAGTCTGGGTTGAGGCTGACTTCGTCGTAGTTGATCCAGTAACGATCGATTACGCGTACTTTCCAGCAGCAGCTGTCGTACTCAAGGCCGCCAAAGGCTTCCAGTGTACGGTTGCGGCCGTAGTCATACTGCCAGCGTGAGATCAGACTCCATTGCTGAACGATCGGCCAGACCACCGAGAAGTCGTGCTGGCTGATCTTGTAGTAATCCTTGATGTAGTTGGCGCTGCCAGGAACACCGTAATCGCCGCCGCCGACAACCCACTGACCAGTGCTCTGGTCGTAGCGGACGGTGTCGTTGCGATAGCGATAACCGGCGTTGATGATCTTGCCCGGATTATCTTCAGGCTGATAATGGAACATGGTGCTGCCGGAGCGGGTTCTGCGAGCATCCGGATCCCAGTTGAAGTCCGAGTCCAGGCGCCAGTCGCGGTTGAACCTGTACGAGTGCTCAAGTGCAATCGGTGACACCGAGGACTGCGCATCGGCGCGGGTTTTGTAATCGATACCTGGCAGCTGAACCTTACGGTCTTCGAAGTAAACGGCCTGGCCGATGCTCAAGCGCTGACGCTCAAAGCCGTTGTCTTCGATCCAGCGGTTGGTTACGCCAAACGAGAGTTTGTTCTCGTCACCGATCCGGTCTTTACCACTGAAGCGATTTTCGCGAAACAGCGAGTTGTAGCTGAAGGTGGTTTCGCTGGTGTCGAATACCGGAATGTCGTCTTGATCTTCCTCAGGCACATACAGGTAGTACATGCGCGGCTCGAGCGTCTGGCGGAAGTTTGTGCCGAACCACTGGGTGTCGCGGTCGAAGTACAGGCCGCTGTCGACACTGAACATGCCAACGCCACGATCAGGGGCATCGTCAAATGAGCCTGCGCCTCCGGCGAGTTGCGCTTTGCCGATAGAGTCCAGATCAAGGTCATAGTTGGTGTACAGGTACTTCAACTGCGGTTTGACGAAGCCCCAGCTCCAGTCGAGCGGCAGGCTGACAGCCGGCTCGAGGTGCATACGAGTACCGTTCGCACGCGCAAGGCCGGTCACGTTGTTGTCGTACCAAGGCTGTTCTGCGACGCCATCTTCATTGATGTAGTCGCCGCTGCGCAGATCCCGGTCAAAGCGAACCAGTTCAGCGCCATAGCTCATGTTCAGACCCGAAGGCTGAAACGGCAACTGGCCATCAATTGTGATCTGCGGAAGGCGATCGTATGGGGTGATGTCGGTGATATTCGCCAGCTCATAGGCGTGAGCATTGAGCTTCGCGACGTAGGAGTCGCCGCGATAGGTCAGGGTGCCGCGCTGGTTGATAAAGTCCGGCGTATCAATACCCAGATCGGTGTCCAGATCTTGGAAGTAGTACGGGTCGCTGATGTCTGTGTAATCGACTTCAGCTGTCAGGCGTGAGTTCAGGCCTTCCTTGTGCTGCCAGCTGTACAACCAGCGAGTGTCCTTGGAGTCGGATTGCAGGTCGCGATCGTCATTCTTGTCATTCAGAATGGCCGCGCCGACCTGGCCTTCGCCGGTTTTGCTCAGGTAGCGGAACTCGCCTTCCAGATGCAGGCCACGGTCACCCATGTACGTCGGGTAAAGCGTGGCGTCATAGTTGGGCGCAAGGTTGAAGTAGTAAGGCGTTTCCAGCGTCAGGCCGTTACTGCTCGATGAGCTGATTGACGGCGTCAGGAAACCTGACTGGCGACGATCGTCGATCGGGAAGTAAATATACGGCGTGTAGAACACCGGGAAGTCTTTGACGCGCAAGGTCACGTTGGTCGCCGAACCAAAGCCAGTCACCGGGTTGAGAGTGATGTTGTTACCCTTCAGGTGCCAGTCGTTGCTGTTCGGTTCGCAGCGGGTGAAAGTGCCGTCTTTGAGGCGAATAATCGAGGTCTGCTCACGTTTTGCATAGAGTGCATTACCGCGCGCCTGACCTTCGTGCATCACATATTCGGCGTTATCAATCTGCGCTTCACCGTTATCCAGCTGCAGCTCAGCATGATCGCCAACAATCAGCGCGCCTTTGTCGCGCAAGCGCACGTTGCCATCGAGTACGCCGCGATTCTCGGCTTGCAGCAGGCTGGCTTCATTGGCCTCAACCTGCATGCTCGATTGGCGAAGAACAACATCACCCGCCAGGGTCGCTTTCTGAGTCTCTTGCTCGTAACGCGACGCTTTCGCCGAGACGAACAGCGGCGCTTCGTTCATTGGCGTGGTGTCATCCATGCCTGGGCGTTCGGGCTCAACGTAAGCACCGGAACAATATGGCGCTGTCTCGGCAAGCTGCTCCGGTGTCAACTTTTCGCGCGGAACCCAGTCAAGATGGCTATAGTCGGCGCTGCGAGAGGCCAGACCCAAGCCTTGCGCTTCGGTAACCTGCTTGGTCGTGTTGAGCTTTTTCGCCGGCTTGCTGCTCGTTGCGGCAACTGCAGCACCGGCTGCGACCGGAGCGGCAACATTGGTTGCGCTGGTCTCAGCCTCAGGTGTACTGCGAGCAGGGCGCGCCGGTAATTCGACGTTGCTGGTCTTGGGCGCACACGCCCAGCCACCGCTCGGAGAAACGCCGCAGTCGAACTGTTCGGCTGCAACAACAAATTGACTCGCCATAGGTTGAAGAGCCAACAGGCTACCTGTGACGAGAAGTGGGAATTTTTTACGTACCGCGGGAGTTTTAACTGCCATCTTGTTTTTCCGGGCTTCCTGCGTGTCATATGCCCGGAGGCTACACGCCTCTCGATGGGCTTTAAAAGATGCTGGATAATAAAGCATGACCCGCGCAACGGCTAGCGCCGTCGGAGACCCTTAGTGATGTATGAAAACGATGAACGCCTGCAACTCCTTGATAATTGGCTTAATCAGGTGCTGCCAAAACTATTTTCAGAGCAGGGTTGGGGCGCTGTTCCGGACGCCACATTAACCTCTGCGAGCAGCGATGCGAGCTTTCGCCGCTATTTTCGCTGGCAAGGCGCCGGGCGCACTTTGATTGTCATGGATGCGCCGCCACCGCAGGAAGATTGCCGGCCATTTGTGAAAATGGCGGCCCTGCTGGCGACTGCTGAACTCAATGTGCCGAAAATTTTGGCCGAAGATTTACAGCAAGGTTTTTTGTTGCTTAACGATCTGGGCAGCAAAACGTATCTGGATGTGATTGATGCTGGCAATGCAGACGCCTTGTTCGCTGATGCCATCGACGCACTGCTGGCATTGCAAAAGCTGCCAATGGACACTCCCTTGCCGAGCTACGACGAGGCGTTGCTGCTGCGTGAGCTGCAACTGTTTCCTGAGTGGTATGTGCAGCGGCATATGGGCATCACCTTCAGTGCCGAGCAACAGGCCAAATGGCAACGGGTCTGTGGGCTGCTGATAAGCAGTGCGCTTGATCAGCCAAAGGTGCTGGTCCATCGCGATTTTATGCCGCGCAATCTGATGATCAGCGAGCCCAATCCGGGCGTGCTTGATTTTCAGGATGCGGTGTATGGGCCAGTCACCTATGACGTGACATGCCTGTTCAAGGATGCCTTCCTCAGTTGGCCGGAGCCGCAAGTGCACGCCTGGCTTGAAGGCTATTGGCAGCAGGCGCGGGCAGCCGGTTTGCCGGTGCAGCCGGACTTCAACCAGTTTATGCGCGCCAGCGATCTGATGGGCGTGCAGCGTCACCTCAAGGTCATTGGAATCTTCGCGCGCATTTGTCATCGCGATGGCAAGCCCAAGTATCTGGCGGATGTGCCGCGTTTCTTCGCCTATATAGCTGCAGTGCTTGCGCGTCGGCCCGAACTTGCCGAGTTGGCTGAGCTGATCGAAGAGTTGCAGGGCGTGGCGGGTGAGCAGGCATGAAAGCCATGATTCTGGCCGCGGGCAAGGGTGAGCGGTTGCGTCCGTTGACCTTGCATACGCCTAAACCGCTGGTTCGCGCTGCGGGTGTGCCGCTGATCGAGTACCACATTCGTGCGCTAGCCGCCGCTGGCTTCACTGAACTGGTAATTAACCATGCCTGGCTGGGTGCCCAGATCGAGGCGTACTTGGGGGATGGTGAACAGTTCGGCGTCAGCATCGTCTACTCCGCTGAAGGTGAGCCGCTGGAAACCGGCGGCGGCATATTCCGTGCGTTGCCGCTGCTGGGTGATCAACCGTTTCTGGTGGTCAATGGCGATATCTTCACTGACTATCCATTTGCCGAACTGCGCAAAGCCCATGAGGGTCTCGCGCACTTGGTATTGGTCGACAATCCGGCTCATCACCAGACGGGTGACTTCTGCCTGAGTGAAGGCTTGCTGACGGATGCTCCTGCATCGGCCAATACGACTGCTGATCGCTACACCTACAGTGGGATCGCGGTGCTTGATCCGGCCTTATTCAAGAACTGCACAGCGGGCGCTTTCAAGCTTGCGCCCTTGTTGCGCGAAGCCATGAGTCGCGGGCAGGTCAGTGGTGAGTTGCATAAAGGTTGCTGGGTCGATGTCGGCACTTTCGAGCGGCTGGCTGAGGTTGAGCAACTACTGGCGGCGGAGGCTTGAATTGATCTTCCCGATTACCGCAATCGGCGCGCTGGCGGGGTTCGCAGCAGCGAGTATTCCGGGCGCGCTGCTGGGCGGTTTGCTGGGCCAGATCATCGACCGTCGTTTGCGATTGGCGAGCTGGTCGGCTCTGCTCGAGCGTTTTCAGCGCCCGGCCATAGCCGATGATCCCTACGTGTTATTCGTCATGCTGGGCCGAATGGCCAAGTGCGAAGGGCGGGTGCTCGATGCGCATATTCAGCAGGCGCGGGCGGAGATGCGTCGTCTGGGTTTCGATGAGCCAAGTCGAATGCGTGCGATCGAGGCCTTTGCTCGCGGTAAAACAGGCACGGACAGCCTGCGCTCCCCGCTGCAGCGTCAGCGCGGCAATGCCGATAGCCTGCTGCGCGCCTGTTGGCGCATGGCCTGGGCGGACGGTCGCATTAGCCGACCCGAGCGCGAACTGATAATGCTTTGGGGTAAATGGTTAGGCGTGCCGGCTGCCGAGCAGGAAGCCATTAGCGCCAATTATGCACCCAAGGCGGCAACTCAGCCTCTGGCTAGTGGTGGTTATCCGGGCGCCTTGCGCGTTATCGGCGTCAGCGATGACAGTGATCCGGCGCAGATTAAACGTGCTTACCGGCTGCTGCTCAGCAAGCACCACCCCGACAAACTTGCCGGTCGTGGTGCCAGTGCCGAGCAAGTTCGCGAAGCTACCGAGAAGACCCGCGAATTGCATCAGGCTTACCGCGTTATTCGCCAGCGCCGCGGCTTTTAGTTAATCAGCACTCCGGCAATCGCTGCTATTTCTCCAACCAGCCGCGGACACGCCGGTAGAGTTGCTCCTGCTCATCATGCAGGTTGCCCGGCAGTGGGCTGAGGGCGATTTGCTCGTAGTTTGACTCAGCTTGGCGCTTGCTGGCCATCAATCGCTCGTGCAGTTGCTTGTTGCGTGCAGCTGTCGAGCGGTAGAACACATCCAGCGTGGCAGTCTTGTTTTCAGTCAGTAAGGCTTCAAGTTGGCTTGAAGCAAATTCTGGCGCTTGCGCTGATATTGCAACTATCCGCTGTATGTCCTTGGCCGGGCGCTCGCTGATATAGCGCGCTGCCCAGTACGCGCCGGTGCCCTGACCCAGCAATGCGATGGTTCGGGGTTTGTGTTGGCGCACATATTCAAGGCTTGCGCCTATTCGCGCAAAGATCCGTTGCTCATGCTGCTTGCGCAGTTCCTCTGCATCCGGCGTGTTCGCAACTTCGGCTGGCGTTCCGGCTTCAGTGCTGGGCTCTGATGGCGTTTCGGCTGCGGCCTCTGCCGGCTGCCCAGCTGCTTTTTCATCTTCAGTTGCTGTCTCGGCTGCGGCGTCAGGGGCTGGCTTTTCTGGTGTCGGCGTGACGATCGGGACTGTGCTGAGTGGGTCAGGAAGCGTCAGGCTAAGCGTATGCCAGCCGTTGTCTGGCAGCTTGCGCCTTAGTGGTCCGACGGTTTGCGGCCAGTCGGCGCTTTCGTTGTCGCCTGGAATCAGAATCACCGCGCCGCGCGGTTGCGCACTGTTGGCTTCGAGCCAGAGCGCCAGAAACTGCTCATCACCCGCCTGCAGGTGTTGCACCTGTTTTGGGTCGACCTGCCGTTCAAGGGCCGTCGCCTCCACTTGGCTGCGCGCGGTCAGTGGCTCGCGAGGCGCGACGGCTTGCTCGCTGGCTTCATTATCCGGCGCGGCGTCCTCAGCAAGGGCGGGCAGGCTGAGCATCAGGCTGAGTCCAATGATGGGCAGGGCTATAGCGGTAGGGCGCATTCAACAACTCCGGCGGGCAACATCAACGCCAAGACTAGCGGTAATCGCAGCAGTTTGTCTGCGCCGCAATGCCAGCCAAAGCAAGGTTGGGGCTGCTACAATAGCGGCCTTCCGTGAAAGCCACTGAGGTGAGCCATGCAACCCTTCGCCATCGCCCCGTCGATTCTGTCCGCTGACTTTGCTCGTTTGGGCGAGGAAGTCGATAACGTACTCGCGTCCGGCGCCGATATTGTTCACTTTGATGTGATGGACAATCATTACGTCCCCAACCTGACCATCGGCCCGATGGTGTGCTCGGCGTTGCGTAAATATGGCATCACCGCACCGATTGATGCGCATCTCATGGTCAAGCCAGTCGATCGCATGATTGGTGACTTCGCCGAAGCGGGCGCCACTTACATCACTTTCCACCCTGAAGCGTCCGAGCACGTTGACCGTTCACTGCAACTGATTCGTGCGGCGGGCTGCAAGGCGGGCCTGGTGTTTAATCCGGCGACCTCGCTGGAAGTGCTCAAGTACGTCATGGATAAAGTCGACATGATTCTGCTGATGAGCGTGAACCCCGGTTTTGGCGGGCAGAAGTTCATCCCGGCCACCCTCGGCAAACTGCGCGAAGCACGTGCGCTGATCACCGAAAGTGGCCGCGACATCCGTCTCGAAATCGATGGCGGGGTTAATGTGCAGAACATCCGTGAAATCGCCGAAGCCGGTGCGGATACCTTCGTCGCGGGCTCGGCGATCTTCAATCAGCCGGATTACCGTCAGGTGATCGATGCCATGCGTGCAGAACTTGCGCAGGTGCAGCGCTAATGGCGTTGCGTCAACTGTTCAACGGCCAGTTGCCGGAACTGGTGATGTTCGATCTGGATGGCACGCTGATCGACTCGGTTCCGGATCTGGCGGCGGCAGTCGATAAAGCGCTGGTGCAACTGGGGCGTGAGCCTGCCGGTGTTGAGCGGGTGCGGGACTGGATCGGCAATGGCGCCAAGGTGTTGATGCGCCGCGCGTTGGCCGGCGGTATCGAGCATCAGCACATCAGCCTTGCTGACGAGCAGCAAGCGCTGGAGTTGTTTATGCAGGCCTATGCTGACAGCCATGAGTTGACCACCGTTTACCCTGGCGTCAGTGAAGTGCTGGAGTGGTTGCAGAAGCAGGGTGTTGCGATGGCAATCGTGACCAACAAACCCGAGCGTTTTGTGGCGCCGTTGCTGGATGAACTGGGCCTTGGCAGCTATTTCCGCTGGATTGTCGGTGGTGATACCTTGCCCCAGCAAAAGCCCAATCCGGCAGCCTTGCTGCATGTCATGCACATGGCCAATGTAACGCCAGAACGGGCGCTGTTCATTGGTGACTCGCGCAACGATGTGCAAGCCGCCAAAGCCGCGCAGGTTGCCTGTGTGGCGCTCAATTACGGCTACAACCATGGCCGTCCGATCAGTGAAGAGAACCCGGCCCGCGTGCTGGATAATCTGCGCGAACTTTTGCCGGCCTAACTGCGCTGGCGCCAAGGCAAGAGGGCACTGAGTCGGTTTTTTTCGCAAAGTGCCAGCAACCTCTTGCCCGGAGCCGTGTCGGCGGGTTGATTAGCGCAAGCGGCTGCGCTAGTGTTGCTGCACTTTATTGCCCGTCTAAGAGATCCCTCCGTGGTGGTTACCTGCAAACTCTGGCTCGAACGAGCCGGGATGAAAATCATCAAGGCACTGGCCCGTTGGCGCTGGCGCCTCTGACCTGATATTGGCCGCTTAGCCGGCGCGTTTGCACTCGACCGTTAAACCTCAAGCCACGAGGCTGATCATGATCCGCGAAGAATTCCTGCGTTTAGCCGCTGCCGGCTATAACCGTATCCCTGTTGCATACGAAACCATTGCTGACTTCGACACCCCGCTGTCTATCTACCTGAAGCTTGCCGATGAGGCGAACACCTACTTGCTCGAGTCCGTTCAGGGCGGCGAGAAGTGGGGGCGTTATTCCATTATCGGCCTGCCGGCGCGTACGGTATTGCGCGCTTATGACCACACTGTCATCGTCAGCATCGACGGCGTTGAGACCGAGCGCCACGAGTGTGAAGACCCGCTGGCGTTCGTTGAGTCGTTCAAGGAACGCTATAAAGTGCCGACCCTGCCGGGCTTGCCGCGCTTCAATGGCGGGCTGGTTGGTTACTTCGGTTACGACAGTGTGCGTTATGTAGAAAAGCGCCTGGCCGTTTGCCCGAATCCAGATCCGCTGGGCAATCCGGATATCCTGCTGATGGTTTCCGATGCGGTTGTGGTGTTCGACAACCTCGCAGGCAAGATGCATGCAATCGTGCTCGCCGACCCGGCGCATGCCGATGGTTACGAGCAGGCGCAGGCGCACCTTCAAGAGATTCTGCAGAAGTTGCGTCAGCCGATTACCCCGCGTCTGGGCGTGGATCTGAATGCACCGGTGGGCGCCGAGCCGGCGTTCCGCTCAAGCTTCAGTCAGGAAGACTACGAGCGCGCAGTCGATACCATCAAGGAATACATTCTGGCGGGCGACTGCATGCAAGTCGTGCCTTCGCAGCGCATGTCGATTGACTTCAAGGCGGCGCCGATTGATCTGTATCGGGCGCTGCGCTGCATCAACCCGACGCCTTATATGTACTTCTTCAACTTTGGCGATTTCCATGTCGTCGGCAGCTCGCCGGAAGTGCTGGTGCGCGTTGAAGATAACCTGATCACTGTGCGTCCTATCGCCGGCACACGTCCGCGTGGGGCGAACGAAGAGGCTGATCTGGCCCTTGAAGAAGACTTGCTCTCGGACGCTAAAGAGATTGCTGAACACCTGATGCTGATTGACCTGGGCCGCAACGACGTCGGTCGGGTATCGGCAACAGGCAGCGTTAAGCTGACGGAGAAAATGGTCATTGAGCGCTACTCCAACGTCATGCACATCGTCTCCAACGTCACCGGCCAATTAAAGCCGGGGCTGACGGCGATGGATGCACTGCGGGCCATTTTGCCAGCGGGCACGTTGTCGGGTGCGCCGAAAATTCGTGCAATGGAAATCATTGACCAACTGGAACCCGTCAAACGTGGCGTATACGGCGGTGCAGTGGGTTACATGGCCTGGAATGGCAACATGGACACGGCCATTGCGATTCGCACTGCGGTTATTAAAAACGGTGAGCTACACGTGCAAGCGGGTGGCGGTATTGTCGCCGACTCGGTGCCTGCACTTGAGTGGGAAGAGACGCTGAACAAGCGTCGTGCCATGTTCCGCGCGGTTGCGCTAGCCGAACAATCCACTCACTGAGGAGCCCGTCATGTTACTGATGATCGATAATTACGACTCCTTCACCTACAACGTGGTGCAGTACCTCGGTGAGCTGGGTGAAGACGTCAAAGTAGTACGCAACGATGAATTGACCGTGGCCGATATCGAAGCGCTGAACCCTGAGCGTATCGTGGTTTCGCCGGGGCCGTGCACGCCGAATGAGGCGGGTATTTCGCTGGAAGTGATCAAGCATTTCGCCGGTAAGTTGCCACTGCTCGGCGTATGCCTGGGACACCAGAGCATCGGCCAGGCATTTGGTGGCGATGTGGTGCGTGCGCGTCAGGTCATGCACGGCAAGACCAGCCCGGTTTATCACCATGATCAGGGCGTATTCAACGGCTTGAACAATCCGCTGACCGTGACCCGTTACCATTCTCTGGTGGTCAAACGTGAAACCTTGCCCGATTGCCTTGAGCTGACCGCATGGACTCAGCATGAAGACGGCTCGGTGGATGAAATCATGGGGTTGCGTCACAAGACCCTGAATGTTGAGGGCGTGCAGTTCCACCCCGAGTCGATTCTGACCGAGCAAGGCCACGAACTGTTTGCCAACTTCCTCAAGCAACAAGGAGGTATGCGCGCATGAATATCAAGGAAGCGCTGAATCGTGTGGTTAACCAGCTCGACCTGAGCACCGAAGAAATGCAGGACGTCATGCGTGAAATCATGACCGGCCAATGCACCGATGCCCAAATAGGTGCATTCCTTATGGGCATGCGCATGAAGAGCGAGACCATCGACGAAATCGTCGGTGCGGTTTCGGTGATGCGCGAGTTGGCGCATCACGTCGAGCTGCCAACCCTTGAGCATGTGGTTGATGTGGTGGGGACCGGCGGTGATGGCGCCAATATCTTCAACGTCTCCACTGCCGCCTCGTTTGTTGTTGCGGCGGCGGGCGGCAAGGTTGCCAAACACGGTAACCGCGCCGTTTCGGGCAAGAGCGGCAGCGCCGACTTGCTGGAGTCGGCCGGTATTTACCTGAACCTGCAACCTGAACAAGTCGCGCGTTGCATCGACAGCGTCGGCGTCGGTTTCATGTTTGCTCAGGTGCACCATAAAGCCATGAAGTATGCGGCCGGCCCGCGTCGCGAACTCGGCTTGCGTACTCTGTTCAACATGCTTGGCCCGCTGACCAATCCGGCAGGCGTCAAGCATCAGGTTGTTGGAGTATTCAGTCAGGCCCTGTGCCGGCCGTTGGCTGAGGTGCTCAAGCGTCTGGGCAGTAAACACATTCTGGTGGTGCATTCGCGTGATGGCCTTGATGAGTTCAGTCTGGCCGCCGCAACCCATGTGGCCGAACTCAAAGATGGCGAGGTTCGTGAGTACCAGGTATTGCCGGAAGATGTTGGCCTGCAGAGCCAGAGCCTGATCGGGTTGTCTGTCGACAGCCCGGCGGCTTCACTGGATCTGGTGCTGGACGCACTCGGCAAGCGTAAAACCGAGGCCGGACAGAAGGCTGCCGAAATGATTATTCTAAATGCGGGTGCAGCGCTGTACGCGGCTGACTTGGCGGCTACGCTGAAAGAGGGCGTAGCCCGGGCGCATGATGCGCTACACACCGGACTGGCCCACGAGAAGCTGGAAGAGTTGGTGTCGTTTACCACTGTTTTCAAACAGGAGAATGAAGGTTGAGCTTGCCAACTGTTCTGGAGAAGATTCTTGCGCGCAAGGCCGAGGAAGTCGCTGCCCGCCGTGCCGTAACAAGTATGGCGGAGCTTGAGACACAGGCGCGAAACGCTGATGCGCCGCGTGGTTTTGCCCGTGCACTGCAAACCCAAATCGCGCAGAAGCAAGCGGCGGTCATTGCCGAGGTGAAGAAGGCGTCGCCAAGCAAAGGCGTATTGCGCGAGGATTTTGACCCCGCTGAAATCGCCCGCAGCTATGAAGCCGGTGGTGCGACCTGTTTGTCGGTACTCACCGATATCGACTTCTTTCAAGGCTCTGATGCGTACTTGCAGCAAGCGCGTAACGCCTGCTCGCTGCCGGTTATCCGTAAAGACTTCATGATTGATCCGTATCAGATCATCGAGTCCCGGGCGTTGGGCGCCGACTGTGTACTGCTGATCGTCTCGGCCTTGGATGACGTTCGCATGGCTGAACTGGCTGCAGCCGCCAAAAGCGTCGATCTGGATGTATTGGTTGAAGTGCACGACAGCGATGAGCTGGAGCGCGCACTCAATGTGCTCGACACGCCTCTTATCGGCATCAATAACCGTAATCTGCATACCTTTGAGGTCAGCCTCGACACCACGCTCGACCTGATTACCCGGGTGCCGCAGGATCGTCATGTTGTCACTGAGAGCGGCATTCTCAATCGGGCTGATGTCGAGCTGATGGAAATCAACGACGTTTACGCGTTCCTGGTCGGCGAAGTGTTCATGCGCGCCGAGAACCCAGGTTCGGAGCTGGAGAAACTGTTCTTCCCGACGCGCAAGCGTGTGGCCTACAGCCCCGACGTTGACTAAATCGCAGGCATAAAAAAACCGGCATCGATGCCGGTTTTTTTATGCCTGGTACTCAGCGTGTGCCGAATACCACCATGGTCTTGCCTTTGACGTTGACCAGACCCTGTTCCTCAAGCGACTTGAGAACCCGGCCGACCATCTCGCGTGAGCAACCGACAATGCGGCCAATCTCCTGACGAGTGATCTTGATCTGCATGCCATCCGGATGCGTCATCGCATCCGGTTGTTTGCACAGATCGAGCAGGGTACGTGCAACGCGACCCGTCACATCAAGGAAGGCCAGATCACCGACCTTACGAGTTGTGGCGCGCAAGCGTTCAGCCATCTGGCTGCCGAGTGCGTAAAGGATGTCTGGATCTTGTTCCGTCAATTCACGGAATTTGGTGTAGCTGAGTTCTGCAACTTCGCATTCCGTTTTAGCTCTTACCCAAGCGCTGCGTTCCTTTTCAGCGCCCACTTTATCAAATAGACCCATCTCTCCGAAGAAGTCTCCGCTGTTGAGATAGGCGATGATCATCTCGCGCCCGTCGTCATCTTCAATGAGGATGGTGACAGAGCCTTTGACGATAAAGAATAGAGTCTCGCTACGATCACCTGCATAGATGATCGTGCTCTTTGCCGTATAACGACGGCGATGGCAATGTGCCAAGATCTTATCGAGATTCTTTATTTTAGGTGTAAGGGTTATAGCGACCATTCCCGAGTCCCGAATTAAAAAATTTATGCCTGTGCGACAGACGCTTTCTTATTAGTAATCGCATTCAGTGTGCCAGTAATCCGGCGTCATCTTAACAGGCAGAGTGTTGCGAGATAATGTTTTGCGACCTGGATAACACCTTATTTGCAACTTCTCGGCTATTTCGACGGAACTTATCCCAGACTTGCCTGTGATAAGCTGCTGGCCCTTTTTCTAGCGGAGGCTTGCAAATGAAAGCGCGGATTCAATGGGCCGGAGACGCCCTGTTTATAGGCGAGTCGGGCAGTGGCCACGCGGTTGTAATGGATGGCCCGCCAGAGAGTGGTGGACGTAATCTGGGCGTGCGTCCGATGGAAATGGTGTTGATCGGCTTGGGTGGCTGCAGCAACTTTGATGTAGTCAGTATCCTAAAAAAATCGCGACAAGCGGTAGAAAGCTGTGAGGCTTTTCTTGAGGCTGAGCGTGCAAGCGAAGAGCCAAAAGTGTTCACCAAGATCCATTTACACTTCGTGGTTAAAGGTCGCGGCTTGAAAGAAGCGCAAGTTAAGCGGGCCGTTGAGCTGTCAGCAGAGAAGTACTGCTCAGCCTCGATAATGCTCGGCCGTGGCGGTGTTGAAATTACCCACGATTATGAGATCGTCGAATTGGGTTAATTCCAATCTAAAGACAAGTGTTTTCCGGGATAAACCAGTGTCCCTGGTTTGTTCCGGAGTAAGTCCATTCTGGCTGCAACAGCCAAAATGTTTGCCACTGCAATCCCTTTATCATTTGTATGCTGCATGCTCTAGCGGGCATGGGCATCAATCTGCATAATGGCGCCCCTTTTGAGCGCAGCCGCGCTCTTGGAACCAATAACCAAAATCGCAATGCGAAGAGGTGTAAACCGTCCTACGCAACCGGGAACATCACGGTTGACGGGCATGCTCGACCACGCGGCGTTGCCGCTTATAAAGAGAGTTCTACAACGGTGAAAAGCAAACTCAAGCTCCATGGGTTCAATAACCTGACCAAGACCTTGAGCTTCAACATCTATGACATCTGCTACGCGGAAACGCCAGAAGACCAGCAGGCTTATGTTCAGTACATCGACCAGGAATACGATGCTGAGCGCCTGACGCAGATTCTCACTGATGTTGTAGACATTATCGGTGCCAACATCCTCAACATCGCTCGTCAGGATTACGACCCCCAAGGGGCCAGCGTAACCATCCTGATTTCCGAGCAGCCGGTTGAGCCAACAGAAAGCCAGATTGAGGAGTCGCCTGGTCCGTTACCAGAGACTATTCTCGCGCACCTGGATAAAAGCCACATCACCGTCCATACCTATCCGGAAATCCATCCGGTAGATGGAATTGCGACCTTCCGTGTCGATATCGACGTGTCGACCTGTGGCGTGATTTCGCCGCTGAAAGCACTTAACTATCTAATTCATCAGTTTGACTCGGATATCGTCACCGTTGACTACCGTGTGCGCGGTTTCACCCGTGATGTTGAAGGCCACAAGCACTTCATCGATCACGAGATCAATTCCATTCAGAACTACCTGTCCGAAGACACGCAGTCGGCGTATCAAATGACCGACGTTAACGTGTATCAGGAGAACCTGTTTCACACCAAAATGCTGCTTAAAGAGTTCGACCTCGACAACTACCTGTTCGGTGATGCGACCAGCAGCCTGACGCCTGAACAGCGTCAACTGGTCGAAGACCGTGTTCGCCATGAGATGCTCGAGATTTTCTACGCGCGCAACCTCTGGAAGTAATTGCAGCAACATAAAAAACCCGCTTCGGCGGGTTTTTTTGTGGTCATGAATAACTCAGGTTGACAGCCAGCAGCCCTGGAGCGATCAGTCTTCAATCACTTGGCGCGAGTTGAGCGGTTTTATCGGGCGGTGGTTGTCGGCGTATAGCTGTTGAAATGCCTTGATCTGCGCGGCGGACATCTCAATCGGTTGCTCGAATAACACCCACTGTACGCCCTCGGTACATGGCGGTGTTGTCAGCGAGCCGGTATACAGCAAATGCTTGCTATTACTCGGCAATATGGCCGCGAGGTCAGGTGCCAGTGGCTCGCTGATGTCGAAGGCCTGACCGGCTTTTTGTGGCAGCATTTTCCACAGGTGATCCAGTTCAGTGTTGGCTTCACCTTGTTTGATCATCACCGCCATTACCAGCAGTCGTCCGTCTTCAGCCTGATTGACCAGGTGCATTTCCATCGGGAAATTCTTGTCATTGAACTGGTGTTCGCTCGGCGTATGAAAATGGAACTGCACAAGGTTGTAGCTACTGCCCTTGAATATCAGAGAGTTGCCTGGTTGCAGGTTAGCCTGGATCGAGTGGCGGTTATTGACCAGCTGCAGCGCGCTGCGTTGGTAGTTGATGGTCAGGTCTTTGGCTAAGCCGGGTTGATGCGCGAGCTTGTGTAGATCTACATCCACGGGTGATTGCGCCTCCCCAGCAAGACAAGCCTCGCTGCCACCTGTCGGGTCTATATCTGCCCAATGCTCTGGTGCGTTTTGGCCTACGTAGCTCCAGCCGTTGGCGAGTGCATGAACAGGCATCGCGATAAGCAGTGCGATGAATAGTTTCTGCTGAATATGTTTTACAGACACGTTGAAACTTCCTGTAATAATTAACAGGGGCGATGGTAGAGAGTTTGGCGGGGGCAGGGCGGGCTGAAACAGTTGCGCGGAAAAAGACTACGAGAATTCACGAAGTTTCAGGGCGGGCTCAGGCAGTCCTGAGCCCGTCGATGATTACATGCGGTAAGTGCTTTTGGTCATCACTTTGGATAACAAGGACATGCCCAGCTTTATCGGCGCAGGAAAGCGCAAGCCTCCGGCCTCGATTGCGCTTGAGGCGTGATGCTCTTCATCTTCACGCATCTGTTCAAGAATGGCGCGAGACTTCTCGTCTGTGGCGGGAATTTGTTGCAGGTGATCATCGAGGTGTTTCACCACCTGATTTTCAGTGGCAGCAACAAATCCTAAGCTGACTTTGTCACTGACCAGCCCTGCAAATGCGCCGATGCCAAACGACAAACCGTAAAACAACGGGTTGAGTACGCTTGGGTGGCTGCCCAGTTGACGGATTCTCTGCTCGCACCACGCCAGATGATCAATTTCCTCATCGGCGGCCTGCTCCATGGCTTCACGCACATGCGGCAGTTTGGCGGTTAATGCCTGGCCTTGATACAACGCCTGAGCACACACCTCGCCGGTGTGATTGATGCGCATCAGCCCGGCAATATGCTGGGTTTGCTCGGCATCAAGCTCTGCCTCGGGCTGCACGATGGCGGGTGAAGGTCGGCTTGGCTGGCCACTGAATGGCAACAACGTGCGCAGCGCCGTATCTGCTTGCAGCAGCAGGCGGTCGACTGGGGAGTAGTGACGCATTTGGGCCATGAGAATATCTCCGACGAAAACAACAGCGCACAGTTTACTCTAAACCCGCGCGTCAGGTTTGATCGAGATCAGCGCCTGCCCGTGAGTGGGCGTGGTCCTGGCTGAGCAATCAGCCCGGTGGCCAGGTCATTTGACGCTTGCCGAGCACGTGCATATGAATGTGGTAAACCGTTTGGCCACCGTGTTCTTCGCAGTTCATCACGACCCTGAAGCCCGCTTCGCACCCTGACTCTTTTGCCAAATGTTGAGCCGTCAGGAGAATATGCCCGGCGAGCTCTTTATCATCTGCGGTCAGATGATTGAGCGTGCTGATATGCTTTTTCGGGATAACCAGAAAGTGCACCGGCGCTTGCGGGCTAATATCGTTGAAGGCGAGTATCTGATCGTCTTCATAGATCTTTTGCGCAGGGATGTCGCCGCTGACAATCTTGCAGAACAGACAGTCCATAAAAACCTCCCGGGCTGTTAGCAACTTGGGTTTAAACCGTCGTGTAGATCGCACGTGCGAGCCACCGCCAGCTAAGGATTTCAGCTTGAGAAACGATATTCATGACCTTGGTTTAGTTCTGGATTCCAAGGTCAAACTGATCTTGATCGAGTCATGGGATGAGCGTCGCGTCCTTGAAACCCTTACCAGTCTAGCCGTCAGGCGTGCGCTGAGTATTGTGCTTTGGTCCGTTACCGAGGGTTTACAGCGTCTTGGCTTTGGCGCGGACGGCGCTGATCAGCACAACAGTACAGAGCCGGAAGCGGCGCTGCGGCTGATCAAGGCCGATGTGCAGCCAACCCTTTATGTGATGTGCGATCTGCATCCCTTTCTCAGCGATAACCCCAAGTTGGTGCGCTTGCTCAAAGAAATCGCCATGAGCGAGGACGCGCATAAACCCACGCTGGTGCTGGTTTCACATGCCTGTAAGTTACCCGCTGAAGTGCAGCGTTATGCCGCCAGATTTGCTTTGGCCTTGCCTTCGGAAGATGAGTTGCTGGCGATCGTGCGAGAGGAGGCGGCGAGCTGGAGCGAGCGCAACCGTAATGTGCGGGTGCGCACCGACAATAAAACCTTGCAGCAGGTGGTGAAGAATCTGCGCGGTATGAGCCATGCCGAAGCGCGCGTGTTGGCGCGGAATGTGATTTGCGATGACGGCGCGATTACGCAGGAAGACTTGCCCGCACTGAACAAGACCAAATTCAAACTGCTCGATCTTGATGGTGTATTGAGTTTCGAGTATGAGACAGCACGTTTTGCCGAAGTGGGCGGTCTGAGCAATCTGAAGGGTTGGCTGGCAGACCGGCAAAGCGCATTTTTGAGCGTCTCGGCCACCGATTTACCCAAGGGCATTATGCTGCTCGGTGTGCAAGGCAGCGGTAAAAGCCTCGCCGCCAAAGCTGTCGCGGGTATGTGGGGCATGCCGCTACTGCGCCTGGATATTGCTGCGCTGTACAACAAGTTCTTTGGCGAGACCGAGCGTAATCTGCGCGACGCCTTGAAGCTTGCCGAGCAAATGTCACCCTGCGTTCTGTGGGTCGATGAAATAGAGAAGGGGCTGGCGACCGGCGATAACGATGGCGGTGTGAGCCAGCGGGTATTGGGCACTTTGCTGACATGGATGGCGGAGCGCACGGCGCCGGTATTTATGGTGGCGACCGCCAATGCCATCGACCAGCTGGCGCCGGAGCTGATGCGCAAAGGCCGGTTTGATGAGGTGTTTTTTGTCGACCTGCCCAGCAGTGCGATACGCGAGCAGATTTTCAGCATCCATTTGCAGCGTCGCGAACTGGCGGCGGCTGAATTCGATTTGGTCGCATTGGCTGCGGCCAGCGCTGGGTTCTCCGGAGCCGAGATTGAGCAGGTGATTGTCAGTGCGCTGTATATGGCGCAAGCCCAGCAGCGCGCTGTCGATCAGGCGCTGCTGGTGCAGGCGATTCAGGCAACCGCGCCGCTTTCGGTGGTGATGGCCGAGCAGATCACGGCGCTGCGTGACTGGGCGCGTGGCAGAACGGTGAGCGCCGATGGTTGAGTGGTATCGCTAAGCGATCTTGCCGACACGCTGGTTGATCTTCGCGCTGATCTTGCGCACCAGCCAACGTGGGGCAAAGCGCGGCGAGAGTGCCAGCAGCCGGTTGCGCCAGCCCGGAATGATGATAGTCCGGCGCTTTGCCAGTGCCTTCACGGTAATCAGCGCTACTTCTTCGCAGCTCATCATCAACTTGCTGTTTTCAATACCGCTGATATCTAGCTCTGCGCTGCGAAAGAATGCGCTTTTGGTCGGCCCGGGACACAGCACTGAAACGCTGACGCCGTAGCGGCTGAGCTCTTCGCGCAAGCCTTCGGAGAAGTGCAGCACGTAAGCCTTGCTCGCGTAATAGTTGCTCATCCACGCGCCCGGCTGGAAGGCGGCGACTGATGCCACATTGAGTATCTGGCCGCTGCCCTGGCCGGCCATGATGTTGCCAATGGAATGGCACAGGCGCGCCAGTGCCAGTACGTTGACCTCCAGCAGTTGCTGCTCGCGGCGCCAGTCCTGAGCGACAAACGCGCCAGCCGTGCCGATGCCGGCATTGTTGACCAGCAGGTCGATGCGCAGGTTTTGTTCTTCCAGTTCGAATAGCAGGCCGGTGACTTGTTGTGGCTCGCTGAGGTCGCAAACGCGAAACAGAACCTCGACCGAGAAACGCATGGCCAGCTCGCTGGCGATACTCTCAAGCGCGGGGCGTTTGCGAGCCACCAGAATCAAGTTGCGCCCGCGTCTTGCGAGCGCCTCGGCCAGTGCCAGGCCAATACCACTGGATGCACCTGTAACAAGTGCGTACTGAGTCATGCTGTCTCCATGTTGCAGTTGGTTTAACCCTGTTCGGGGCGTCCCCCTCCAAATGGAGGCAGTGCATAGCTTATCGATTAAGGCGCATAGGCGGAAAATAAAGTTGGCATGGCGATGGCAGCAATAATGCCGCTCAACGGTACCAGCAAGAACAAGCAGGCCAGTACTTTAACCGCGGTACTGTTGGGTGGCGGCATCGGACCGTAGCGATTGGCACCATTGGTACCCGGCATTACCACCATCAGCAGGGCGAACACGCTGCCCACCACCGGCACAATATTGATCAGCAAGAGCCAGCCAGACCAGCCAATGTCATGCAGGCGCTGCACGCCTATCTGAATCGCGATTACGAACACGGCAATAGTCGCGAGTACAACCAACAGGCTGCCGAACAGATCGGAGATGGCGTAGCCTGCCGCCGCAACACCCAGCAGCGGTGTGCTGGCAAGCAGCATAACCAGCGTCCAGGCCAGATAACGCAGACGGCCAATCCGGCCATTGGTGGTGAAGGCTTTGAGTTGGCCGAACTCGGGCATGTTGTCACTGACGTTGGCCTTTGGCGGTGCGTAAGGCGAGGCGGGCGCTACTGCCGAGGCGTCACTACTCTGCGCCGGGGCGCTGTCGGTCAGGGTTGCCTGGCGGGCGATATACTTCTCGATGATGATGCCGCAGGCGCTGCACTCGTCCGCTTTGGGTTGAACGTGCTGGCATTTGGGGCAGGTCATTTGCTCGGCTGACTCGGCCGTCGCTGCAGGCGCGCCATGATCATCGGTTGCCATTAAACTGAGGCTTTCGCTGAGTTCAGGCTCTTTGCGGACCCTTGCACCGGCACGCTGCAAGGCGCTGATGTATTGATCAGCTTCGCTTTCGGCGAGATTACGTTTGATCGCGACATTCCTGCCGCTGAACAGGTCATTGATTTTACTGACGTCGCTTTTAAACAGCCGGGCCAGGTTTTCCTTCACCGTATCCAACGCGGCGTCAGGCATAAGCTCGCCGCTGAAAACAATTTTATAACGGGCTTGATTCATAAGAGCATCCTTCTCTGCGGCAGAACTCTATTGATGTGATTGCTTGATGCTAAACCAGCGGTAATGGCACCGCTGGTTTGTAACGCTGGACGGTTGTCGGCAGCCGATAAAATGTAGCAGATTGCCATCAACTCAAGTCGTTAGTTTCAGTGCGCAGCCTTGAGTGCCTGAGCACGGTTGAGCGCGGCTTGATATTCACGGTCCAGTCGCGCAATCAATTCTGCGGTGTCAGGAACATCGCTGACTTCGCCAACGCCCTGACCAGCAGACCAGACGGTTTTCCAGGCTTTTGCTTCATCGCTGATGGGTTTGAGTTTCTCCCCGTAATTGATCTCACCCTTGTTCTGCAATTGGTTGAGATCAAAACCTGCTTGTTCAAGGCTTTGGCGCATAAAACTGGCGGGTACGCCGGACACCGCCGGGGTATGGATAATGTCTGCCGCTTTGGCGCCGAGAATCATCTGCTTGTATTCAGGCTGCGCGTCACTTTCGGTGGTCGCAATAAAGCGGGTGCCCATGTAGGCCAGGTCGGCGCCGAGCAACTGTGCGGCGAGGATTTCGTGGCCATGATTGAGGCAGCCTGAAAGCAACAGGGTTTTATCGAAGAACTGGCGAATCTCGGCGATCAGCGAAAACGGGCTCCAGGTCCCGGCATGCCCGCCCGCACCGGCAGCCACTGCAATCAATCCATCAACGCCGGCCTCGGCAGCCTTCTCGGCGTGACGGCGCGTGGTGACATCGTGGAAAACCAAGCCGCCATATTCATGCACCGCATCTACCAGCTCTTTGACCGCGCCCAGGCTGGTGATCACGATGGGCACCTGGTGTTCGATGCAGATGGCCAGATCAGCCTGTAGCCGTGGGTTGCTCTTGTGCACAATCAGATTGACCGCATAAGGCGCGCTGTCTGGGGTAAGGCCCGCTTCTATTTGCTCAAGCCAATGCTTGAAGCCGGAGCTTTCGCGCTGATTGAGTGCGGGGAAGCTGCCAACGACACCATTTTTGCAGCAGGCAAGCACCAGATCCGGGTTCGACACCAGAAACATCGGCGCTGCGACCAGAGGCAGACGGAGTTTGTTTTCGAGCAAGGCGGGCAAAGTCATAAAGTTTCCTTCAATGTCTGTGAGTAGTTGCTCTTTGGCGGCGGTTAATGAGCGCGACGCGGCCTAGAAGGGTTTCACCACAACCAGGATTACCACACCGAGCAGCACCAGAACCGGCGCTTCATTGAACCACCGGTAAAAAACATGGGTGCGCTGATTTTCGCCACGTGCGAAACGTTTCATTTGTGCGCCACACATGAAGTGATAGATCACTAGTAACACGACCAGGCTCAGTTTGGCGTGCATCCAGCCCTGACTAAAGTAGAAACCAGGATTGAGGCTGATAAGGCCGATGCCCAGCAGCACGGTTGCGATCATCGAAGGGGTCATGATGCCGCGATACAGCTTGCGCTCCATGGTGCAGAAACGGTCGCGGCTGATCTGGTCGTCGCTCATGGCGTGATAGACGAACAGGCGTGGCAAATAAAACAGTCCGGCAAACCAGCAGACCAGCGCAATAATGTGCAGAGCTTTGAGCCACAAATAGAGCATTGGGTAACACCTTGGCAAATAGATAGGCAGATAGTAGAGGCCTGTACAGCATCCGTCATCAATGGCGGTTGGCCCGCGGCGGCTGCGGCCTTATCATCAGCATCTTTTCAGCGCTATCGTAAGGGGCAAGCAATGATCAAGGTTGGGATTGTAGGTGGAACCGGATACACCGGCGTCGAGCTGTTACGTCTGTTGGCGCAGCACCCGCAGGCCCAGGTTGAAGTCATTACTTCGCGCTCCGAAGCCGGTATGCGAGTGGACGAGATGTACCCGAACTTGCGCGGCCATTATCCAACGCTTGCGTTCAGTGTGCCGGACGTCGCCACGCTGGGCGCCTGTGATGTGGTGTTCTTCGCAACCCCGCATGGCGTAGCGCACGCACTGGCTGCTGACTTGCTGGCCACTGGCACCAAGGTTATCGATTTGTCTGCAGATTTCCGTCTGGCCGATGCCGATGAGTGGGCCAAATGGTACGGCCAACCGCATGGCGCTCCTGAGCTTTTGGGTGAGGCGGTTTATGGCCTGCCGGAAGTCAATCGTGACGCGATCAAGCAAGCTCGTTTGATTGCGGTGCCTGGCTGCTACCCGACGGCGGCTCAGTTGGGTTTGCTGCCGCTGCTTGAAGCAGGGCTTGCTGATACCGATCGGTTGATTGCCGACTGCAAATCCGGCGTCAGCGGAGCAGGGCGTGGCGCCAGTGTTGGCTCGCTGTTCAGCGAGGCGGGCGAAAGCATGAAGGCTTACGGTGTCAAAGGTCACCGTCACTTGCCGGAAATTCGTCAGGGCCTGCGCCGCGCTGCGGGGCATGAGGTTGGTTTGACATTCGTACCGCACCTTACGCCGATGATTCGCGGTATTCACGCGACGCTGTACGCAACCGTGGTCGACCGTTCGGTAGATCTGCAGGCGCTGTATGAAAAGCGTTATGCCAATGAGCCCTTCGTGGATGTGATGCCAGCTGGCAGCCATCCGGAAACACGCAGCGTGCGTGGTGCCAACGTTTGCCGCATCGCCGTGCATCGTCCGCAAGATGGTGACTTGGTGGTGATCTTGTCGGTCATCGACAATCTGGTCAAAGGCGCTTCTGGTCAAGCCGTGCAGAACATGAACATTCTGTTTGGCCTGGAAGAGAATGCCGGCCTTGCGCATGCGGCCATGTTGCCCTGATGGCAGGCTGGGAGGTTCATCCGCGTGGCGCCCGTCGTACCGGGCGCTTGCGCGTTGCGCTAACGGTTGCGCTGCTGGCGATTCCGGCTGCATTCATGGTCGGCGCCTATTGGCATGACGAGCAAATGCAGGCCCTGAGCGATCAGGTAAAACCGCTGCAAGAGCGGGTTGCACAGCAAGACGCCGAGATCGAGCAGTTGAAGCAGAGCCTGGCCAGAGCGGCCAGTGGCGAAACGGTTGCGTTGCAGGCCAATGAGCAAAGTCGCTTGTCGATAAAGCTTCTTGAAGAGCAGATTTTTAAACTGCAGCAGGATTTGGCTTCCTATAAAGGAGTGCTGGCGCCCAATAGTCGCCAAGACGGCTTGCGAATTGGCACCTTTGAGCTGCAGTCCACGGAAAAGCCACGCAATTATCGCTACAAGATACTCCTCAGTCGGGTGGGTAAGGATGACAAACCCTTAAGCGGCCAACTGCGGATTACGGTTGAGGGCAAGCAGGCTGGCAAGTCTGCCAAGCTTGAATTGTCCGAGCTGACGACAGAGGCGGCGGGGCAGTTCGACGGCAAGTCGTTGCCCTTCACCTTCAAACACTTTAAGTCAATTCCCGAGGCAGGACGCTTCGCCGAGTTGGAGATACCTGAAGGCTTCGTGCCCGCTCAGGTTCGAGTGCGCGCCGAAGTCAAAGGTGAGAAACCTTTGGAACGCACATTCAAATGGATCGATTAAGAGTAAGTGGCCCACATGTGGAACAAAGAAAAGAAGAAGGTTGACGTGCAGCGATTTACTGGCAAAACCAGCCTCATAGCCGCGGGTGCATCGTTGTCTGGCGAAATGCGCTTTATGGGAGCTGTTCAGGTTGATGGTCGGGTAGAAGGGAATCTACTGACTACTGAGGGAATGATCCGCGTCAGTGTTGAAGGCAAGGTTGAAGGTGAGGTTCGCGCCCCCCATATAGTTATTGACGGTGAAGTGATTGGCGATGTTTATGCCAGCGAGCATCTCGAGCTCGGCGCGCGTGCACGCGTATGCGGTAATCTCTATTATGGTCTGATGGAGATGGCAATGGGCGCCCAAATCGAAGGTAATCTTTGCCATCTGAAAGAACATGTAAAGCCGTTGGAATTACCCGAGAGCCTAGAAATCGCAGAATAGTTGACCGCATTTGTAGGGTAAGCGGATAATGCACGGCATCAATGCAGTATGGCGCCTGGCGCCGGGAGATAGTCAGCATGAGCGTCGAAACCTTCACCCCTACAGCAATGCTGTTTACCCAAGGTGCAGCGAGCAAGGTGAAGAGCCTGGTCGATGAGGAGGGAAATCCTCGTCTGAAGTTGCGCGTATTCGTTACAGGTGGCGGCTGCTCTGGTTTCCAGTATGGCTTCACCTTTGATGAAGAAGTCGCAGATGATGACACCATCATTGAACGCGAAGGCGTTAGCCTGGTAGTTGATCCGATGAGTTTTCAATACCTGGCAGGTGCCGAAGTGGATTACCAAGAAGGGTTGGAAGGCTCACGTTTCGTGATCAATAACCCGAATGCAACCACTACGTGCGGCTGCGGTTCTTCATTCTCGATCTGATTATGCTTGCTTGTGTCACACCAAAAACGCCGCGCTCATGAGTGCGGCGTTTTTGTATGTGGGGTAATAAGGCTCAGGCTGGGTGGATGGCGCCGAGTATCCGCAAGCCTTTGGCGCCGGTAACGCTTGGGCGGTTTGCGGGTATGCCTTCCAGGCAGCAATGGGCGAGCCAGGCAAAGGCCATCGCCTCGACCCAGTCAGCAGGAACGCCGTGGGTATCGGTCGCGCAAACGCTGCAATCTGGTAGCAAGGCTGCAAGGCGGTTCATCAGCGTGATGTTACGCGCGCCGCCGCCGCAAACCAGTAATTGCTCGGTTTTAGCCTGCGCGTTGAGCAAGGCTTTGGCGATGGTTTGTGCGGTGAGCTCAAGCAGTGTGGCTTGCACATCTTCAGGGCGAAAGGATGGCAGTCTGCTCAAGTGCTGATCTAACCACTCGATATTGAACAGCTCACGGCCGGTGCTTTTGGGGCCTTGGGTGGCAAAGAAGCTGTCCTGCAAAAAGGCGTCGAGCAACTGCGCTTGCACTTGTCCTGTGGCCGCCCAGTTGCCTTCCTGATCGTAACTGGCGTTCTGATGGCGGCCAATCCAAGCGTCGAGCAAAACATTGCCGGGGCCGCAATCAAAGCCTCGAACCTCGGCGTCAGGTGCCAGCAGCGTCAGGTTGCTGAAACCGCCGATGTTGAGAACTGCGCGCAAACCGCCCGCCGCATTGAACACCGCCTCATGAAAGGCCGGCACCAAAGGAGCGCCCTGACCGCCAGCGCCGACATCGCGCCGGCGAAAATCGCTGACCACGCAAATACCGGTCAGCTCTGCAAGCAGTGGAGCGTTACTGATCTGAACTGTGAAGCCGCGTGCCGGTTCGTGGCGCACGGTCTGGCCGTGGCTGCCGATGGCGCGGATATCTTCAGGGTTCAGGTTCTGCTCGTGGAGTATTGCGCCAATGCCTTGCGCTGCAAGCTGGGCCCACTGTTGTTCGGCGAGTGCCGCTCTGGCCAGTTCATCCGGGCCGCTTGCGCACAGAGCAAGAATGTCTGCGCGCAGTTGACTCGGCATCGGGATGTAGTGGGTGGCAACTAAGCGAGTGGAATTGCCCTGTTCGATCAGGGCAATGTCCAGGCCGTCGAGGCTGGTGCCCGACATGACCCCGAAATAGCGGTGCATGAACTTAACGCTTGTTAAGCGCGAGCATGGTTTCGTGCTCTTTGTTCATCATCGCCATTAACGGTTGGCTGACCTTCATGAAACGTGTCTTCTCTTTTTTGGCAATCGGGTCTGCCATCGGCAGCTTTTGGCTGAGCGGGTCGACGTGTACACCGTTCACTTGGAACTCATAGTGCAGGTGTGGGCCGGTAGATAGGCCGGTTGTGCCGATATAGCCGATGATTTGACCCTGCTTGACCGAGCCGCCAGTACGAATACCTTTGGCAAAACCCTGCATGTGGCCGTAAAGCGTGCGGTAGCGTTGGCCGTGCTGAATGATTACAGCATTACCGTAACCGCCACGACGACCTGCAAGGACAATCTTGCCATCGCCAGTCGCTTTGATCGGGGTGCCACGGGGGGCTGCGTAATCGACGCCTTTGTGGGCGCGGATCTTGTTCAGAATGGGATGGCGGCGACCGTTGGAAAAGCGCGAGCTGATGCGGGCGAAGTCAACTGGCGTGCGGATGAAGGCCTTACGCATGCTGCCGCCATCGGCTGTGTAATAGGTGGTGTTGCCTTGCTGGTTGGTATAACGAACAGCCGTGTAGGTTTTGCCGCGGTTTTTGAAGCGTGCCGAGAGGATATGTCCGGTGCCGACTTTCTTACCGTCTACCACTTTGTTCTCGTAAATCACTTCAAACTCATCGCCTTTGCGAATGTCCATCGCGAAGTCGATGTCGTAGCCGAAAATATTCGCCAGTTCCATGGTCAGGTTGTGCGAAAGGCCGCCGCGACGGGCTGAGGCAAACAGCGAGTCGGTGATTACACCGTGGGCATAGGCGGACTGGACTTCCGGCTTGAGCATATCGCGCTTGAAGGCGTAGCCATCCGTGCTCTTCTCCATGCGGATGGTTTCGAGTTGGCTTACCTGGCACTCGATGCTTTCGAGCTGGCCGTCTTCGGTCAGTTTGAAATCAAGGGTCTGGCCTACTTTCAGCTTGGCGAAACGTTTGGCGTTCTTATCGCTTTGCAGCACGTCATGCAGCGTGCTGTTTGGCAGGCCAACTTTTTCGAAGATGGTCGAAAGGGTATCGCCACTTGCAACGGTGATGGATTTTTGCGTGGGGTCTTCAGGCGGCTCTGGAGTGATTTCCTTGAGGGCGACTTCTTTTGCGTCTGCTGAATCGCCTTCTATCTGCGCGAAAGGCGAGGCGAGGATTGGGGCCTCAAGCTTTTCCGGCAGGTCTTCATTATTAAGCAGTTGTTCTGTTGGGGCGTCTAGTTCAAGGCCCAGGTAGGTCTTCTTGGCTTCTACTTCACGTGTGGGGAACACTAACAAGGCGAGGCTCAGCACAGCGGCGACACCGCTGGCAGCCAAAATGTGGGTTTTGGGGTACAGGGGTGGCGCCGTGCTTATTTTATGGGTCATATGGCTACTTTTGACTTTGAAGAGATGAAAAGAAAAATATGGAAAAGATGAATTACATGATGAATATGCACTAACTGTATAAAATATAACCAAAATGCCTGTGAGGCAACCCTGTTACAGTGCTATCACGCCGCAGACTGACTAGCTGTTGGCAAAACTTGTTATTTGTCCGTTATCTTGTATCGTTGGTTCCCTTTCGTTTTGAGTGATTAAGAGTCCTGCCATGAAGTCGGTTGAAGAGCAGCTGGCGCTGATAAAGCGCGGCGCAGAAGAGGTTTTGGTTGAGTCCGAGCTGGTCGAAAAGCTCAAGCGCGGTCAGCCGTTGCGCATTAAAGCGGGCTTCGACCCAACGGCACCTGATCTGCACCTGGGGCATACGGTGCTTATTAATAAGCTGCGTCAATTCCAGGAGTTGGGGCATCAGGTGATCTTCCTGATCGGTGACTTCACCGGCATGATCGGCGACCCGAGCGGCAAGAGCGCTACGCGCCCTCCGTTGACGCGCGAGCAGGTTTTGGCCAACGCTGAGACATATAAGGCGCAGGTGTTCAAGATTCTGGACCCGGCCAAGACCGAGGTTGCCTTCAACTCCACCTGGATGGAGACGCTCACGCCTGCGGACTTCATCAAGCTGGCGTCGCAATACACCGTTGCGCGCATGCTTGAGCGTGATGACTTTAATAAGCGCTACACCACCAATCAGCCGATTGCGATTCACGAGTTCCTCTACCCGCTGGTGCAGGGTTATGACTCTGTGGCGTTGCAGGCTGATGTCGAGTTGGGCGGTACCGATCAGAAGTTCAACCTGCTGATGGGGCGCGAATTGCAGCGCTCTTACGGCCAGTCTTCGCAGTGCATCGTGACCATGCCGTTGCTTGAAGGTCTGGACGGTGTGAAGAAGATGTCCAAGTCGCTGGGCAACTACATCGGTATTCAGGAAGCACCGGGCACTATCTATAACAAGCTGGTGTCGATGCCTGACTCGTTGATGTGGCGTTACTTCGAGCTGCTCAGCTTCCGCTCAATGGATGAAATCAATCAGTTCAAGCTGGATGTCGAAAACGGTGCGAATCCGCGCGACATCAAAATCAAGCTGGCAGAAGAAATCGTTGCGCGCTTCCACGGAGAAGAGGCTGCTGCAAACGCTCATCGCTCTGCGGGTAACCGCATGAAGGATGGCGAGCTGCCGGAAGATCTTCCTGAGGTCGAATTGGCTGCGAGCGAAGACATGCCGATTGCCGCTCTCCTTAATAAGGCGGGTCTGGTAAAGAACGCGGCAGTAGCGCGTGACTTGTTGGGTTCTGGCGGTGTGCGTGTTGATGGTCAGGTCGTAGATCGCTCCTTCCTGTTCAAGCTTGGCGCAACTCATGTTTGCCAGGCCGGCAAGAAGTCATTTGCACGGATTAGCCTGAAAGCCGAATAAAACCCTTGACGGCAAAACTGAGGTGCCTATAATGCGCACCTCTTCCGGCGTCGACCTCTCGGAAAACTTCTTAGAAAACAAGAAGTTAGCTTAAAAAGAGGGGTTGCAAAACAGCGAAAGCTGTGTAGAATGCGCCGGGCTCTGAAGGGTGGTTTGAAAGCCTTTTAGAGTGATCGCCACGGTGATCGAAAGCGGTAAAAAACGAGGTGTTGACAGCGAGTTTGAACGCTGTAGAATGCGCCTCCCGCTGACGAGAAGCTGGTTTGATCGGAAGCGCAAGTGGTTGAGTAGATTGAAGAAATTCTTCGAAAAACAGCTTGACAGAACATGAGGCTGCTGTAGAATGCGCGCCTCGGTTGAGACGAAAGACTTAACCAACCGCTCTTTAACAACTGAATCAAGCAATTCGTGTGGGTGCTTGTGAGGTAAGACTGATAGTCAACAGATTATCAGCATCACAAAGCAACACTCGTTAATTCGAGAGTTACCTTACATTAATTTGTAAGTTTTGCGATTGCTGAGCCAAGTTTATAAGGTTTTCTCAAAACCTAATTGCAGTATTGAACTGAAGAG